>CAKSQS010000045.1 GCA_934486705.1 uncultured Eubacteriales bacterium
CCCGCCAATACCACCCCAGTGCCCTTGAAAAATAGCTTTTTAAGCTATTTTTCGCTTACAAGGTGTTTTTCCGCCGCGCAGGCATGGGAAAAACGGAGATGCGGCGTGAACGCCGCAAAAATAGACTTTGGGGTTTATCGACAGACTGAAAGGACCGTCTGTCCGTGCTTTATTTTTCAAAGCCGTTGGGGTTGTTTTTCTGCCAACGCCAGGTGTCCTCGCACATTTCTTCAATGCCGTACTTCGCGGTCCAGCCGAGAACCTTTTTAGCCTTGTCGGCGTTTGCGTAAACCTCGTCGGGGTCGCCGGGGCGGCGCGGGTCTATAACGTAAGGCACGTCAACGCCTGTTGCCTTAACAAATGCGTCGCGCAGCTGTAAAACGCTCGTGCCGTTGCCTGTGCCGAGGTTGAACGCCTCGCAGCCCTTATTTTTAAGCGCCCAGTCTATCGCCTTAACGTGACCGAGAGCCAGATCCACAACGTGTATATAATCGCGCACGCCTGTGCCGTCCACCGTTTTATAGTCGTTGCCGAAAACGTGCAGCTTTTCAAGCTTGCCTACCGCAACCTGCGAAATGTAGGGCATAAGGTTATTCGGTATACCCTTGGGGTCTTCGCCTATAAGTCCGCTCTTGTGCGCGCCTATCGGGTTAAAGTAACGCAGCAGCGCCACGCACCAGTCCTTATCGGCAACATATAAATCCGAAAGAATATGCTCTATAAACAGCTTTGTTCTGCCATAGGGGTTTATAGCGCCGAGCGGCATACCCTCAACCAACGGCATTTCGGTAGCAACGCCGTAAACGGTGGCAGAGGAAGAAAATACAATTTTCTTTACGCCGAACTCGTTCATGGTTTCAAGCAAAACTATTGTGTTTATAAGGTTATTATCGTAGTACATAATAGGCTCGCGCACCGATTCGCCTACGGCTTTAAGCCCGGCGAAATGGATTACCGCCTCAATATCGTTTTCGGTGAAGATTTTGCGGAGGGCTTCCCTGTTGCGAACGTCTTCCTTATAAAATTTAACTGCTTTTCCCGTTATTTTTTCAACACGGGAAAGGGATTCGCTGCTGCTGTTATCAAGGTTATCCACCACAACAACATCGTACCCCGCGTTAAGCATTTCAACGCAGGTATGGCTGCCGATAAACCCGGCGCCGCCGGTTATCAAGATTGACATAACGGTTACCTCCAAATAAGTATTTGCCTCAAATAATAATATAGCAAACTGTGCGATTTGTCAAGTATTAAAGCCCGTTTTTCCGCTCACTTAAGGGTAAATATTCGCGGTGCGGCTGAACGCTCATATAAGCCGGGCGGATAATCTTTCCGGCATTCAGCAGCTCTTCTATTCTGTGGGCGCTCCAGCCTGCTATACGCGCTATTGCGAAAAGCGGGGTGTAAAGCTCGTGCGGCAGCCCCAACATATCGTAAACAAAGCCGCTGTAAAAGTCTACGTTTACGCTGACTCCCTTATACATTTTTCGCTCTCCCGCTATTATTTCGGGGGCGAGCCTTTCAACGGCGGAATAGAGCGCGTATTCGCGGTCAAGCCCCTTTTCCTCGGAAAGCGACTTTACAAAGCCCTTGAAAACCTCGGCACGCGGGTCGGAAACCGAATATACCGCGTGACCCACGCCGTAAATAAGCCCTGCTTTATCAAACGCCTCTTTGTGGAGTATCTTTTTAAGATAAGCGGATATTTCCTCCTCGTCGTTCCAGTCGTGCACGTTTTCCTTTATATCGTTGAACATAGCGCAGACCTTTATATTTGCCCCGCCGTGCTTAGGCCCTTTAAGCGAGCCGAGCGCCGCGGCGATTGCGGAGTAGGTGTCCGTTCCCGAAGAAGACACAACGTGGGTGGTAAAAGTGGAGTTGTTACCGCCGCCGTGCTCTGCGTGCAGCACCAATGCCGCGTCAAGCACCTTTGCTTCAAGCGGGGTGTATTTTCCGTCAATTCTGAGCATATAGAGAATATTTTCGGCGGTTGAAAGCTCCGCGCGCGGCTCGTGAATGAAAAAGCTGTTGCTGCCGCGCAGATAATAGTCGTACGAGTGGTAGCCGTATACCGAAAGCAGCGGAAATCTTGCAATAAGCTGTAAGCACTGGCGCAATACGTTCGGAATAGAGGTGTCCTCGGCGTTTGTATCGTAAGAATAAAGGGTTAAAACGCTGCGCGCCAATGAGTTCATCATATTAGCGGAGGGCGCTTTCATAATAATATCCCTTACAAACGAGCCCGGCAGGGTGCGGTAGGATGACAGCAGGGAACAGAAGTCTTTCAGCTGCTTTGCGTTAGGCAGGCTTGCAAAAAGCAAAAGATACACTATCTCTTCAAAGCCGAAACGCCCGTCCTTTATAAAGCCGGCGACCAGCTGCTCAACATCGTAGCCCCTGTAATAAAGCTTGCCGCGGCAGGGTATTTCCTCGCCGTTTACAACTTTTTTTGAGACTATTTCGGATATTTCGGTAAGCCCCGTAAGCACGCCCTTACCGTTTAAGTCTCGCAGCCCCCTGTTAACCTTATGCTCAATATATAACTGCGGCTCAATGCGGCAGTTATCGGTGCAGAGGGACGAATATTTAAGTATTTCGGGAGTTATATCGTTACCCGCGTAGCCGTTATTTCCGCTCATATAATCACTTCCTTAATTAAATTTCACCTTTATATTTTACCATAAAATGCCGAAATAAATTTGAACCGACTGTTAATTTTAAAATTTTGATTTTTTAAGAAAAAATGAATTTTTAAAAAAAGTGATGACATAGCAATTAAATAATGGTATAATAATTCCATATATGTAAAAGGGGGAAGTATGCCTTGAAGCTGCTTGCGATTGACGGCAACAGTATTATAAACCGTGCGTTTTACGGGATAAAGCTGCTCACCGCAAAGGACGGCACTTACACAAACGCGGTGTACGGCTTTATAAATATATTGAACCGATTAACAGAGCTTGAAAAGCCCGAGGGCGTAGCGGTGGCTTTCGACCTTAAAGCCCCAACCTTCCGCCATAAAAAATATGCTGACTATAAAGCGGGCAGAAAGGGTATGCCAGAAGAACTGGCGCAGCAAATGCCGATAATGAAGGAGTGGCTTACCTTAGCGGGCTATACCTGCGTAGAGTGCGAGACCTACGAGGCGGACGATATTTTAGGCACGCTTGCCGCCCTTTGCGAAAAGAGCGGGGACGAGTGCGTTATAGCCACGGGCGACCGCGATTCATTACAGCTGGTTTCAGATACCACAAGGGTTTTGCTTGCCGCAACCAAAATGGGCAAGCCCGAAATTATAAATTACGATAAAGCGGCGCTTTTTGAGCGCTACGGGCTCACCCCGCCCGAGATGATAGAGCTTAAAAGCCTTATGGGGGATTCGTCCGATAATATTCCCGGTGTGGCGGGCGTGGGCGAAAAGACCGCGTCCGACCTTATAACCCGCTTTCACAACATAGATAATATTTACGAAAGCCTTGAAACGCTTGATATTAAGGAGAGCGTGCGCAAAAAGTTAGAGGCGGGGCGCGAGAGCGCGTATTTAAGCCGCGAGCTCGGCACTATTTGCCGCGAAGCCCCCATAAATACCGATATTTCGCACTATAAAATAAAACCGCGGAACGACGCGGAATTAGCGCGGCTTATGACGCGGCTCGAATTTTTCAAGCTTATGGAAAAAATGGGGCTGAAGCCAGATAATTCGGGTATGCAGTTAAGCCTTGATATATCGGATAAAAAAAGCTTTAAATTCATAAAAAACGCCGATATTAAGGGGAAGGCGGATATATATATTGCGGACGGAGAAATCGCGGCGGTATCGGGCGATACGGTCACGGTTATTTCCGACAGCGGGCTTGAAAAGCTGCTTAAAGACAGCGGCATAAAAAAGCGTGTGCACGACTTTAAAAATTTAAGCAAGAAGTACCCCGATATTGTGGGCGTGTGCTTTGATACAATGCTGGCGGCGTATCTTTGCAATCCGTCGGCTTCCTCCTATGCGACCGACAGAATAATTGCCGAATACGCGCCCTATGAGCCTGAAATTGAGGGCGAAACGGATGAATTTATTAAAAACGCCTGCCTTTTCTCGCTTGCTTGCGATACGCTAAAAAACGAGCTTGAAAAAACAGGGCAAAAAAAGCTTTTTGATGAAATTGAACTGCCGCTGGCAAGGGTGCTCGGCGAAATGGAGCTTTGCGGCTTTTCGGCGGACGTAAACGGGCTTAAAGCCTTATCAAGCGAGCTTGATACCCGCATAAAATCGCTTGAAAGCGAAATATATTCGCTTGTGGGGTATGAGTTTAACTTAAATTCCCCCAAACAGTTGGGCGCAGCGCTTTTTGAAAAGTTAGGGCTGCCCGCCAAAAAGAAGACCAAAAGCGGGTACAGCACGGGCGCAGAGGTGCTCGAAAGCCTTAAAAACGAGCACCCTGCGGTATCGCTGCTGCTTAACTACCGTCAGCTTGCCAAGCTTAAATCCACCTATGCCGACGGCTTGCAGGACTGCATAGCGGAGGACGGCAGAATACACTCCACCTTTAACCAAACAGAGGCGCGCACGGGCAGAATAAGCTCGCTTGAGCCGAACCTGCAAAACATTCCCGTAAGAACGGCGGAGGGCAGGCGGCTGCGCGAGTATTTTAACGCGCCCGCAGGCAGAGTTCTTTGCGACGCGGACTATTCGCAGATTGAGCTAAGGGTGCTTGCGAGTATGTCGGGGGACGCGAATATGATAAACGCTTTCGGCAGCGGAACGGATATTCACACCGTTACCGCCTCGCAGGTTTTCGGGCTGCCGCAGGATATGATAACCCCCGAGCTGCGCAGCCGCGCAAAGGCGGTTAATTTCGGCATTGTGTACGGCATAGGCGCGTTTTCGCTTTCAAAGGATATAGGCGTTACAAGGGCTGAGGCGGACAGATACATTAAAAGCTATTTAGCGGCGTACCCCGGCGTTGCGGCGTATATGGAAAAAGCGATTGAGGACGCAAAGAAAAACGGCTACGTTACCACGCTTTACGGCAGGCGGCGCTATATACCCGAGCTTTCAAACTCAAACGGAAATATGCGGGCTTTCGGTGAGCGGGTTGCAAGAAACGCGCCGATACAAGGCACGGCGGCGGATATTATAAAAATAGCTATGATAAAGGTATCGCGCAGCTTAAAAGACGAATTTCCCACGGCAAGGCTTATTTTGCAGGTACACGACGAGCTGATTGTGGAGTGCGACGAAAAGGACGCCGAGGGCGTTTGCACGCTGCTTGAAAGAGAAATGGAAAACGCCGCCGATTTAGCGGTAAGGCTTACCGCCGAGGCGCATTTTGGAAAAACTTGGTTAGAGGCGAAGGCTTAAATGAAGGTTTTATTCGTTTGCACGGGCAACACCTGCCGCAGCCCTATGGCAGAGGGGTATCTACGCTCAAAGCAGCTGCCCGGCGTTACCGTGGAGAGCCGCGGTCTTGCGGCGAACGGCGCGGGGGTAAGCGCTAATTCACGCATTGCCTGCGCGGAAAAGGGAATAGATATAAGCGGGCATATATCAAGGCAGATAACCGCAGAGGATATAACGGCGGCAGATAAAATTATATGCCTTTCCCCCTCGCATAAAGCGGCGCTTTTAAGCGCGGGAGTGCAGGGCGGAAAGCTGTATTTATTGGGCGGCGGCATTTCCGACCCATACGGCGGGGATATTGAAATTTACAGAAAGTGCCGTGATGAAATATTCGCGGCGATTGATAAGCTGATAGCCGACGGCTTTTTTGCCGATTTTAAAATATTATCTATGGAGCAGCGCCACACGGCAGCTGTGGCAAAGCTTGAAAAGGACTGCTTTTCAGAACCCTGGAGTAATGATAGCATACGCGAGGCGGCAGAGCACGGCACGGAATTTTTCGTTGCCGAAAACGCGGAGCATCTGCTCGGCTACATAGGCATAAAGCCGGTGCTTGACGAGGGGTATATTACCAACGTGGCGGTTTTTCCGCAGTACCGCAAAAAGGGTGTTGCCACCGCGCTTATAAAGCGGGTGTTTGAGCTGGCGCAGGAAAAAAAGCTTGCATTTGTAAGCCTTGAGGTGCGGGTATCGAACAGCAATGCAATAGCCCTTTATGAAAAAGCAGGCTTTAAGGAAGAGGGACGGCGGAAAAACTTTTACCGCAACCCGCGCGAGGACGCGCTTATTATGACAAAGAGGTTTTAATTCTTTTATGAAGATATTAGCTATTGAAAGCTCCTGTGATGAAACCGCCGCGGCGGTCACCGAGGGGCGGGAAGTTCTTTCAAATATAGTAGCTACGCAAATAGCCGAGCATAAAATTTACGGCGGCGTTGTGCCCGAAATCGCATCAAGGCGGCATACCGAGGCTATATCCGCCGTGGCAGACGAGGCGCTGAAAGCGGCGAATATAGGGTATAATGATATTGGCGCGGTGGCGGTCACCTTTGCCCCGGGGCTTATAGGGGCGCTGCTTGTGGGCGTGAATTTTGCAAAGGGGCTTGCAATGGCGCTTGGTAAACCGCTGATACCCGTGCACCATTTGCGCTCGCACATAGCGGCGAATTACATTTCGCACCCCGAACTTAAGCCCCCGTTTCTTTGCCTTTTGGTATCGGGCGGGAACACGGTTTTAGCAGAGGTTACCGATTATACAAAGTTTAAAATAATAGGCGAAACGCAGGATGACGCGGCGGGCGAGTGCATGGATAAAGCGGCGCGCTGCTTAGGGCTTTCCTACCCCGGCGGCGTAAATCTTGATAAAACCGCTACCGTGGCGGATACCGAGAAATACCCCTTGCCACACCCGCACGTTTCCACGGGCGAGTTTGATTTCAGCTTTTCGGGGCTTAAAACCGCAGTTATGAACCTGGTAAACAACACCTCGCAAAAGGGCGGGGAAATAGATGTTCCCGTGCTTTGCGCCACGGTAAGGCAGCGGGTGTGCGATATGCTGATATCGGCAACGCTTGCCGCAGCCGAGAAAACAGGCTTTAAAACCATAGCGGTTGCGGGCGGCGTTTCGGCAAACAGCGAGCTGCGCGCAAAGCTTAAAGCGGAATGTGAAAAAAAGGGGCTTACACTTTATTACCCCGAGCTTAAATATTGCGGCGATAATGCGGCAATGGTGGGCGTGCAGGCGTATTACGAATTTAAGGACGGCAATACTGCGGGAGCGGAATTAAACGCCGCCGCCACTATGCCGATAAATTACAGATAAAAGGAGCTTTGTTTATTTATGGGAAAAACACTTCTTATAGTCAACCCCTGCTCGGGCAAGGCTAAAATGAAAACCGAGCTTTTAAATGTTGTGAACATACTCTCGGCCGACGGCTCGCTTGTCACCGTTTACCCCACAAAGGCGCGGGGCGACGCTACCGAGTTTGCAGCCACCGTAAAAGAAAACGAGTATGAAAAAATAGTGGTCTGCGGCGGCGACGGCACTTTAAACGAGGTAATAACGGGAATTATGCGGTCGGGCATACAGTGTACCCTCGGTTATATTCCCTCGGGCACGCTTAACGAGTGGTCCTCGGGGCTGCACATTGCGCGCAGCATTAAAAGAGCGGCGGAGGATATTACCACAGGCAAAAAAATACGCCTTGATATAGGCAAATTCGGGGATAAATATTTCTCATACACCGCGTCCTTCGGCGCGTTTACCGACGCTTCGTATTCCGCTCCGCAGGATGTTAAAAACGTGTTAGGTCAGGCGGCTTACTTTTTTGAGGGGATAAAAAGTCTCGGAAACATAAAGCCCATTCACCTGAAATTCAAGACAGATACCTACGAAACAGAGGGCAATTTTCTTTTCGGCGCGGTTTCAAATTCAATGTCGGTTGGCGGCATAGTAAAGTTCGATCAGTCTGCCGTAAAGCTGAACGACGGCGAGTTTGAGGTGCTGCTTATACGCAATCCCGATAATATTTTAAAGCTACAGCCGATAATAGACGGTATTTTGAAAAAGGACTTAAACCGCGAGGGCATAGAGTTCTTCACCGCGAAAAACGTTACGGTAACGGGCGGCGAGGGAATTTCCTGGACGCTTGACGGCGAGTATGCCGCGGGCAGTGAGGAAGTAAGCATTACCAACCTGCACAACGCAATAGAGCTTATAGTTCCGCAATAATAAAGATTTTAAGGGAGTTTTGATATGTTCACCAGAGATATAGGGGTAGACTTAGGCACTGCCAATACCCTTGTTTGCGTAAAGGGCAAGGGAATTATAATGCGTGAGCCATCCGTTGTGGCTTACGATATAAGAAACGACGCGGTGCGCGCCGTGGGTACAGAGGCTAAGGAAATGATAGGCAGAACGCCGGGGTCAATAGTCGCCGTCCGCCCTTTAAAGGACGGGGTTATAGCCGATTTCGATGTTACCGCCGCAATGCTTAAAAGATTTATACGCCAGGCGCTTAAGGGTTCGGTTTTTTCGCGCGTGCGAATGGTTGTGTGCATACCCGCAGGCGTTACCGAGGTTGAGAGCCGCGCGGTTTACGACGCGGCAAAGCAGGCGGGAGCTACCGACGTTGACCTGGTAGAAGAACCCATGGCGGCGGCGGTCGGCGCGGGGCTTCCCGTGTGGGACGCAGCGGGCAGTATGGTAGTGGACGTAGGCGGCGGCACAAGCGAGGTTGCGGTTATTTCCCTGGGGGATATTGTGACGGCGCAATCGGTGCGTATTGCGGGGGACGACCTTGACGAGGCAATTATCGCCTATGTGCGGAAAAAGCACAATTTGCTTATAGGCGAGCGCACCGCCGAGCAGATAAAAATAGATATAGGCTCTGCAAAGCCTTATGATAACGAAACGTCGGTTGAAATTAAGGGGCGCAACCAGGTGGACGGGCTTCCGAAAAACGTTATTATAACGTCGGAAGAGGTGCGCAACGCTATGGCAGACCCTATTTCGCAGATAATTGACACCGTGCGGCTGACCCTTGAAAAAACCCCGCCTGAGCTTGCCGCCGATATTATAGACCGCGGCATAACCCTTACGGGCGGCGGCGCGCTGCTGCGCGGCTTTGCCGAGCTTATCGCCGAGGAAACGGGCATGCCGGTATCGGTTGCGGCAAACCCGCTTGACTGCGTGGTTTTGGGTACTGCAAAGCGGCTTGAAGCCGACAGCGGATTTGATAACTATGTTTTCCGCCGCGGTAAACGTTTCAGATAATAGATTTTTGGAGGGCGAAAAATGCGATTTTTCTTTCGCAGCCGTGGGTTTAAAATAATTGTTGCCATAGCGGCGGCGCTTATAGCCGTTTCGGTAATATGCGCCTTTTTCGGCAGCAGAATGTCGCCGCAGGCGGATATTATGGGCACTGTTACCGCTCCCTTCCGCTCGGCGGCGGAAAAGGTGACGGGCGCGGTTTCCGATTTTATTAACGCCTACTCAAAGGGCGAGCAATTGGCGCTTGAAAACGCCGAACTTAAAAGCGAGGCAGCCGAGCTTAAAAAGAAGCTTGCCGAGTATGAGCAGGCGGTGGAGCAAAACGAGTTTTATAAAAACTACCTTGAAATAAAGGATGACCACAAGGACTTTAAGTTTACCCCCGCAACCCTTATTTCGCGCGACCGCGAAGACCCCTACAAGGGCTTTGTTATAAACAAAGGCTCTGTAAACGGCGTTGCGGCGCACGACCCGGTAATAACCGAGGAGGGACTGGTGGGCTACATAGGCGAGGTAGGGCTTACATCCTCAAAGGTAGTAACAATTTTAAGCGCGGAATTAACCGCAGGCGCGCTTGATAACCGCACCAACGATTCGGGCATAGTATCGGGTACGGTGGAGCTTGCCAAAAAGGGCGAGACTAAGTTTTTCAACCTTTCGCGCTCCTGCAATATCGCCGTGGGCGATTATGCCGTGACCTCGGGCGAGGGGGTATTCCCCGCGGGGCTCTTAATAGGCACTATACAGGCGATTGGCAGCGATAAATACAATACTTCGATTTATGCCGACATAAAGCCCTTTGCGGATATTGATAACCTTAAAAACGTTATGGTTATAACCGAGTTCAGCGGGCAAGGGGAGATAGGGAAATAATGCGGAATTTATAATTTAAAATTCCAATTTATTTTGCGCTCGTGCCGCGCGGGGCACCCCTTTCTGCGCGTTCAGAAAGGGGGAAAGAAACGTCGGACACCCTTTCAATTGGGTTTCCGAACCTTCCTGAATGACCAAAGGGGCAAACTCCCCTTTGGAAACCCCTACTGCGTGATATTTATAACTTCATAAAATATTTTAAAAACACTTAAAAAAGGAGGAATGGTTATGAACGAAAAACACAGCGTTAAAGCTGCCGTTATAAGCTTTTTTCTGTTCACACTCCTTTTTTTGCTGCATTATTCAAATGTGATAAGCATAAGCATTAAAACCGCCACGCCAATAATTCTTTTGCCGCTTTTATGCGCTTTTTCCATTTTTTCCACCCCCGCGGCAGCCGCCGCAGCGGGGCTTGTTTTAGGCGTTTGTATGGACTCCGCCGCAAGCGGCACGCTTTGCTTTAATGCCGTAGTGCTTATGCTCTCGGCGGCGCTGGTTTCGGCGCTTTCCTCGCGCCTTTTTAACCGTAATCTTCGCTCGGCGATGCTGCTTTCGTTTCTTTTCACCCTTTTTTATTTTGTTCTGCGTTGGCTCATTTTTTACGCGTTTACAGTGAGCGCGCAGGATAACCTTACCTACCTTTTGCACTATGCAATTCCGAGCGTTATTTATACCAATGTATTTATTTTTCCTTTTTATTTTTTATATAAGAAATTACGGAAAGGAGGCAGCTTTTAATGCCGTTTCAGAAAAGAAGTCAAACAAGGCTTACGGTTATAGCCGTGTTTATGGTTTTTGTGCTGCTGCTTTATGCCGCGCGTATGTACTCGGTGCAGATTATTCATGCGGCAGAGTACACCGATAAGAACGACGGCGCTGCCTCTGTAAGAACGGCGGTTTTAAAGGCGCGCCGCGGCGAAATTCTTGATTGCTACGGCAGGCAAATAGCTGTAAACCGCGACGGCTACAATGTGGTATTCAACCGCGCCTATGTTAAAAACGACAGCCTGAACGACGTTATTTTAACCCTTATAAAGCTTTTTGAAAAGCAGGGGGTTGAGTGGAAGGACGAAATGCCGCTTAATATGACCTCGCCCTACGATTTTAAAGAGGGCGAGAGCACGGACAAGCTTATTTCAAAGCTTAAGCTTGCGCACTACGCCACGGCGAAAAACTGTCTTGACGCCGCAATAGAAAAATACGACCTTAAAAAATACACGCCCGACGAGCAGCGCAAAATTGCAGGCGTGCGTTACGGAATGGATATAGCCGATTTTTCGATTTCCTACCCTTATACCTTTGCCGAGGATATTCCCACAGAGCTTATGCGCAAGGTTTCCGAGGCGGGCTTTATGCTTTCGGGCGTATCGGTTGAGGTAGTTCCGTTCCGCGAATACCCCGATACATCCCTTGCCGTTAACCTTATAGGCACTGTAGGGCCTATATTTGCAGAGGATTGGGAGGAATACAAAAAAAAGGGCTACTCATATGATGATAAGGTGGGCAAAAGCGGAATTGAGAAGTGGGGAGAGGAATATCTCCGCGGAACAGACGGCGAGATAACCTACCGCATTGACCAGAACGGAAACATTATTTCAAGCGAGGTAACAAAAGAACCTGTTTCGGGCAAGACCGTAATGCTTACGCTCGATAAAAAAATGCAGCGACGGGTGCAGGACTCAATTGCAAACACCGTTAAAAACCTGCAAAGCGAGGGCGGCACGGCGGTTGCGGGAGCGGCGGTTGCAATACACATTGACACGGGAAAAATAATTTGCGCCGCAAATTACCCGACTTATGATTCCGCAACAATAGGCAAAAATTACGACGCGCTTACAAAGAACCCCGCAAAGCCGCTTACCGACCGCGCATTTCAGGGCGTTTACCCCATAGGCTCAACCATAAAGCCCGCGGTTGCCGTGGCGGCAATGGAGAACGGGCTTTACCGCATAGGCGAAACGGTAAACTGCGTTATGACCTATAAGTATTTTGACGATTATAAGCCTAACTGTATGCATTACCACGGACCGATAGCCCTTAAAAACGCGCTTGCAAAAAGCTGCAACTATTTCTTCTTTGAGCTGGGCAGACGTGTAGGCGCAACCCGACTTACCGATTATTTTAAGCAGTTCGGCTTAGGCGTTGCTACGGGGGTTGAGGTGGACGACAGCAAGGGAATTTTAAAGAAAGCCGACTCAAACGGCGGCGGCGATACCCTGCAGTTTGCAATAGGTCAGTTAAACGCATTTACGCCGCTGCAGCTTTGCAATTACGTTGCCACCCTTTCAAACGGCGGAACGCACTACCGCGCAAGCCTTATAAATAAGATAGTTTCCTACGATATGTCGGAAACATATGACGAAAGCGCGCCCGAGGTTATGAATAAGGTTAAAATATCCGATAATACGCTTAACGCCGTTAAAGAGGGTATGCTCTCTGTTACGGAGGACGGTACGGGCCGTGCCGCGCTCGGTAATTACCACATAAAGGTGGGCGGTAAAACGGGTACTTCACAAGTGAACGGCAAGGCGGACCACAGCCTGTTTGTAGCCTTTGCACCCTTTGAAAATCCCAAAATTGCAATATCGGTGGTTTTGGAAAACGGCGCTTCGGGCTTTGCCGCGGGCGGAATAGTAAAGGATATATTAGACGCCTACTTTTACGGCAGCGGTTCTGCCGATGAAAATACTGTGCCTTTTACCGTGCTTAACTGATTGACAAAAATATCCGTTTGTGATAAAATGAAAGCGAGGTTTTTTAATGAGTCAGATTTTTGCCGTTACCTCGGGTAAGGGCGGCGTAGGTAAATCAACCGTTTCGGCGGGGCTTGCTTTCGCCTTTGCGGGGCTTTCAAAAAAAACTCTGCTTGTCGATATGGACGAGGGATTGCGCTGCCTTGATATTATGTTCGGAGTGGATAAATCTGCGGTATTTGACCTTTCCGATATACTTATGGGCAAGGATATGGCTGACGCGGTTTATAAGGTAGGGGAGAGCGATAAGCTTTTTCTTGTGCCCGCGCCCGCCGAGGTGGGAAAAATTGACGCGATTGCCTTTTCGGGCTTTGTGCGCGAGGCGGAAAAGGAATATGATATTATTATATTCGATTTTCCCGCAGGAATGGATTTTTCTCTTTACACCTGTCTGCCGCAAAGCACGCTTTTTCTTACGGTTGCGGTGCCAGACCCCGTTTCGGTGCGGGACGCGGCGGCGGTAAGCGAAAGGCTTTCGGAAATATCCTGCATATCAAGGCTTATTGTAAACAACTTTAAGTATCGCCTTGTAAAGCGCGGAATTTTCCGCAATATCGACGATATTATCGACAGCGCGGGGCTTAGACTCTTAGGCGTTGTGCCTTCAAGCGAGGAGCTGGCGTTTCTCTCGGTCACGCACAGGCTTAAACCGAGCGGAAGACCTATGCGGGCGTTCAAAAGAATAGCCGAACGGCTCTGCGGTGAAAATATTTTGCTGCCGCAGCCGAAAAAAATATAATTTATAAAAAGGGGTATAAAAAATGACAATTGCACTGATAGCGCACGACGCGAAAAAGGAGCTTATGGTTCAGTTCTGCATAGCATATTGCGGAATTTTGAGCAGATATAACCTTGTTGCCACGGGGGCTACGGGTAAAACCGTGGCAGAGGCTACGGGGCTTAACATAGTTAAATTCTTAGGCGGCTCTCAGGGCGGCGCACAGCAGATAGCCTCGCGCATAGGCTGTGACGAAATAGACCTTTTACTTATGTTCCGCGACCCGCTCAACCCCAAGCCCAACGAGCCTGACGAGCGCGCGCTTTTAAGGCTTTGCGACGTGCACAATATTCCCGTTGCTACCAATATTGCCACCGCCGAAATGCTTATTCACGGACTTGAACGCGGCGACCTTGACTGGCGCGAAATAGTAAAGAATAATAAGTAATTTTCGGAGCATATATTTATGGCAGAAATTAACCGCGCCGTTAAGGGCACGGGCGATGTTTTACCGTCAGACAGCTATAAATGGCAGTTTGTTGAGGGTAAAATGCTTGAAACCGCTCGCCTTTACGGCTTTAATGAGATAAGAATACCGGTTTTTGAGCACACCGAGGTCTTCCGCCGCAGCGTGGGGGATACTACCGACGTTGTGCAAAAGGAAATGTACACCTTTGACGATAAGGGTGGGCGCTCTGTAACCCTGCGCCCCGAGTTTACCGCCGGAGTTATAAGAAGTGCCATTGAAAAGGGGCTTGTAAACGGCGCGCTGCCTGTTAAGGCGGCGTATGTGGGCGGCTGCTACCGCTACGAAAAGCCGCAGGCGGGCAGACTGCGCGAGTTCCACCAGTTCGGCGTTGAATGTATAGGCGCGGCATCTCCCGCGGCTGACGCCGAGGTTATAGCCTTGGCGCGTCAGGTGCTTACCGCCGTGGGAATTGAAAAAATTTCTCTTGAAATAAACTCTATAGGCTGCCCCGAGTGCCGCAAGAATTACGTTGCGGCGCTTAAAGACTATTTCAGGCAGCATATTGACGAATTGTGCGATACCTGCCGCGACAGGTTAGAGCGCAACCCTATGAGAATACTTGACTGTAAATCGCCCGTATGTAAAAAAATTGCGGAAAACGCGCCGGTTGTGACCGATTATTTATGCGATGATTGCCGCGCGCACTTTGAGGCGGTGCAGAAATATCTTACCGCCGAGGGTGTGGAGTTTACCGTTAACCCGCATATAGTGCGCGGGCTTGATTACTACACCCGCACGGTGTTTGAATTCGTTTCGGGCGATATAGGCGCGCAGGCAACGGTTTGCGGCGGCGGCAGATACGACGGGCTTATTGCCCAAATGGGCGGTCCCTCCGTTCCGTCGCTCGGGTTTGCTATGGGCATTGAGCGCATAATGCTGCTGCTTGAAGCACAAAAGACCGAGCTGCCCAAACCCACCCCCTGCGATATTTATATTGCCGCTATGGGGGAAAACGCAGCGCTTAAAGCCGCCGAAATTTGCGCACAGCTGCGGCAGGACGGGTTCTCTGCGCAAACCGATATTTGCGGCAGAGGGCTTAAAGCGCAGATGAAATATGCCGATAAAACGGGCGCGGAATTTACTATGGTTTTGGGCGATAACGAGCTTGAAACAGGCAAAGCCTGCCTTAAAAATATGGCAAGCGGCAGCGAAACCGAGGTAAGGTTTGAAAGCCTTGCGGACGAGCTGCTTGGCGCTATACATTCATCCGCACTTGATGATCTTGCGGAAAGTATTTTAAAGCAATAGATCGGCTACTCCCAATGCCACATCCCTGTGTAATGAGAGGATGTCACAACATAGTTGCGACAGAGGGGTTGTAGTTTTTGTAATAAATATAACAATCCCTCAGTCAGCTGCGCTGACAGCTCCCTTTAGGCAAGGGAGCCTATGTGGGATTTTATCTTATCGGCTGCTAATAACGGCTTATAGCTGCGAAACTAAACTTTTTCAGTCGGCAGCCATGATTTTTTAAGAGGTGTTTAAGGTTGAAACTTGACAGAATGAACGGTATGAAACGTACCGACTATTGCGGCACGCTCACAAAGGAAAAGGTAGGCGCAGAGGTAGTGGTTGCAGGCTGGGTGCAGCGGCAGCGCGACCTCGGCGGGCTTATATTCGTAGATCTTCGCGACCGCAGCGGAATAGTGCAGCTGGCGTTTGACGATACAACGGACAAGGCGGTTTTTGAAAAGGCGACCGCGCTGCGCAGCGAGTTTGTGGTTATGGCAAAGGGCAAGGTGCGTATGCGCTCCTCTGTTAATACCGAAATTCCCACGGGGGATATTGAAATTGAAGTAACCGAGCTTAAAATTTTGGGCGCGAGCGAAACCCCGCCCTTTGAAATTTTGCCCGAAACCGGCGTTAAAGAGGATCTAAGGCTTAAATACCGCTACCTTGATTTGCGCCGCGCGCCGCTGCAACGCAATATTATGCTGCGCCACAAAATAGCCAAGGTAACGCGCGATTATTTTGACGAAAACGGGTTTATTGAAATTGAAACCCCCACCCTTATTAAATCCACCCCCGAGGGCGCGCGCGATTATCTCGTGCCCTCCCGCGTTCATAAGGGCAGCTTTTTTGCCCTGCCGCAGTCGCCGCAGCTTTACAAGCAGCTGCTTATGCTTTCGGGCTTTGACCGCTACATTCAGCTTGCCCGCTGCTACCGCGATGAAGACCTGCGCGCCGACCGCCAGCCGGAATTTACGCAGATAGACCTTGAAATGTCGTTTGTGGAAAAAGAGGACGTTTTCGCGGTTGCCGAGGGCTATATGAAATGCCTGTTTAAAGAAATTCTCGGCGTTGATATTGAAACCCCGCTGCCGAGGCTTACATATACCGAGGCTATGGAAAACTACGGGTCGGACAAGCCCGATACCCGCTTTGATATGAAAATTAAGGATATTTCCGATATAGTTGAAAACTGCGGCTTCGGCGTATTTGCCGATACGGTTAAAAACGGCGGCACGGTAAGAGCCATAACCGCCAAAAACGCCGCAGGCGTGTACACGCGCAAGGAAATTGATAAGCTTACCGAAGAGGCAAAAGGCATAGGCGCTAAGGGTCTTGCCTTTATACGCTGGGTGGAGGATGAACCCAACTGCTCCTTTGCAAAGTTTATGACGGCGGACGAAATGAAAGCCATATACGAGCGCACGGGTGCTGAAAAGGGCGACGTTGTGCTGATAGTAGCCGACCGCAAAAAGACCGTGCTTTCAGTGCTGGGCGCTTTGCGCCTTACCGTTGCAAAGCGGCTTGAAATTATACCCGATAAATACAACCTGCTTTGGATAACCGAGTTCCCGTTCTTTGAGTACAACGAGGAAACAGGCAACTGGGACGCTATGCACCACCCGTTCACAAAACCGCTTGACGAGTGCATACAGTACCTTGATTCCGCCCCCGAAAAGGTTTTTGCCGACGCATACGATTTGGTGCTTAACGGCATTGAGCTATCGAGCGGCTCTATTCGTATAACCGACCCCGAGCTGCAAAAGCATATGTTTGAGGCGTTAGGGCTTTCCGATGAAGAGGCATACGCGAAGTTCGGTTTCTTAACCGACGCATTCCGTTTCGGCGCGCCGCCGCACGGAGGTATGGGCATAGGGCTTGACCGCCTTACAATGCTGCTTTGCGGCTGCGATAATTTGCGTGACGTTATCGCGTTCCCGAAGGTTTCAAATTCAAGCGAGTTAATGTCGGGCGCTCCGGCAGAGGTGGATAACACGCAGCTTAAAGAGCTTTCCATTAAAATTGATAATTGATGTTCATTTAAAAGAAACACCCCGATGGTAAAACCGTCGGGGTGTTTTTTTGGTATATATAAACCGATTTGTTTTATGCTTTTATTCTCCGAACGGGAAGTTGAATGTTCCGCCCGAGCCCGAAGAGCTGTCATTTTCGGAGCTGCTTGAAGGCGCTTTTGTGCTGTAGCTTGATTCGCTTGTATTGGCTTTCAAAACCGCATCAAAGGTTTTTTCCGCTCCCGCCTTTGTAACAACGGTAACGGATATTTTATCGCCCGCAGAGCAGTCTTCTATTATATCAAGCACTATATCGTCGCTTGTAACCTCAATATCGTTGATTCGGGTTATAACGTCGCCCTCGTTCACCTTACCGTGCAGGTCGCTGTCCTCTGCGACCGAAGCCACATAAAGCCCTACCGTGCTGTAGCCGTTTATTTCGGCGGTTACGGAGTTTATTGCGGTATAGGTAATTCCGAGTTTTGCGCGGCTTACCACCTTGCCCTTGCTTATAAGCTCGCTTACAATGCGCTTTACCGTTCTTGTGGGTATTGCGTAGCCTACCGCGTCGTATTCCGTTCCCGCAAGCTTTGAGGAGGTTATTCCCACAACCTGCGAATACATATTGACAAGCGCGCCGCCCGAGCTGCCGGGGTTGATTGCGCTGTCGGTCTGGATAAGCTTTGCCGAATAATTCGTGGTGGTGCGCACACGCCTTGCAACGGATGAAATTATACCCTTTGTAATGCTTGAAGCGTCTGTTGCGTCGCTCGGTCTGCCTATTGCCACCACGTTTTCGCCGAAGTTAAGCTCCGCCGAATCGCCGAACTGCGCCGCCTTAAAGCCGCTGCCCTCAATTTTAAGCACGGCAAGGTCGCTTACCTGGTCGCCCGCCACATACTGCGCGTCGTATTCCTTATTATCGGAAGTATATATCTTAAACTTAGCCGACGGAACTTCTGCAT
The DNA here is from genome assembly GCA_934486705.1 of uncultured Eubacteriales bacterium. GTDB lineage: Bacteria > Bacillota > Clostridia > Oscillospirales > Acutalibacteraceae > UBA737. The sequence goes on from CAKSQS010000045.1 coordinate 18,245, forward strand.
AAATATGGTCGTTGGTAACAATATAGCCGTCGCTGCTGTAAAATACGCCGCTTGCCTGAGAGCCTTTTCCGGCAGTATTGTAAACCATTATTCCCACAACCGATTCCTTTACGTCCTCGTAAACCTCGGCGGCGGTTTTTTCGTCCGTTTTGGCGGGCTTTGCGGCAAGCTCTATTTTCGCGTTTCCGCTGTGGGACGTGCGAACGCTGTTTCTGCCGAGGAAGTATCCGCCTGCGGACGCCGCTGTTAAAAGAATTACCCCTGCAAGCACCGCCGCAAAATATTTCAAGCCGCGGCTTACGGGCTTGTAATCACCGATAGGATTTACCGGCGTATAATTTATTGTGTTCGGCGGCATAATATCCGCCGTGTTGCCCGCAATGTACGGCGCGCCCGAAAGCTCGGGCGGCTCGGGAGTTTTTTCACTTTCATACGCTGCACTCGGGGTTTCGGCGTTTTCCGACTGCGAATCTTGGCTTACGGGCTCCGGCGGTGTTTCCGTAACCGATTCTTCGCTTGAATCAAGCGTATTTTTGTTTTCAAACATATCGTCCATAATATCATATCTCCTTAATTGTTAAGAGGTAATACAACGCTGAATGATGTAAACTGATTTTCCCGACTGGCAGCGGTAATGCTGCCGCCGTGCGCTTTAACAATTGTTTTTACAATATAAAGCCCGAGTCCCGTGCTGTTTTTATTGGCCGAGCGGGATTTGTCCACCTTGTAAAATCTTTCAAAAACATACGGCAGTTCGCTCTCGGGAATACCCTTGCCTGTGTTTGTTATAGTGAAGGTAAGCTTTTTATTATCGGTTTTCGCCTTAAAATCGATAGTACCCGATTCATTTGTAAACTTAACGGCGTTATCCACAAGATTATATATTACCTGATGTATAAGGTCCTTATCGGCGTTAAGCGAAATGCTTTGAATTTCGTCAAGCCCCGTAATATTAAGCTTTGCGGACTCTATTCGCTGTTCCTGGCTTACCACTATTGTGCAAAGCAGCTCCCTGAAATCGAAAAGCTCCGGCTTTAATACAAATTCGCCCGACTCCAATTTCGCCATACTTAACATTGACTGCACAAGGCGGGAAAGCCTGCGCACCTCGTCGGATACTATCTGCAAATAGTAGCGCTGCCTTTCGGGCTCGATAGTGCCGTCAAGTATTCCGTCTATAAACCCGCCTATCGTGGTCATGGGGGTTTTAAGCTCGTGCGAAACGTTTGCAACAAAGCTTTTCCTCATTCCCTCAAGCTGAACCAGCGAGTTGGTCATCTGATTAAACGAGACCGCAAGCTCGCCTATTTCGTCGTCGCTCGTTACGGGTATGCGCTTTGAAAAATCGCCCTTTGCCATTGCCTTTGATGCCTCGGACATTTGCTTGAGCGGCTTTGTAAGCCTGTATGTCATGGCGTACAGCGCAAAAAACATTATAACAAGCGGTATAGCCGCCGAAAGCAGGTATAGCTTTGTTACCGTAGTCATAAGCTGGCGTATTGAGGAAAGCGGCGCAGTGCTGAAAACAGTTCCCACCGCAGCACCGCTGTCGTTATTTATCTGCTTTGAAACAACGTAGTGCGGCGATTTATAAATATTGAGCGTTTTAAGCTTGAAGGGGCGGTTTTCATCCACGGTAAGCTCCTCTTCGGGAATAATATGCTCCGAATGGTAGCATTCGCCCTTTTCTTTCCATTCCGCACAGCTGCAAAGCACTACCGTGCCGGAGTTGTCCGCGAGGAAAATATCCACGTCCGATACCTCGGAGAGCGCGTTCAGGGTCTTGAAAAGGTCGTCTTTTTTCATTTCTCCGCCCGCCATTTCGGCTATATAGTCAGCCGCCTCGGCAGAGCATTTCCCGAGCGTTTCGTACTTTGTTCTTGAAAGGTAATTATTAAGAACAAAGGAAAGTATCATCATCATAACCGTAAGGCTGAAAATAATGATGAGCGCGGTTGCAAAGAAATACTTTTTAAAAAGCTTGAGCTTCATAAAGCTATTTTACCTCGAATTTATAGCCTACGCCCCAAACGGTTTT
>CAKSQS010000046.1 GCA_934486705.1 uncultured Eubacteriales bacterium
TACTTATAGAAGCTACCGCCCTTAACGGTGATCTTCGCATTGGAGCCATCCTTGCAGTTCAAGGTATTAGCGGGAGTCACGGCCTTGAAGGTACCGCCGTTGATTTCGATCGTAGCATTGCCGAGGGCATAAATCAGATCGCATACAGGGTCGTCGGCAGGTACACTGACCTGACGGAAATCACCGCCGTTGATGATGACCTTACTATCTCCATCAGCAGAAACAGCCATGGCTCCGCCGGTAGTGCCGCTTGTATCTTTTGTGTACACGGCATATACATCGGCATTGATCGTAAACTGAGCTCTTTTTTCCGCCTGTACTGCGCCAAAGCGTCCGTTCGCCTGCATATTCTGGGTGATTTCGTGCTTTCCGGAAGAAAAGCTGATTGCAGACAGAATGGAGGCAGCATCTTTATCGTATGTATTGTCAAACGAATCCGATTCAGACATTGCCTGTGTAGCGCTTACACTGATACCGAAGGAAACCTTTGCCGCCCAATACGGATCATTATTTTTCGGGTTAGCTTCGTTTCCGACTTCCGTAGGCATATAAAGCACCATTGCATAGACCTTTGTAGTGTTGGTAGCAAGGTCTGCACCGACAACACCGGTGTCTCCAATACTATTAAGCGTTTTGGCGCTGTCTTGCACAGCACTGATAGCCGCCGCACGGTCTGCATATGCAGCATCGGCTTCCGCTGCGCCCAGTTTCACATAGTCGCTGAGACTATATTTGTTGCCCAAAACATTTTTGCCGGTGCTATTGTAAAGGTTATAAATGCCGAGCGTATACTTCAGTGCAAGCGTTCCTGCGTTCTTGACGCGAAGATATACGACCTCTGTACGACCGGGTTCCCACAGTGTGCTGTCCTCGAACACCTTAGTCGTATCGTTCACCTTTTTCCATTCGGTGAAATCTTTGCTGTACTCCAATTCCACATCCAGATTGCCCGCCTGGATTTTGTTTACCGCAGAGCTTGCGGTGTCGGTGAACCACGCAAAGGTGGTGCCGATGAGCATTGCAGCACACATAAGGATTGCAAGTGCGCTGGTAATCAATGCCCGCTTGGTAGATTTACTGTTTGTCATTGCTGATTTACCTCCTTATTTAATTTTTTCAATGACAATATGTAATCACGGTCTTCCCGTGTTTATACCGTTGTGGTGGTGTCGGACGGTGTTTCGTCCGTTTTCGTCGTTTCACCGCCGTTTTGCGCCATCTGCGCTTTCATTTGCAGCAGCTCCTGCATCATACGCTGCGTTTCGGCACGGTCGGCCTCAATCTTATCCCGTTCTTCCTGCAATTCGGCTTTCTGCTCTGCCTTATACTTGCGGAAAAGACGAATGCAGCGGATGCCCTCAATTAAAATCAGCGCCAAAAAAGGCACAAGAATACAGACGATATAGCCGGGCGTGCTTTTCAAAAACTGAAAGAATGTGCCGACCTTCGGGATGTGGGATTGATATTTTCCCAACACATACGGGTAGGTCACGACGGTTTCATCGTCCGCGTCCGTTGTTGTACCGTAGGTGACAAAGCCCGGTTCGCCGTTGGCGTCAGTGGTGAGCTTGCGGATTTTATGGGTTACGGTTTCGCCGTAGTTGGAATTGTTTTGCGAGGTATAGGCGATTATGTCGCCATCTTTGAGCGTGGCGGGGTCTACTTCTTTTATGAGCACCAAGTCGCCGGCAGCAAAGTCGGTCTTGCTCATTGAGTCGGACAGGACAATAAACGCCTTATAGCCGAACAGATTGCGGTCGGCACGGTCAAAGGTGGATACCGAAACAATGGTGAATATCATCATAAAAACGGCAAGCGCCACTATAAGCCACACCGCAGCGGCGTGCAGTATTTTTAAAATTTTCATTGCAGCATCTCCTCGGTGCAAAGCTCTAAAAGTGTTTTCATTTCCTCGACCGATACGGTGTTATCCGGGTCGGGTCGGCGGTATAGCCTGTAAAAGCAATCCTCGCAAAGCTGACCGCAGCCTTTAACATAATTTTTGTGCTCGCTTACCGGCGTATCCGCCGGCACGCCGGCGTCCCTTCCGCAAAGCACGCATTTATCGTTCTCGGCAATTTTCATACTTCCGCACTCCTAATCAAACAGCCGGTTCGGGTTGTTTTTTGTCTGTGTTGCCTCGGCGCACATAGTAAATGTTAAATCGAGGTTTTGCGTTTCGTTGCCCTTATCCTCGGGAAAGTGAAAGTAAACGGTCAGGTTTCTTTTCTGCCCGATTTTCAAGGTATCATCGGCGGCGACAACATTTTGCCGTGTCAGCTCATTCGCCGTGCCGAAGTATAGAACCTTATCGCCGTCCTTTACCGTCACGGTCAGCACACGGCTGAGTCCGCCCGAAACATTATCGAGATATAGGCGGTAGTACACATCCCAAGTGCTGTCGTTTTCAATAAAGAAGTCTTTTACAACGGTCATACCCGGCTCAAAGAGAAATTCGTGTTCTTGAATCACGGGCTTGCCGTCGTTAAGGTTTATCTTTACTTTGCCCGTGCGGAACAGATTGTTTTCGACGGAAACAGAGGCGTAAACAAGGGCAAAGGTGGTAATGCAAAGGCAAACGGCAAGAATAATAATGGCGATAATGCCGCCCGTCAGCCTTTTAGCGGTTTTGGTTTCAGACATTTTCCTCATCCTCCTTACGCCTGCGAACCATAAAGAGCAGGAAAATCGTCATACTAAGGGAGCAGGCGGCAATCACCGCCCACAGCAGGAGGTTGAAAGTATCGCCTGTTTTCGGAGGAGCGTCGAGGTTATCTGTTTCCTCAACCCACCATTTGAAATCGGCAATCAAGTCCTTATTCTGATAATCGTTGCCTACGCTTGTATCGAGGTAAGCCGTAATTTCATAGTACAGCTCATCGGTGGCGGTGCTTGGGGAACTAAGCGTGTATGTAAGGCTTTCGGGCATATCCTGCATAAGTCCGTCATACATCGTTTCGCCCGTGGAAAGCAGCTTTACTCGCACTTTCAACACCTCGGCTAATTTTTCATAGCCGTGGCGGACGGTGGCTTTGTAATGCACGGTGATTTTATCGTGATAGGATACCCGCACACGGAAGTATTTTGTTTCACTGTCGCCGGGGAACATATTGCCTACCGCAAACGCAGTGTTTTCCTCCGGCTGTTTATTATAGAGCTCAATGGTCGCCGCTTTTTTTACTTCGGCGGTCGCGGCCGTGCTTTGCGCGGGCTGCACGGCAGAGCTGCCGTCGGGCGCTTGGCTTTCGCTGCTATCGGGCTTGCTCGTGTCCTCGTCCGGCGTAATCAGATTATCCGGCACGGTCACGGTGGCAGGGGTGGTATTCGCTATTTTGTTATACACAAGTGTGCCGCCGAGGGCTAAAAGGCTGAGTCCGAGCAGAATGGCGAGAATGATAATGACAATCTTGATTTTCTTTTTCTGTTCCACTTGGGCTCACTCCTTTACTTAAAAATTCGGTTCATTTATTGATTGATGTTCAGTCTGTCCGTCCGTACATAGCTTTTGATAACGCTGAATATCAAAAAGAATGTTTTGGTTGCGGCAATGTCGTTGTCGTCTATCGGATTGCTGATTTGTTTCATTGCTTCACGCAGCAGCGTATCAAGAATATGGTGCAGTACCAAACGGACATCCGTGCTTTCGGGAAATGCCGTTTTCATTTTCTCAAAGAGTCCCACATACCGTTCTATATGTTCCTCATACGCATACTTTTGGAACGAAACGGAATAATAGTAGTGAATGAAAAAGGCAGTATACTTGGGATGTGCCATTAAATACTCCCAACATTTCTTGAACAACACACGGCAGCGGGATTCGTAGTCGATGCTTTCATAGTTCAGCACGGTGTAGTTGTCAAGAATTTGCCGCAAAAATTGCTCGTCAACAAAGCCGAACGCCTTAGCGATCAGATCTTCCTTGTCAGTAAAGAAACGGTAGATATATGCCACATTTATGTTGCAGGTTTTGCAAATGGCATTTGTGGTGGTATTCTCCAAGCCGATAGCCGCCACCGTTTCAATCGTCCCCTCAATTAACTCCCGCTGCAATGTCAGGTTTTTATCTTTTCGCGGAAGCATTTTCTGCATCTCCTTCGCATAGTAATCACTTATTTCGTTACTTAAAAGCAGTCGGCTTCTTTCGCAGAGTTAGTCACTCTGTTAAAAGCTTTACGGAAAATGCGTATTAACCGCATTTCCAAATGAGAACGGCACGGAATGACACAATTCTTTGACTGCTTATAATCTACATGGCAAGTGCCGTTAGCTTGTCCATATTGGTGCGTTTCAACTCCATAGAGGAGTGTACATAGCGATTCAGCGTGATTGTTGTGTTGGCGTGACCGAGAATCTCGGAAAGTGATTTTATCTCAAACCCGACCTCAACGGCTCTCGTTGCGAATGTGTGTCGGAGCGTATGTGCGTGAACGCCGCAGAGTCCGCATTCGCGGGTATATTTTTCAATGCGGTACTGAAATAAACGGGGTTCCATAAATTCCGTTGTTCCCGTGAGAATGTAGGCGCTCGGATCACGCACGGCAAACTTGCGGCAAAGCTCTGCTGCATTGTCCGTTAAAGGAATGGTACGCACCGAAGTGTCACTTTTCGGCGTGCCTATCAGGATTTTTGTTTTCCCTGCCGTATTTGTATCGGTGCTTTGAAGCCTTTGCATAGTGGCGCTTACCGAAATGAAATTTTCCTCGGTGTTTACATCCGCCCAGCGCAGCGCGCACAGCTCGCCGATACGAAGTCCCGTAAAGAGCATAAGCAGCACACCAAACTTGCAGAAGTCCGTATTCTCAAGCAGATATACGGCAAACCGTTTCTGCTCATCGCGGGAAAGCACACGCGTTTCTTTGCGGGTTTCTTTCGGGTAGTTGATTTCAACCGCAGGAAAAGCGCCGGGAAACTGTGCGGCGGTATATTTCAGAATGCCGTGCAGCACCACCAAAATGTCGTGCACCGTTTTTACAGAGAGGTTCTCTGCATCCGACAGCTCTTTTGAAAAATCATCTACTATGCCTGCGGTAATTCCGAGGGGATAGCAGCCGCCGAGCTTTGGTTTAATGTGCTTTTCAAGAATCGTATTGTACTTGATATAGGTAGACTCCCGTATTTTTGCTCTGCGCTGCCGCAGCCACTCGTCACAGTAAAAAGCAAAGCGGTGTCGGGAATTTGCGGAGGGCAGCGGCTTTCCGCCGATAAGCGCCGCTTTGCACTTTGTCACTTTTTCCTTTGCCTCTTTGTAGGTTCTGCCGTAACAAAAGCCGTACTTAATTTTGCCGGACAGCTCGTAGCCCTTGATATACCGAGCTTCCCACCGTCCGTCCTTGCGTTTGAAAATGTTTTCACCTTTCTTCATTATTGAAACCTCCTGTTTTATTGCCCGTTCGGGCAACCCATATTTTAGCAAATAACCGACTGCTCATTTGACTGTTTATTTCCGTCCGTTTGGTAGCGTTTGCTTACGGTGCAATGCATTTTGGCAGCCGAAAAATAAATTTTTTAAAAAAAACGGTAAAAAAACCGATGATTGCACTTGATTTTTTCGCGGAACGGTGATATAATCTTCTCGGCTGAGGGTTGAACAGCCCTCACAGAGTGACTAACTCTGCGAAAATTTCGAGCCGCAGTTACAAAAAAGCCGCACATTCGTAAGAGAATGTGCGGACATAATTACAGCCCCGATGAGTTTCAGATCATTTCTGTACTCATCGGGGCTTAAAATATATCTTTTTATGTCAGTTTCCCGCGCATTTTCTTATATGCGCCGTTATTTTGCGTAAATAGCGCCGACTATGCGATTTGTAAGCCGCAGCGGCAGGAATTTTTTTAAAAGTCCCACGGCTTTATATTGTGCGCCTATAATTAAAACCGGTTTTCCCGATTGCTTTGAAGCAATTTCGGCGATGTATTTTCCGGCAGCTTCGGGCAGCATACCGCTTTGTTCGTCCTTTTCCATTTTTTCTACCGAGCGTGAAATTCTTCCGTTGTAAATGTCGTCGCCGCGGGTGTTTTTATGCCTTGCCGCGGTAAAACCTGTGCGAATGTCGCCCGGCTCAATGCAAACTGCGGTTATATTAAATTCGCGCACTTCATTTATGAGCGCCAGTGTGTAAGAGCATAGCGCCGCTTTGGCGGCGGAATAAAAGCTTTGAAAAGGAATGGCAATATCGCCTGCAACCGAACCGATATTTACAATGCGTCCAAAGCCCTGCTTTCGCATAATCGGCAGCACGGCCCTGCACATTCTGACCGCGCCGAAAAAATTAACGTTAAACTGACGTTCGGCGTCTTCGGTCTTTGTAAATTCAATAGCGCCAGAAATGCCGAAGCCTGCGTTGTTAATTAACACGTCAATGCGTCCGCTTTCCGCCATAACCGTATTAACGGCTTTAAAAATTTCCTGTTCGTCGGTTACATCGGCACATAGACTCACCACGTTATCAATGTCGCCGCCGCGGCGGGAAATACCGTATACCTTGTAGCCGCGTTTTAACATATTTTCGGCGGTAGCCCTGCCTATTCCCGAGCTTGCGCCGGTTATTATACAAACCTTCGTCATTTAAAATCACCGTTTTGTATAATAGCACAACTTTTTTGAAAAATCAATGCTGCCACCGAAATAAGCGGACAAGCCGTTTGTCGGGCTTATCTTTTTTCACTATAGGTGTTTTTTATTATTCTGCTGCGGCGGGGCACTGCTTGCCGGTATGGTCTATTGTGTAGTTATCCTTTAAAATAAGGTCACTTATAAACACAAATTCATAGCCCTGCTCTTTTAGGCATTTAAGTATTCCTGGCAGCGCCTCGGGGGTGTGGTCGGCGTCGTTGTGGAAAAGCACTATACTGCCGTTTGTCACCTTGCTTGTGACCCTTTTAAAAATACTGTCGGGGGTGGCGCTGTCCTTCCAGTCAAGGCTGTCTACCGACCATTGGATAGTTTTCATATTAAGACTGTCTACCGTTTCTATAAGCGCGTTGTCGTAATCGCCGTAGGGCGGGCGCAAAAGCGTGGGGCAAACACCCGTGATCGCCTTTATTTTGCTGTTGCAGCTTTCAAGCTCATCACGCATTTGCTGCTTTGATAATTGCGGCATATGCGGGTGGGTGTTGGAATGATTTTGCACCTGATGCCCCGCATCGGAAAGCGCCTTGACCGATTCGGGGTATTTATCCACCCACGAGCCGACAACGAAAAACGTCGCGGGTACGTTGTATTCTTTTAAAATATCTATAAGCGTCTGGGTGTCGTCATTGCCCCAAGCCGCGTCGAATGAAATTGCAATTTGCTTTTTCTCGGTTTCAACGCAGTAGATAGGCAGCTTTCGGTCGTTTCCGGCAAATGCGGTTGCAGAGCCTATAACAACGGCGATTACCGCAATAAGCGCGCATATGCCGAGCATAAGCTGTTTTTTGGTTATTATAAGAAATCTCATTTTAACGGTCTCCCTTTTGTTTTCTAATAAAGAATATGTATGCCTGCTTGTATACTATTCTTTAAAATTCAACACAGAAATATTTAATTGTCATTTGGCGGAATATAAGTTATAATTATGTCGGTAAGGAGAAGGGTATGAAAAATATTGTTATAAATTTTTCCTTATGCAAATATCCTATAGATCTGCATAATGAAATAAAAGAAAAGTTGGAGCTGCCCGAATGGTACGGCAACAATTTAAGCGCCTTGTGGGATATGCTGACAGGTTTTATAGAAACACCCGTCAGTATAACTGTAATATTCAAGCCTGAAACCAAGGCGGCGGAAGTTTTAAAAGAAAATGTTTTGAAAATAATCAAAACCTTTAAAGAAGCGGCAGAGGAAGAAGAAATAGAGTTTAATTGCGATATGTAAAATCAAAGCGCAACTTCTTAAAATTTACATATTAGCAATTGACTTTACGGGGCGGTTATTGTAAAATAAATTTGATAATATGTTGCCGTACGGCGGAACGGAGATAATTAAATATGAAACCTGTTTATAAACGTATACTTTTAAAGCTCAGCGGTGAGGTGCTTGCCGGTGAAAAGGGCGTGGGAATCGATTTCGATAAGGTGCTTGAGGTGTGTGCAAGCGTTAAGGAATGTGTGGATATGGGGGTTGAGGTTGCCATTGTTGTGGGCGGCGGAAACTTCTGGCGCGGGCGCTCAAGCGGCAAAATGGACAGAACCAGAGCCGACCATATGGGTATGCTTGCAACCTCTATAAATGCGCTGGCGCTTGCCGACGCACTTGAGCAGTTGGGCGTTACCGCGCGCGTTCAGACCGCTATTGAAATGCGCCAGATAGCCGAGCCTTATATTCGCAATAAGGCGGTAAGACACCTTGAAAAGGGCAGAGTGGTGATTTTCGGCTGCGGCACGGGCAACCCGTTCTTCTCAACCGATACCGCCGCAGCTTTGCGCGCCGCCGAAATAGGGGCGGACGTAATATTCAAGGCGACCAATGTTGACGGCGTTTACGACAGCGACCCCAAGCTTAACCCCGAGGCTAAGAAGTACGATACCCTCTCGCATATAGACGTATTAAAGGACGGGCTGCACGTTATGGACAGCACCGCCGCCTCGCTTTGTATGGATAACAGCATTGAAATACTCGTTTTCAACCTCAACGACCCGCATAATATAGTTAAAGCGATAACCGGCGAGCATATCGGAACAATTGTTAAATAATATAGTAGTAAGGAGACCTAAGTTATGAAAGAATTACTTAAAAATACCGAAGAAAAAATGAATAAAACAGTCGCCGTGCTTGAAAGAGACTATAAGTCAATAAGAGCGGGCAGAGCCAATGTTTCGGTGCTTGACCGCGTTACGGTTGATTACTACGGCTGCCCGACGCCGATACAGCAAATGGCGGCGGTGTCCGTTCCCGAGCCGCGCATTTTAATGATTCAGCCGTGGGACGCCACCACCCTAAAAGATATTGAAAAAGCAATTTTAACCTCTGATATAGGCATAAACCCGCAGAACGACGGCAGGGTTATACGCCTGTCGTTCCCCCCGCTTACAGAGGAGAGAAGAAAGGATATTGTAAAAGAGGTGCGCAAGGCGGCTGAGGAAAACAAGGTGGCAATACGCAACACCCGCCGCGACGCGATTGAAAAGCTGAAAGCGCTTAAAAAGGCGAATACAATAACCGAGGACGATGTTGCCGACGGCGAAAAGAAAATTCAGAATTTGACTGATAAGTTCTGCAAGGAAATCGACGATTTGGCGGCTCTTAAAGAAAAGGAAATAATGGAAATATAAAAAATGCGGGCATATTTTAAATGCCCGCTTTTAAAGCAGGTGGAAAATTGGGTCTGTTCGGCAAAAAAGAAAATACCGCGCGCACGCTGCCGCACCATATTGCAATTGTAATGGACGGCAACGGCAGATGGGCTAAAAAACGCGGGCTGCCGCGCTCGGCAGGTCACGTAGCGGGGGCTAAAACCTTTAAAACAATAGCGCGCTACTGCAATAAAATAGGGCTTGAATACTTAACCGTTTACGCTTTTTCAACCGAAAACTGGAAACGCCCGAAAGAGGAAGTAGACGGCATTATGAACCTTTTGCGCGACTATTTAAAGGATGCGGAAAATTTTAAGGATGAGAACATAAAGGTGCGCTTTTTGGGCGACCGAACGCCCCTTGCCGACGATATTAAAGCGCTTATGCTTAAAAATGAGGACGGCTCAAAAAACGCTACGGGCTTAAACCTCAATATTGCCATAAACTACGGCGGGCGGGATGAAATTGTTCACGCGGTAAAAAAAATAATAAACAGCGGCACGCCCGAAAGCGATATTACGGAGCAGCTTATATCGGATAACCTATACACCGCAGGTATGCCCGACCCCGATTTTATTATAAGACCGAGCGGAGAATACCGAACCTCAAACTACCTTTTGTGGCAGTCGGCGTATTCGGAATACTGGTTTTCGGATATTCTGTGGCCCGATTTCAAACCGAAAAACCTTGATAAAGCAATTGAGGACTTTAATCACCGCAACCGCCGATTCGGCGGAGTGTAAAGGAGTATTGAAATAAATGAAGACCCGAATTATTTCAGGCGCGGTAATGATAATTATAGCGGCGGCGGTAATAACCTTAGGTATGACGGTAAACCCGCTTTTTATAACCGCCTGCATTGCGTTTATTGCCGCAGTGGGAATTTACGAGCTTCTGCATAACGCTGCGAAAATTGAGTCTAAAGCGGCAATAATAGGTGCTTGCGCCTATGTGGTGCTTATGGTGTTTGCAATAGACGGCAGCACGGGCGCTAAACTGCAAGAGGCGTTTGACGGTACTCACCGCGCTTATATAAAGCTTACGTTCACCCTGGCGCTGAGCGTAGTTTACTTTATATATTCCGCAGCGGTAACCCTTAAAAATCACAAGAGCTTTGGGCTTTCGCATATAGCCTTTCTTTGCGGTATGCCCATACCTATCGCCTTTGCGTTCAGCTCGCTCGGCGTGGTTATAAATCACGAGCACGGGCTTTATTACCTTTTTATGCTGCTTAATTTTTCAAGCGTGTGCGATATGGGCGCGTATTTTGCGGGCAGCACGTTAGGCAAGCATAAGCTTTGCCCGAATATAAGCCCGCACAAAACAATTGAGGGCGCAGTGGGCGGCATAGTGCTGAGCGTTATTGTAACCTATATTTTGGGCTTTTCTTTCTCGTTTGAAAAAAATCTTACGAATGCGGCGCTTTTAACCGTTCCGTTCTGCATTTTGGGTATGATAGGCGACCTTTTCGCCTCTGCCATAAAGCGCGCGGCGGGAATTAAGGATTACGGAAATTTAATACCCGGTCACGGCGGTATACTTGATAGGTTTGACAGCATAATTATGACCGCCCCGCTTTTGTATTTGTTTATAGCTTTAGGGGTAATATAATGAAAAGGCTTTCAATTTTGGGTTCTACCGGCTCTATAGGTACGCAGGCGCTTGAGACCTGCGAAAAAAACGGCTGGAAAGTAACGGCGCTGGCGGCGGGCAGAAATATAAAGCTTGCCGAAGCACAGGCGAGAAAATTTAAGCCGCAATTTGTTGCAATGTTTGATAAAGCTGCCGCAGCCGAGCTTAAAGTAAAGCTTGCCGATACAGGTATTAAGGTGTATTCGGGCGAAGAAGGCGTTATTGCCGCGGCAGAGAGCGATTGCGATACCGTGCTTAATTCGGTTGTGGGTATTGCGGGGCTGAAACCCACGTTAGCGGCTATAAACAGGGGTACTACCGTTGCCCTTGCAAATAAGGAAACGCTTGTAACGGGCGGGGAAATTGTAAACCGCCGCCTTAAAGAAACAGGCGTTAAGCTTTTACCGGTGGACAGCGAGCACTCTGCGATTTTTCAGTCCTTGCAGGGTGCGCCCGAAAATTCGCTTAAAAAAATATTGCTTACAGCCTCGGGCGGACCGTTTTACGGCAGAAAACGAAAGGACCTTGAAAACGTAACGGTTAAGGACGCGCTTAATCACCCTAATTGGTCAATGGGCGCTAAAATAACCGTAGACTCCGCAAGCCTTATGAATAAGGGGCTTGAGGTTATAGAGGCGGTGCATTTATTCGGCGTTACGGCGGATGAAATTGAGGTTTTGGTGCACAGGCAGAGCATTTTGCACTCGGCGGTGGAGCTGTGCGACGGTGCGGTTATAGCGCAATTGGGCACGCCCGATATGCGCCTGCCCATACAGTATGCGCTGACCTACCCCGAACGCGCCGATAATGCGTTCCGGCGGCTCAGCCTTGCCGATATAGGTACGCTCACCTTTGAAAAGCCCGATACCGAAACCTTCAAGTGCCTGCCGCTTTGCATTAAGGCGATAAACGAGGGCAGGCTTGCGCCAACCGCCGTAAACGGCGCTAATGAAGAGGCTGTGGCGCTGTTTTTGCAGGGCAAAATCAAGTTTTTGCAGATAGCCGATTTGGTTGAAAAAGCGCTTGCAGAGGTTAAAAACAAAAGAGATTTTACATTAGAGGATATTTTTGAGACTGATAAAGCGGCAAGAAAACTTGTAAGAGACAGTATTTTTTAGAATCGGGTGGTTGTTATTTCGACTTTACTTAACGTTTGGAGCAATGTGTGGCCGTATCTTGTGGCTATTGCGCTGTTTTTGATTTTAATTGTAATACACGAGTTCGGGCATTTTATTGCCGCAAAGCTTTTGGGCGTTCGCGTTAACGAGTTTGCGGTGGGGTTCGGTCCTAAGCTTTTTTCAAAGCAGGGCAAGGAAACAAAATATTCGGTAAACCTTGTGCCCTTAGGCGGCTACTGCGCTATGGAGGGCGAGGACGAGGAAAGCGGCGACGAGCGCGCTTTCTGCAATAAAAAACCGTGGCGGCGCTTTATAATAGTGGCAATGGGCGCTACCTTTAACCTGATTTTGGGGCTTATAATAGTGGCTGTGACCTTAGCGCCGCAAAAGGCGTTTAACTCAACCGTTGTGGCGGAGTTTAAGGAAAATGCGGTAAGCGAGCAATCGGGACTTAAAGTAAACGATAACATAATTGAGGTAGACGGCAGAAAAATTTTCTCCACCTACGATTTAAGCTATGCCTTTACAAACGTTAAGGGCGGCAAAATAGATATGGTTGTAAAGCGTGACGGTAAAAAAGTGCAGCTTAATGATGTTACCTTTTCTTCGTCGGAAGAAAACGGAATAAGCTATTTAAACGTGGATTTTTACGTTTACGGAATAAGAAAAACTTTCGGCTCTTATATAAAACAGACATTTAAAACAGCCGCGTCCTACTGCGCGGTCGTTTGGCGGTCGCTTATAGACCTGATAAGTGGGAAATACGGCATAAGCGCGGTTTCGGGCCCTGTGGGGGTTACTGCGGCGATAGGCTCTGCCGCAAAGCAAAGCCTTAAAGACCTGCTGCCGATTATGGCGCTTATAACAATAAATTTAGGTATATTCAATTTATTGCCCATACCCGCGCTTGACGGCGGCAGACTGCTCTTTATTTTAATAGAAATGATTTTCAGAAAGCCCGTGCCGCAAAAGTACGAGGCGATAGTTCACGCCGTGGGCTTTGCGCTGCTTATAGGCTTTATGCTGCTTATAACCGCAAAGGACATTTGGGCGCTGATTGCAGGGTGACTTAAAATGCAGGAGTATAAAACAAAAAAGGTATTTGCGGGTGGTGTTCAGATAGGCGGCGGCGCGCCGGTTACGGTGCAGTCAATGCTTAATATACCCGCGCACGATATTGCGGGCAATGTAGAGCAGGCAAAAGCGCTTGAAAAGGCGGGGTGCGATATTATACGTGTTTCCGTGCCCGATAAGGAGAGCGTTAAAACACTGGCGGCACTTAAAAGCAATATATCAATACCCGTTGTGGCCGATATTCATTTTGACTACATGCTGGCGCTTGAAAGCGTTGCGGCGGGAGCGGATAAAATAAGAATAAACCCCGGCAATATAGGTGCGGACGATAGGGTAAAAGCCGTTGCGAACGCCTGCAAGGCGGCGGGAGTGCCTATAAGAATAGGGGTAAATTCAGGCTCGCTTGAAAAAAACATTTTGGCAAAATACGGCTCGCCCACGCCCGACGCTATGGTGGAAAGCGGGCTTTACCATATATCATTGCTTGAAAAGTTTGATTTTGACGATATTGTGCTTTCCCTTAAAAGCTCGAATGTAGTTACAATGTATAACGCATATGTTTTGGCGGCGGAAAAATGCCGCTATCCGCTGCACTTGGGCGTAACCGAGGCGGGTACTGCGGCAAACGGCACGGTAAAATCCGCTGCGGGCATAGGCGGGCTATTGCTGCGCGGAATAGGTGATACAATTCGCGTTTCATTAACAGACGACCCCGTGCGCGAGGTTGAAACGGGCAAGCGGCTTTTAAAGGCAATAGGGCTGCGCACAGGCGGCGTTAAATTTGTTTCCTGCCCCACCTGCGGCAGAACGAAAATCGACCTTATAAAAATTGCGAACGAGGCAGAAAAACGCCTTAAGGACTGCGATAAGAATATAACCGTTGCCATAATGGGCTGCGTTGTAAACGGTCCGGGTGAGGCAAGAGAAGCCGATATAGGCATTGCCGGGGGCGATAATTGCGGCGTGCTTTTTAAAAACGGCGAAATAATTAAAAAAGTGCCCGAAAGCGCGCTGCTTGACGAGCTTTTGGCGGAAATAGAAAAATTATAAACGGAGTGTAAAAAAAGTGGGCAAGGCATTATTCTCTCAAATATTCGATACAGGGCTGTCAGCCGATATTTCGGAAATATTCGGCGACACCGTTATAGAAAAATGCTCGCTTGATACCGACGAACGCGCTTTAAACGCGGAGCTTAAGGCAGAAAAATACATATCATCAGAAAAACAGCACGAGCTTGTAAATCAGCTTAAAAACGCACTTAAACTAAATGAATGCCGTATTTCCTGCATTTTTTCGGAGGACGCTTTAATACCCGCCGCCTGCGCCGATATTACGGCGGAATTAAGACTTAAAAACGCCGCGCTTAACGGCTATTTTAACGGCGCGGAATTTAACCTTAGTGATAACAATGTTAATATTACGCTTAAATACGGCGGGTATGACACCATAACCGACTGCGGCTTTGAAAACGCCTTTAAGCGCATTATAAAGGAGCGTTTCGGGCGGGATATTACCGTTTCGTTTGACGGTCAGCTTGAAAAAGTGGAAATTGACCTGCCGCCCGCAGAGCCCGTACAGCCTGCCGGAAGACCCGAAAGGCAGGCAGCCGAGCCTAGGCAGAGCGCGCCCGCGCGCCCCGTTGCACCCAAAAAGGAAATTAAATTTGAAAAGCGAGAGGGCAGACCCGATAACGGCATAGTCTACCTTGATAATCCGCAGCAGTTTTACGGCAGGGGCGGTATTTCCAACAATACCCGTGATATGATAAGCATTACAGGCGACGATACCGAAATTGCCTGTTGGGGCGAGGTTTTTGGGCTTGAGACCCGCGATATTAAAACCAAGCGAAATACGGATATGACAATAGTTAACTTCTCGTTCAGCGACCATACAAACTCGCTCAATGCCTCACTGTTTATCGATACCCACCGTATGGGCGATATTGCCCCCTTAAAGGACGGCGCATTTATACTTGTAAACGGCTCGTATGAATTTGATAACTACAAAAAGGATTTCGTTGTAAAGCCGCGCGCTATGGCGCTTTTGCAGAAATACACCGAAAAGGATGAGCACGAGGGCGAAAAGCGCGTTGAACTGCACTGCCACACCAATATGTCCGCAAAGGACGCGGTTTCCTCTGCCGACGCTATTGTAAGGCAAGCCTATGAGTGGGGTCACAAGGCAATAGCCATTACCGACCACGGCGTTGTTCAGGCATACCCCGCCGCCGCAGGCGCGGTTAAGGCAATACGCAAATCGGGCGGCGATTTTAAGGTTATTTACGGCGTTGAGTCTTACTTTGTGGACGACGTTAATAACGACGTAAAGGATTTAAACGCAAAGCAAACGGCGAAATTCCGCTACCACCAGATTATACTTGTTAAAAACCTTACAGGGCTTAAAAACCTTTATAAATTAGTGTCCGAGGCGCATTTGCACGATTTCCGCGGCAAGCCGCTCACAATGCGCAGTAAATTGGATAAGCTGCGCGAGGGGCTTATTTTGGGCAGCGCCTGCGAGCAGGGCGAATTATACCGCGCGATAATCGACGAAAAGCCCGAAGAAGAGCTTTTAAGAATTGCCGATTATTACGATTATCTTGAAATTCAGCCCCTCGGCAACAACGCGTTTATGGTGCGCGAGTCATCATACCCCGATAAAAAGGATAAGAAGACGGGAGCGGTTATACCCAACCGCTTTAAAAAGGTTACCGATTTTGAGGTTATAAAAAACTTTAACCGCAAGGTTGTTGAATTGGCGGACAAGTTGGGCAAGCCCGTTGTAGCCACGGGCGACGTACATTTTCTTAAAAAGAGCGACGATATAATACGTAAAATACTTATGGCGGGGCAGGGCTTTGATGATTTTGACAACCAAGCGCCCCTGTACCTTAAAACGACCGACGAAATGCTTGCCGATTTTGATTATTTCGGCGAGCGCGCACGCGAATTTGTAATTGATAACCCGAATAAGATTGCCGATATGGTAGACGGCGACGTGATACCCGTGCCCGACGGCAACTATCCCCCTGTAATTGAGGGGTCGGACGAGCTGCTGCATGACATTTGCTGGGACACCGCACACAAAACCTACGGCGAAAATTTGCCCGAGGTGGTTGAAAAGCGCCTTGAAAAGGAGCTTAACTCCATTATTAACAACGGGTTTTCAATAATGTATATTTCGGCGCAAAAGCTTGTGGCATACAGCGAGGAAAACGGCTACTTGGTGGGCTCGCGTGGTTCGGTAGGTTCTTCATTTGCCGCTACCATGGCGGGTATTTCCGAGGTTAACCCCCTGCCGCCGCACTATGTTTGCCCCGAGTGTCGGTACAGCGAGTTTTTCCTGCACGGCGAGGTAGGCTCGGGCTTTGACCTGCCCGAAAAAAAGTGCCCCAAGTGCGGCGCACAGCTTAACCGCAACGGTCACGATATTCCGTTTGAAACGTTTTTGGGCTTTAAGGGCGATAAAGTACCTGATATAGACCTTAACTTTTCGGATGAATTTCAAAACTCGGTGCAGAAATACACCGAAACCCTGTTCGGCAGCGAAAACGTGTTTAAGGCGGGCACTATTTCAACGGTTGCCGAAAAGACCGCCTACGGCTTTGCAAAGGCATATGCCGAGAAAAAGGGCATAACCTTAAGCAACGCGGAATTAAACCGTTTGGCGTCGCTTGTGGAAAAGGCGCAGATAAAGCAAACCACGGGTCAGCACCCTGCGGGTATGATAATTGTGCCCAAAACCAACACTATTTACGATTTCTGCCCTATACAGCACCCTGCGGACGACGTTAATTCCGATATTATAACCACGCACTTCGACTTCCACTCAATTCACGATACAATATTAAAGCTTGACGAATTGGGTCACGTTGTACCTACTACATATAAATATCTTGAAGAGTATACAGGTATACCCGTAAACGATGTATCAATGAGCGACCCCGAGGTTTACAGTCTGTTTACCTCAACCAAGGCGCTCGGCGTTGAGCCTGACGAAATAGATTCAAGAACCGGCACATACTGTCTGCCCGAGTTCGGCACAAAATTCGTACGCGAAATGCTTATTGACTGTCAGCCTAAAAATTTTTCCGATTTATTGCAGATTTCGGGTCTTTCCCACGGTACGGATGTTTGGCTCGGCAATGCAAAGGACCTTATTGATAACGGCATCTGCACAATTTCCGAGGTTATAGGAACGCGTGATAACATAATGGTGTACCTGATTCATAAGGGGCTTGAAGAGGGCAGAGCCTTTAAAATAACCGAAACCGTGCGTAAGGGTCTTGTGGCAAAGGGCAAGGTATCGGCAGAGGATTGGAGCGCCATGGAGGACGATATGCGCTCGCACGGCGTGCCCGAGTGGTACATTGAAAGCTGCCATAAAATAAAGTATATGTTCCCGAAAGCTCACGCGGCAGCTTATGTTATTTCGGCATTGCGCCTTGCCTGGTACAAGGTGCACCGCCCGCTTGAATTTTACTGCGCTTACTTTACCGCACGGCCTGAGGATGTGGACGTGCCTACCATAATGCAGGGTAAACAGGCGGTAAGGCAGTATTTGCAAAACATTAAGGCAAAGGGCAAAGAGGCCAGCAAAAAAGAGCTTGACGTTTATAATAATATGCTTATATTCAACGAGATGATGTCCCGCGGGGTTGAGGTTTTGCCGATTGATATAAAGCACTCGCACGCTATGAAATATCTGCCCGAAAACGGAAAGATGCGACTGCCCTTCGGCGCGCTGTCCGGTGTGGGCGAAAAGGCGGCATACTCAATTTACGAGGCGGCACAAAAGGGCGACTTTGTATCGCGCGAGGATTTCCAGATAGAGGCGGGCGTTTCAAAAACCATTATTCAGAATTTAGCGGATTTAGGCGCTATGAACGAATTGCCCGATACCAACCAGATTTCTATGTTTTAACCGGCGGTGATTATTTTGAAGCAAAGAATAAACTTTAAAAAAACGGCGTTTGCGGCGTATGCCGCTGCTGCGGTTTTGTTCGTTGTGTTCTCTGTTTATATGCTTTGTTTTGAAAAAACCGATGTGTTCAGTCCGCGCGAAAACTCTTTGTTTAAAGAAATAACCGATTATACCAAAACCGATATTTCCGCGCCTGACGCACCTATAGGAATAAAAAAAGAATACCGTTTTAAAACAAGCAAGGTAAACTCGGGAGATACAAGCCTTATGTTTTACGTCGGGCACAGCTATGTTGACGTAAGGTTTGACAATACGCTGATTTACAGCACAAGCGCGGCAAAGAGCAACCGCATAGGTGCGTCCCCCACAAGCTATTGGGTGGTTATACCGCTTTCACGGCTTGATAATGACAAAACGGTTACCGTTACCGTAACCCCCGTATTTAAAAGCGTTGAGAACAGAAAAATCAATTTTATGTTGGGGTCAAGGTACGCGCTGTTTATGAAACAGCTTAAATCCGACCTGCCGCAGTTAGTGCTTTCGGCGCTTTGTATGGCTATGGGTATTTTGCTTATTGTAGTGCAGCTTTACCTTATATTAAGAAAACGCACCGCCGTGTGGAATACATTTTTCTTAGGTAATTTTTCGCTGCTGCTCGGTATATGGCGCATAACCGATACGCGGTTTTCCGCCTTAATGTTTAAAAACTACACTATGCCCGTAGGGTATATAACGTTGGCGGCGCTTTTTACATTGGCAGCCCCCGTATTGTTGTATACCGATAAGCAATACAAGGAAAAGGGCTATATTGTGCTTGATATTGCCGCAATTATAAGCTCTGCTATCTGTGCGGTTGCGCTTATTTGCCAGTTCCTTTCAATTGTTGAGCTGCGCCGAATTCTTACCGTCTGCCACATAATGCTTATTGCAGATATTGCCGTTATTATTTCATCGGCGGTGTTTTACAACACGGGCGGAAAAAGAGATGCCGAATCCGTTATTTTCACGGCGCTGCTTATGTCGGGCGGAATTTTGGATATAATTATTTTTTATCTTAAGGGCTCATCCTCGGGTATAATAATTACAATGGTGGCTTTTTTAATTTACACGGTATACGAGTTTGTGGTGAGTCTTTTAAACATAAACAAAAAAGCATACATCGATTCAAAAACAAAGCTTTTTAATAAGGCATATTGGGAGGATCTGGTTAAGGACATTTTCTCTGCCGAGGAGCAATCCGCTATGATAATGCTTGACCTTAACAGTCTTAAACGCACAAATGATACGTTGGGTCACAATGCAGGCGATAAGATGATATCGGAATTTTCTTCAATTCTTAAAAAGGAGATAGGCTCAAAGGAGCTTTTATGCCGCTGGGGCGGCGATGAATTTGCGGCGTTTGTGCGAAACGCCGACCGCGAAAAAACAAAGGAGTACATTTCGGCTGTAAATAACGCGGTTGCCGCCTATAATCTCTCGGGTCAGATACCCGAAATACATTTTGCCTGCGGTTATGCTTTATCAAAGGATTATCCCGCTTACTCGTGGCAGGAGCTGCTTGCTAAGGCGGATGAATATATGTACAGCGATAAAAAAAGCTGGTACGATAAAAATACCTCTAAAACACGTTTATAATATTCGGGCAAGTGAATTTCAGCTATAAGGCAAAAATGAAATCTCCCCGCCGCCTCGGCAAGCGCCGATGCGGCGGGGAGATTTTTTACGCTAAACATAAAGCTTATTCGCTTTCGGGAATTTTTGCTGTTGTTCGGCGCTCTACAGCCTCTTTTAAAAGAATGAAAAGCACCGCCGACGCGGGCACGCTTACAAGCGCGCCGAAAATTCCGCCTATATTACCGCCCACCAAAACGGCGCAAACCACTATTACGCCGG
>CAKSQS010000047.1 GCA_934486705.1 uncultured Eubacteriales bacterium
TCTCTCCAAATATGCTCTACTTTTTTCTTGTTTCTTTGCAGGCTCTACTTGGTTACCCCAACTTTTATTATAGAGCCAATATACATTGTTTCACGAATTATATATGCTTTTATTATCTGACCGATAGAACTAAAAAATCTATCGGTCTTTTTTGTTTTTCGGGCTGTGCCTATTTTAAGGCGCAGTCTTTTGTTTATGCCTTTAAACGTGGAAAAAGCAAGCCTGCGGAGTGCTCCGCAGGCGTAGATCTATGTGTATTAGGTTTTTCATTTTTCGGAAACCTCGTAAGCTCATTTTCTGCCGCTTAGAAATCGCCGATTGTGAGCGTGTGAATAAGTTATAAAGGTCTTTTGCGAAACTCCGAGGCGGTCATTCCGCTGTATTGCTTGAAAATGCGGCAAAAATACAGCATATTCTTATAACCTACCAGCTCCGCAATATCAGATACCGAAAGATTTGTGGTTGTGAGCAGATCGCGCGCACGCTGCATACGCACATCTGTCAGGTATTCCTTCGGTGATTTCCCGGTTAACTCTTTGAAAACATAGCGGTAGCGGCTTGAACTCAAATTTTCAATTGATGCGAGGTCGGGAATACTTATATCCTGTTTGAAATTATTGATAAGGAATTGAAGCGATTTTTCAATACGGTACGATGTATCCGCCTTGTGGCTTTCAAAGGAGTTACAACGTGATATTTCCAAAAACAGCTGCATAAGGTATGTTCCCGCGTAAAATGTGAAGTCCTGTTTTCTGAAAATAAGCTCTGAAATCAAATGCTCAAAAATATCACAAAGACGAGTATTTACGCCCACATTTATTACAGTTTGGTTTTTGAAACCGAAACGCTCCATCAGCTCCTGGGAATCCTTGCCGGTAAAGTAAAGCCAATAATATGTAATTCGCCCGTTACCGTTAAATTCATAATGGTGTATTTGGTGCGGATGGTAAAAAACAATGTCCCCTGTTTTCAGCGGGACTTGCTTTTTATCCATAAAAGCGGATACGCTGCCCTCAACTATATAAAGAAAATGAAAGTCACTGCGATTTTCAAGCACGGTGTCAAAAGGAATATCGGTATCGGTCTTACCGCCGCAATTAACAATGATCGGCGCTGATTCATCCGATATATCGTTGTGGGATGAATCCAATAATCTGAAAAAATTATAATGTTGCATAATATTTCCTTTGCAGTCGATTTGTATATATAACAGGTGTATTTTAGAATTGAAAATACCTTATGTGAAGTATACAATAAATAATGTAAATAGTCAATACTGTTTTTGGTTATAATTTGCAAATGAGAAACCGGAACTGTTTGAAACACGCAACAGCAAACGCGAGAGCTCACGTTTTTTAATGACGGAAAAGTGCCGGTATTTTTTATCAATTAAGTCACTTTGTGCAGCAATTTAAAAGTTCGGGTACAGAAAGGGCGGTGTTTTTTGACTGTTTATGCGCCACGGTTGTTTTTTAAAATAATTTTGGAGGGTTTATAATGAAAAAAATATTGAATCGGGGGATTTTGAAAACAGCGCTTTCGTTTACACTTTCTTTAGCGCTTACAGCGGCAATATTGCCTGTGGGCGGACTTTTAACGGCAACAGCCGAGGAGGAAAATACTTCTGTTACAATTTCGGCTGCCGAAATTAAGGACGCCGTCAATGTTTACGGCGGCGCAAGCGCTTCTTCAAGCGGTCTTTCAAAGGCTGATTTCGACGATCGATTTGAAACCACCGAGGGCGGCGTTATACATAAAATCACCGAACTCGGCGGCTGCGGCGATGTATGGTCGGCGCAAAACGAGGTAGTGTCCTCGGCACTGTATAAGGCGAAGAAAATGCGTGACTTTGAGTTGAAGGTGCGCATGATAAATGTTGATAAAAACTGGGCGGTTTTACCGCGTGTGATATTCGGGGTACAAGACCCGACCGCTTGGATAAACACAAGCGGCGGCGGATATACTGTAGGACTTTATAACGAGGGTAACAGTTATTTGAACGGCGTTTTCGGCGGTGCGTATGCTTCCAATGCCGACCCTGCAAATTACAGCACACAGAAAAAGTTTTTCAGCCTTTGGGACGCATGGTACAATCTAATAGTGCGCGTTGAGGGTGAAAAGGTTACGGTTACCGTAGAGGAGGACTGGTGCGACCCGTATTCGTATGAATACGATTTAGGTGCTCTCGGCGCCGAATACAGAGGCGGATATATCGGTTTTGTTTTCGGTACGGGTGTGAGCAAAATTATAAGTATGAGCGTGACGGATCTCGGCGGCGAGGTGCTTAACGATGTTAAAAGCTCGTTAATGAACAAAGACGATATACTCGGGAAGTTTGACATTTATCACAGCGACCAAGCGTTGAGCGATAATTTCACGGCAGCCGAATTTGATAACTATTTTAAATTGGACGAAAACAATTTCCTTACATCCGCATACGATCCGTATGTGAACTCCACCGGCTCAGAACGCTGGGATAATATTAACAACACGATAACAAAGGCGTTGGTTAAAAACAGCACCTACCGCAATTTTGAAATGTCGGTACAGCTGAAAAGCGCAGGATCGGACAGATTGCCGAAGCTTGTATTCGGCGCGACAAACCCTTTAAGCTGGGTAAACCGCGAGGACGGCGGATATTTGGTTCAGCTTTATAATGAGGGCGTAATCAACCTTGCGGGAATTGTTGACGGCGAACCTGTAAATCTTAACGATAATTTAGACAGCCATGCGTCTTTTGCGGGACTAAGCTATGACTTTGTTACTTTAAAGGTTCGTGTTGAAAACGGAGTTGCAACCGTTACGGTTAAAACGTACTTTTGGGCAGACCCGAATACTTATTCTTATTCGTTTGATCTCGGGGAGAATTATAACGGCGGTTATGTAGGCTTTGCGGCAGGCCCCGGCGAGTCGAAATTCATCAGATTTTCCGTTACCGACCTCGGCGGCGAGGCAGATACCTCTGTTAAAGCCATTGCGGTCAATACCCCTGACGCGTTAAGCGTACCTGTGCTCACTTTTGCGGAGGAGTTAAATCTTCCGGCTACCGTATCGGTTTTATGCGATGACGGAAACAGATACGATTTACCCGTTGTATGGGATACATCGACCTACAGCCGCTTTGTTCCCGGTGATTATACTTTTACCGGAACGCTCGGTAAGATAATAAATGCCGAAGGCAAAAGAGTAGTTCCGAACGGACAAACGGCAACTGTTACCGTTACCGTAACCGGGGAAGAGGTTACCCCGATACGCGTTGCCTGCGTGGGCGACAGCATTACCTATGGTGATAAGGCGGAGGCCGGCGAATCGTATCCTGCCGTGCTGCAAAAGCTGTTGGGCGCACGGTACGAGGTTATGAATTTCGGTGTTTGCGGCGCTACCGCACAAAGCGATAAAGCACCTTATCTGGGAAGCACACCGTATACAAGCAGCCTTGCAAGCAATCCCGATGTCGTTATAATGATGCTCGGCACAAACGATTCATGGAACGACTATTGGAATGAGGAGCAGTTCGTATCGGACTATACATCTTTAATAGAAGAGTATATGAATCTTGAAAACGAACCTGAGGTTTATTTGGCAATTTCGCCGGCATGCTACATAGAAAGCAATATATCGGCTGTTACGGCAAAGCAAAGGGAAATAGCCGCAGAGCTTGGCATTAAAACGGTGGATATGTACTCCTTTACCGAAAATCACGGAAATTGGTTTGCGGACGGAGTTCACCCGAATGCGGGCGGTTATGCGCTTATGGCAAGAGCGTTTGCAAAGGCTGTTTTCGGTAAAGCTATAAAGGGTGATACAGACGATAACTGGTCACTTAACGCGGTTGACCTTGCTGCAATGAAAAAGATTCTTCTCAGCGCGGCTACGGCGGGCGAGGGCGTTGACCTTGATATGAATGATGATAAGTCTGTAAATATTTTAGACTTTATAAAGCTCAAAAAAGCGATCATCGCGGAAGCGTAATTTTAATCTAAGCATATTGACGGAAGCCGCTGCTTTATGTATCGGCTTCCGTCAGAGAGGATTGGTAGGATGATAAAAGTTAAACGGGCTGAGCTTATCAATGCCGTTTTGACCGTTTTTACAATAATTGCGGTTATATGCGGAACCTGCTCAATATATTCTTTAGCTGATTCCGACAGCACAACAGATTCGATCGTCTTTAAGGACGCCGCTGTGCTTGCCGAGAATTTTAATGTTTATCACGGCGAGAGTGCCGTTACCGCAGGTCTTTCGGCAGCAGAGCCCGAAAAATACTTTTCGGTCGTAAGCCGAATAGTAAAGCATACCTGCACCTCTACCGGAAATCACACATCGGGCGATTACAAAATCTGGGACGCACAGGACGATGTTGTTACCACGGCGCTTTACAGAAAGCAGGCTTACCGCAATTTTGAAATGACTGCGGAGTTCAGGGTAGTGCCTGCAAACTGGCAGGTGCTGCCAAAGCTGATTTTCGGAGTTCAGGATCCTATGTCGTGGGTCAATGCCGAGGGCGGCGGCTACTCGGTGTGGCTTTATAACGAGGGTATTATAAATTTAAAGGGCATTACCGACGGAGAGTACAAAACCCAAAGCGACAATACCGACCATACGAAAACCGGTGAATACGGCAGTCTTGCATCATGGTCAAAGGTTACGGTAAGAGTGATGGGTAAGGATGTTACCGTAACGGTAAAGCAGGGCACTAAAGCCGCATATTCCGAACAGTTTACCTTGGGCGACGATTATTACGGCGGTAAAATAGGGTTTGCCGCAGGAACGGGCGGTTGCCAGTTCCGCAATTTCAGTGTTACCGATTTAGGCGGAGATGTTGTTCCTATGCCGATTAAGGAATATATAGGGCTTTCAAATTCCGAGGATATGAAGAAATTCGATTGCTACTATGCCGAGAGCATTAAAAACGGAATGAAGCCTGTGGAAAATTACACGGACTATTGGCAGCATAAGGAAGACGGAAGCATTTGGAGAAACCCGGATAATCTGCCGAGGGTCGAATATGACGAAGATCTTTACACATCAACATTGGTTTATAATGTTAAGCAGTATAAATATTTTGAGCTGACCGTTAATATGCAGAGGAAAGAGAGCGGCGGCTACGGTTATATGTATCCGGGTGTTATTTTCGGAATAAAGAACCCCGGTAATTTTGCATATTATAAGGACGGCGGATACTTCTGCTATGCAACCGCCGAAGGCGCGCTATGTGTTCGCGGTAATGATTTTTCGGCTGTGACGCAGGCCCCTGCGGGGTATAGCCGCGAAACCGTACATACAATGACAATATCTGTAAGATACGGCAGAGTAACCGTTAAAATATCGGGCGACGGAAACAATCCTGAGCAGCTGGTTGAAATTTTGCCCGAGGACTACACAGGGGGTTACATAGCCCTTGTGGGAATGGCAAATGTATGCGGATTATCGAGACTTTCGGTTAAGGAAGTGGAAGGAGAACTGAAAAACGTTTCAATTGCGCGGGTAAAAGCTCCGACGGCGGTTGAGGTTGAAACGGGCGTTTTGCCGGAAGACCTAAAATTGCCCGAAAGCGTAAAGGTTGTAGGAAGCGATAATGAAGAATATACCCTGAACGTTGAGTGGAGCAGAGCGAATTATAACCGTTTTGTGCGCGGGGAATATACGCTTATCGGCTCGCTTTCGCCGCTGATTGATTATGATAAACATTCGCGCGTAATAATAGGCGACAGTACGGCTGAAATTAAGGTCAGGGTTAAGGGCAAGGAAGATTTGTCGCCTGTAAGGGTTGCCTGTGTGGGAGACAGCATAACCTACGCCTCCGGTACGGAGCAGGGCTATCCTTGGCAAATGCGTAAGCTTTTGGGCGGAAAATACGATATTGAAAATTTCGGTGTTGACGGGGCGACCCTTTTAAAATCGGGGGATAATCCTTATACCTCGTCAAGCGCTTTCACCGCAAGCAAGGCTTTTGCGCCGAATATAGTTGTAATAATGCTCGGCACAAACGATTCAAAGCCCCAAAACTGGAGTTTGAGCGATTCCTATGCCGATGATTACAAGGCGCTTATTGCGGAGTATAAGGCGCTGCCCTCAAACCCGACGGTATATGTCGCCTTATCGCCTGCGGTTGCAACAGATAATTACGATATTTCGGCAGAGACGGTCAAGAACGAAATAGTGCCGCTGCAAAGGGAAATTGCGAAAGCTGCCGGGTGTGATGTGATAGACATTCACTCGCTGACAGAGGGACATTCCTCGTGGTATGCCGACGGGGTTCATCCTACAAAGAGCGGATACGGTTTTATAGCCGCGGAAATAGCAAAAAAAATAGCGCTGCCCGGTCCTCTTGAAAGCTTTACCCTCGGTCGGGAAGCCGATTATATATTTGAGGGTGAGACCGAAACCTATTACCCGTGTTTCAGTCCCGCCAAAATAACGGGGGACGACACCGTAAAATGGAGTACGTCGGATTCGGCTGTAGCCGATGTTAAAAACGGAGTTGTTTCGGCAAGGAAAAAAGGCAGCGCCGTTATTACGGCGGAATGTCAGGGAAAAACCGCAGCAGTGCGGATTACGGTTTACGGCAAGGACGATGAGATAAGCCTGCCGCTTACATCAAGCGACGATACGGCGGGGTTTGACTGCTACTATGCCGACGACGCGGAAAAGGGACTTGAAATTCAAAATTCATATTCGCCGTTTTGGGAAATTTCCGAAAAGGGGATTGCACGTACTAAGGAAACGGTCGGCGATATGAAATGGGGCGATAAATATCTCTCATCCCTGCTTTTTGCAAAAAGGAAATACCATAACTTTGAGCTGACGGTAGATATTCAGCGCGATGAGGTGGGCGAATATAATTACCCGATGGTGGTATTCGGAATTAAAAATCCCGCCGAATATATTACCAAGAGCGGCGGCGGACTGGCTGTTTTCCCCGTGGCTGAGGGAACACCGATGTTTTTGGGACAAATCAAGGGCAAATATACAAACATAGTGGGAAAAGAGCCTGCGGCGGGCTACAACCGCACGGGGGTTCATACCCTGAGGCTTACTGTGGAATACAATACCGTAACAATGTCGGTTACGGGCGCTGACGGAGAGTCGCTGCCCGCGCCTATCAGCTGCGAGCTCGGCGATACCGATATGGACGGATACATAGCTCTTGTGGGCAAGGCCAATATTTGCTGCTTTAAAAATTTGAAAATACGTCCGCTCAACAATAACGACGTAACCAAAGTTACGGCAGAAAAAATAATATCCGAAAGTCCGGAAATAAACGCCGATGTCGGAACGGACACATCGGAAATAAGCGGTCTGCCGAAAACGGTAAGGGTAAAGGCTGCCGACGGATTGATTTACACAGCCCCGATAGAGTGGGATTTTGACGGCTACAACCGCTATAAACGCGGAAAATATACCGTGACCGGCATACTTCCCGATTCGTTGCTTGAAAATCATATTAAGCTTTACGGTAACGGCGTGACCCTTAAGGGAGTTATAAACGTTACCGGGGATAAGGATTTGATAGACGAAAACACCGTTAAGTTTGATTTTAACGGAAAAAGCGAGATAACCGAAAATTTTGAATGCTATTATTCAAGTATATTTTCAGACGCGCTTAAAAAGAGCGATCCTATGAAAACGTGGGAGATAACGGACGGGCGACTGCACAGAATAGACGATAAATTTTCGGTAAAATCAAGCGGCGAATGGAGCTGGGAAAAGGCAAAAACGGAAATGTCCTCGCTTGTTTACAAGGGCCGCAAATACGAAAATTTCGAGCTCACGGTTGATTTTCAGCGTGTCTCAAACACCTATTACTGGGCAATGATAGGCTTCGGTATTGACGATCCCGCCGCATACCCGCTTGACGAGGGCAGCGGAATACTCGCTTACCTTGAACAGGAGGGACGCCCGCTTTTCTGGGGCAACGATGTATCTGCGGGGCATACCACGCCGTATGAAAATTTTGAATATACGGGACGACATACAATGAAGCTGACGGTTAAGGACGGCATAGCCGAAATGTCGGTGGATGGCCGCGAGCCGGTATTGAAAACCATTGTTCCCGATGAATACAGGGGCGGCGGATATATCAGCATAACCACAAATATGAACGCGGCGTATTTTGACAATCTTTCAATAACCGCTCTGCCCGATACGGAGGAATATAACACCGAGGGATTTTCTCCCGATAATTACCCCGCTTTGCACTCGGTCTTAAATGAGGCGGACGCAGAGGACACGTATACGTATTCAAACGGAAACGGCGTAAATTATCCGAAAACGGGCGATAACGGGAAATACCGCCTGATCTCAATTTTCACCTTAACGGTAAGCATGGCTTATCTTGCCGCAGTGGGGTATTTCAAGTTTTTCAAAAAAAGAAAAGAGAGGTAACCAAATGAAAACAGCAGCTATAAAAATTTTATCACTTACCTTGATTTCCGGCATTATGCTTTCGGCTGTCGGATGCCGCAGAACCGTAAAGATTGCGGGAAACGGCAGCGACTACGCAAGTGAATACTGGATAACCGAAGAGGTTGACGGTGAAAACACCGCGTCCGGCGGCAAGACCGACGGCAAGGGCAGTACCGCTTCAAGCAAGGATACCGGCAGCAAGCCCGAAAAGAAATTCACACCGAGTAAAAACAAATTGACCGTAGAGGGTGCGGGAACCGATCCCGACGCCGATTATAAGGCTTCGGGTACGGTAAAGGTTGCGGTATCATCCTACCGCCCGTGCGATTACGAGGCAATGCTTGATGCGTTCAGCGCGGTTTATCCGAATATTGACCTTGTGCTTGATTACAGACCCAAGCATGGTGCCGACGCAGATGAAACAAACCATTATTTGGCGTCCCGTGCTATGGCGGGAAATATGCCGGACGTTGTTTTTGACGACGCGGGAAGACTTCCGAACTATTTGGTTCAGGGGTGGGTCTATCCGCTTGATAAGTTTGTTAAAAACGATAAGGCGTTTAGTAATATACCGTCATCTCTGATTGCTAACTATACGTATTTAGGCAAGCTTTACGCTTTGCCGCATCAGGCGCATTACAGCGGCGTGGTTCTGAATTTGGACGCTTTTGACGAGTTGAATATGGATATACCGAGCCTTTCGTGGAATATGAAGGAGCTTGAAAATGTCCTTAAAACGGGAACTACCGATAAATTCTCGGGCTGCGAATATCTCGGTGCGGTTCCTGCGGAGACTGCGGGCAGCTTTACTGCCGACGGCGGCCCTTACGGGTATAATGTCAAGACCAAAAAATTTGAAATGGCTTCAAGCTACGGCGCGGCGCTCAAGTTAAATCAAAATCTCAAAAAAACTGCAGGGCTTGAGGCATACAGCCTGCGTTTTCCGAACATAAACGACTATGTAAGCAAATTCGGGAACGGAAACACCGGCGTTGTTGATATGGCGTTCAAGCTCGGCAGAACCCTTGTACATTTTGAGCAGGGAACATGGGCGGTAGATAACTTAAAGTCTATTTGCAAGTTTAACTGGAAGCTTTATCCCTATCCGCAGGCTATAAAGGGACGTATACCGGTTCATATTGACCATTGCTTTATGACAACAAGCGCCAACAACCTTAAAAATCCCAACGCGGCGTTCCAGGTTTTGCGCTATATGACATACAGCACCGAGGGCAATCTTGCAAGGCTTAGTATGTATGATGCCAAAAATAAGGGCAAATATGCGCTTAACAGCCGTATTTTCTATCCCACGGTAAACAACAAGGAAGTTGCCGAAAAATTCAAGTCCTTGCCGGGCGTTACGGATGTTGATATCTACTTCTTTGAAAATACAGGAAACGGCTACCGTTCGGATCTGCTTAAAATAGTTCCCGGCTGGGAAGATATAATAAAGATTATCAGCGCTGCTATGGAGGGCAAGGACAATGCCGATGTGGATTCGATAATTCCGTCTCTTCAGGCTAAGACAAATTCGGAAATAACAAAGAAATGGTCCGATTTTGAGACTAAGCTTAAAAAGGTTCAGTCCGAATTTAAGGGATAAGGGCTTAACGCATTAAAAATGTCTGTCTGCCGATTATAACCTTTTGATTTTATACCTTTAATTCTAAATGCTATGGTGATTATTATGATAAAAAAAATCAAGCTCTGTACTGCAATAACGGTAATGGCTTTATTTACCTCAACATTCAGCGCGCCTTTTTCGGCGGCAGTGCAGAAAACGGTTGAATCGGCAGGCGAAGCGTCTTATACCGCCGCTTCTCTTAAGGGGTGGAACGCGACCGTTCCGAATGAAAATTCGGGAGATATTGCGGCTGCAATAACGGAAGTGAACGGCAGCCGTACCGTCACGCTGCCTTTTACTGCGGCAGAGGGCGGGACGGTCGCTTTTTCCGCTGCGGTTTCCCAAAGCGGAGAATATAATATTTTGGTAAATTACCGCATAAGCGGAAAAGAGAACAGAGAACCGCAATACGAGCTTTCGTTTAATAACAAGACTTTAACGGTAGGTTTGCCCGTTCTCTGGAGTGACGAGACGAAAACCTACGAGCAGGATATGAACGGCAATGAAATCGTTCCGCGCCAGATATGCGTTTCGGAATACATAAGCGATTTTTTAATTGATTCGGGCGATATAGGTGCAGATAGGTTATCGGTAAAGCTTGAGAGCGGAAACAACAGCTTTGTGCTTAAAGCTCTGTCGGGTGAAATTGAAATTAAAGAGATAAGCTTTATAAAGCCGCGCGATACGGATACATATGAGGAATACAGGAAAAGTATTTCCGAAAAACAGGGAGTAAACGACCTTTTAACGGTTGAGGGCGAAAACCATACGCTTAAATCGGAATCCTATATCAGGAGCGGCCTTTCAAAAAACGCCGCCGTTACACCGCACAAAAGCGGTAAAAAATGCGTAGCGTTACTTGACGGCGGCTCTTGGTCGTCGGCAGGGCAAAAGGTGCTTTGGGATTTTTCGGTGGAAAAGAGCGGGCTTTACGAGCTTGCGTTCCGCTGTTCCCAGTCGAGCAATGCCGGTAAACCGGTATTCAGAAAAATCGAAATTGACGGCATAACGCCGTTTGCCGAGCTTGAATCGGTTACATTTCCCGTTACGGGAACAAATGAATACGAAAATTATACCCTCTGCGGTAAAGACGGTAAACCGTTTGAAATTTATCTTGAAGAGGGTTCACATACAATTTCAATGCAGGTCACATTAGGCGGTTTCAGGGAAATTTATGATGAAATAATATCGGTAATGAGTGAAATCAATTCTGTAGGAATGGATCTGAAAAAGCTTTCGGCGGGCTCGGTTGACGCCAACCGCACGTGGGATATGGACGTTGTAATGCCGGAAGCAATTCCGCGGCTTAAAGCAGCCTCGGAAAGAATAGATTCTGTTTACAAAAAGCTTTGCGATTTGTCAGACTCCGACGCCACATTTGCCGATTCGCTCGAATATGCCTCTTCACTGCTTAAAAAGCTCCTTGCAAAGCCCCGTGTTTTGCCTAACAAGCTTGAGCTTTTAAATGTAGGCGATAATTCGGTGACCAAATTTTTGGGCGATGTGCTTTCGCAGCTTATTTCCTCGCCGCTCAGTATTGACAGAATTTATTTTAATTCGGGAAAGACGCTCCCGTCGGGCAAAGCGAGCTTTTTTACGGTGCTTTTTGAGAGTATATCCGAATTTTTCGGAACTTTCGCAAAGGATTACAACACGTATTCCGCCGAGCCCGACGGCGAGCTTGAGGTTTGGGTAAACCGCTCGGTTCAGTACACGGAAACCATGCAGAGCTTGTTAGACGATACTTTTAATAAGGAAAACAGAACTAACATAAGGCTTTCCATAATGCCGAGCGAGCAAAAGCTTATACTTGCAAACGCGTCGGGTACAAATCCCGATATTGCAATGGGAGTGGGCTACTCAACGCCCTTTAACTTTGCAATCAGGAATTCGGCGAAAAACCTTTTGGAATACGAAGATTTTCTTTCCTTTTATACATCCTGCTACAATCCCGAGGCTTTGACCCCGGTATGCTATAACGACGGCGTATACGGCGTAATTGAAACGCAGAATTTTAATGTGCTTTTTTACAGAAAGGATATTTTTGAGTCTCTCGGAATAGGTGTTCCCGATACATGGGAGGATGTTAAATACCTAATGCCTACCCTGCTGCGGCATCAGATGAATTTTTATATTCCGCTGTCGGGTGCTACAGGCTATAAATCTTTCCCCGTAACAACGCCGTTCATTTTCCAAAACGGAGCGAAAATACTTTCGGACGACGGATTTTCGGTTGATTACAGGAGCGAGGAGTGCAAAAAAGCTTTTCACGAAATGACGGAGCTTTACACGGTTTACGGTATGCAGCAATCTGTTCCGAGCCTTTATAACAGCTTCAGATACGGCGAAATTCCTATTGCGATAGGCGATATGGGATTATATTTGCAGCTTACCTATGCAGCTCCCGAGTTATCCGGGCTGTGGGATATTGCGCTTACTCCCGGGACTGATAAAAACGGTGAAACGGTACGTTGGCAATCGGCTGACAGCACCGCCTGTATGATATTTAAAAGCACGAAAAAAAGCGATATGGCGTGGAAATTCCTTAAATGGTGGCTTTCCGATGATATTCAGTCGGAATATGCACAGCTGCTGACAGGTACTTACGGACCTGAATATTTCTGGTCTACCGCCAATTTAAAGGCGTTTGCGGAGCTGCCGCTCCCAGAAAACCACAAGAAAGTGATCCTTAAGCAGTGGGAATGGCAGAAAGAGGTTATGTATCATCCCGCCAATTATATGATAGAGCGCGATATAAGCAATATTTGGACGAACATAGTTGTAAACGGTATGGAATTTTCCGACGCGGTGGATAATGCTGTGGTATCGTCAGACCGTGAAATTCTGCGTAAGCTGCTGGAATTCGGTTATTGCGACGAACGCGGTACAAAGATAAAGGATTACACCACAAATTCCGATAAAATACTGTATGCGAATAAATAAAGAGGGCAATGCAAATGAAAAAGCTTTTAAATAAACATTCCGTTTTTATACTTACGTTCCCCTATGTAATCTTATTTATTCTGTTTATCGTTTTACCGGTTGCGGCATCTGTATTCCTTTCGTTCACACAGTTCAATACCATTGAATTTCCCAAGTGGATAGGGCTTAAAAACTATATGCAGCTGTTTACAAACGACCAGATATTCATGCAAAAGGTTTTGCCGAACACTGTTGTATATTCGTTGTTTGTGGGCATAGGCGGTTATATTCTCGGCTTTTTTCTGGCATGGTCTTTAGCGCAGGTAACAAAGCGGGTACGAACGATACTTACGGTAATTATTTATTCCCCGTCAATGACGGGCGGCGTATTGCTGACTACAGTATGGGGAGTAATATTCAACGGAGACAAAAGCGGGTATCTGAATTATGTTTTAACAAAGCTGAATATTATCGAGCAGCCGATAGCGTGGCTGCAATCCGATAAATATTTACTGCCTATTATGATACTTGTGGCTTTATGGAGCAGCATGGGCGTAGGCTTTCTTGCAATACTTTCCGGCATTTTGAACGTTAACACAGAGCTTTACGAGGCAGGGTATATAGACGGCATAAAAAACCGTTTTCAGGAGATTATTTACATAACCATACCGTCTTCAAAGCCGCAAATGCTTTTCGGGGCGATAATGGCGATAGTAAACACATTTTCTTCAAGCGGGGTGGGAACTGCTCTTTCGGGTTCAAACCCCACGCCTAACTACGCGGGTCAGCTTATAGCGACCCATATAGAGGACTACGGCTTTTTGCGTTACGAAATGGGCTATGCGGCGGCGGTGTCGATCATAATGATTTTGGGCATAAAGCTTATGTCAAACGGCGCGCAAAAGCTTTTCGGCAGCAGCGATGAATAAGAGGAAAGGACGGGAATACGGTGAAACGGACAAAAAGCAAACGTAACAGTATTAAGCGAAACGGCATAAACCCGCAAAAGTTTTCGGTAGGACAGCTGAAATTTCACGCCTATCTTATACCGATAGCCGTAATAATGGGTCTGCCCATACTGTTTATTTTTATGAATGCATTTAAACCGATAGATGAGCTCTTCGCCTATCCGCCGAGGTTTTACGTTAAACAGCCTACCCTTCAGAATTTCAAAATGCTGTTTTCGCTTTCCTCGGATACATCTGTTCCCGCGTCACGGTATCTGTTTAACAGTATTCTTTCAACCCTGCTTGTGGTTCTGGGAAATGTTATAATTGCGGTGAGCGTGGGATATGTCTTTTCAAAAAAACATTTTAGGCTGCGTAATTTTCTTTTCAACATCAATACCGTGGCGCTTATGTTTGTTTCCATAGCGGTTAATATTCCGAGGTATTTTATTATTGTATACACCGGTTTGCAGGATAATTTTCTTGCGCACGTTATACCGCTTTTGGTATCGCCCACGAGTATTTTTTTGGTTAAGCAGTTTATAGACCAGCTGCCTGACGCACTTATAGAGGCGGCGGTTATTGACGGAGCGGACGATTATTGCATTTTGCGCAAAATTATTGTGCCGCTGGTGTCTCCCGCCATTGCAACCGTAGTTATTATGAGCTTTCAAAGCGGATGGAATGCCACGGAGGCTTCCAATCTCTTTATAAATAACGAGGTGCTTAAAAATTTCACGTTTTATATGTCTAACCTTTCAAGCGCGGGCGGAGTTGCCGGGCAGGGGGTATCCGCTGCGGCGAGCCTTATAATGTTTTTACCGAATCTTATTTTATTCATTATTTGTCAGTCAAGGGTTATGAACACAATGTCTCATTCCGGAATCAAATAAAGGAGCTATGCGGAACATGGTGAAAAAAGCTGTCGCAATTATTATTACTTTACTTTCTTTATCTGTTTTCTGCTCCGCAGGCTTAACGGTGTTTGCTGCCGAAAACACAACCTATACATATACGCTTTCGGTAGACGACAACTGGATAAGAACACAGGACGCTTACCGCTCGGGCTCGGTGTATTTCAGAAATGAGGGGCTTTCAAAGCCGAAGGACGTATTTTACAAAAAGGGCTGTCTTTATGTTGCCGACAGCGGCAACGGCAGAGTTATAAAGCGTGATTTATCTCACGAAACGCAGACGGTCATAGGCGAGGGAATCCTTATAAATCCTACCGGTATATTTGTTTGTGATGACCTGTCGCTCTATGTTGCCGATCCCGATATTCCGGCTATAGTTCATTTTTCCGCAGAAGGCGCGGAGTTGGGACGCATTACCCGACCAGACAGCTATCTTTTCAACGAGCAAACGGTTTATCAGCCCAAAAATGTTATAGTAACCTCCCAAGGGAATATATTCGCCGTGGGGCAGGGCTCATATCAGGGACTTATGCAGTTTGACCGAAACGGAGTATTCCAGGGCTTTTTTGCGGCAAATAAGCGTGACCTTACATTTTTGGAGACTGTTCAGGAGCTGATACTCTCCGATGAACAAAAGGATCAGCAGCTGAGCCGTTTCCCGCGCTCAGTAGAAAATATCGATCTTGCCGATAAGGATACGGTTTTAAGCGTTACCCAGGCGGATAGTCAAAAATCCGATTCTTCAAAAATGCAGAATTATTTAAAGCTGCATAATATGAACGGCGTAAATATAATGTCCGCAGGCTCTTCTATGAGCGAGGAATGGAATTTTACCGACGTTGCTTACGGAATATACGATAATATTTATGCCCTTACGGCTACCGGGCTTATATATGAATACGACAAAGCGGGAAATCTGCTTTTCTCATTCGGCGGTCGTGCGGTATCATCGGACAGAATGGGGCTTTTCACCTCCGCTGCGGCGATAACGGTGGATGAAAACGGTATTATTTACGTTCTCGATTCCGAGCGCGGAAGGGTTCAGACCTTTTTCCCTACGGAATTTGCCACGGTGACCCACCGCGCCATATATGAGCTTTCCGAGGGAAATTACGAAAGCAGCGGGGAAATATGGGCTTCGGTTCTAAGGCTTAACGGAAACTCGGATATTGCGCACTTGGGCTACGGAAAGGCATTGCTTTATCAGGGAGAATATTCCGAGGCAATGGAACATTTTAAAATATGCAAAAATAAAAAATACTACTCGCAGGCATTTTGGGAGATACGCAACGAGTGGATGAATAAATATATGTCGTATATTTTGGTCGGTATTGCCGCAGTGGCAATAATTACAAGTCTGCTCGGTATGCTGCGGAAAAAGGGTATGCTTGCAAAAGCCGAGAGCAGGCACAGCCGCTCGGTAATTCTTAAAATGATGACCCACCCGATAGACACCTTTTACTATCTGCGCTCGGGCAAATACGGCAGCGTATATTCTGCTACGGGAGTTTATCTGCTTGCGTTTTTCGTGTTCGTTTGCGATATGTATTTGCCGAGTTACCTTTTCCGCCGAACGGATATAAGCGCAATTCCGATTTTCTCTATTCCGCTTATATTCTTTGTGCCGCTGGCGCTTTTGCTTTTCGGGAATAAAATGATTTCCTCAATATGCGAGGGCGAGGGCAGCTTTAAGAACGTTTATATTACTACCGCTTATGCCTTTGCACCGTATATTCTGCTTACGCCGTTCGGCATAGCGGCATCATATATTCTCTCGCTCAACGAGCAGTTTATAATTACGCTTATCGGCTTTACGGCAATCGTATGGACCGGCGTGCTTCTGTTTACGGGAATTATGCAGACGCATAATTATACGTTCGGGGAAACGGTTAAAAACGTGATCTTAATT
The DNA here is from genome assembly GCA_934486705.1 of uncultured Eubacteriales bacterium. Lineage (GTDB taxonomy): Bacteria > Bacillota > Clostridia > Oscillospirales > Acutalibacteraceae > UBA737. Next base: position 16,726 of record CAKSQS010000047.1, read on the forward strand.
TTGTTTTTTATGATAATGGCGGTTATTACACTTACCATTCTTTACCTAATATGGACGCAGGTATTCGGATATTTGTACGACCTTTTCGGGGAGCTTGAATATAATTTATTCCGAAAATAAATAAAGGAAAAGGATATTATGAAGCATTCTGTAATAAAAAAAATTATTTCCGTTTTTTCCGCGGTTTCCGTCATTTCGGGTATGCTTTTCGGCACATTTTCGGTAAATGCCGCCGCAACGGACGATTGGTATGACGCATCCGACCTGCGGGCGGTTCAGGTAAACAGCAACGATGTGACTCTGCTTACCTATGTGAGGAGCTCGTTTGAAAGGCTGAAAATTTCGTTTCCGGTTTCCGGCGGGTTCAGACTTTGTGCCCAAAATTATGAGGGGTATTTTTCTCCCGATTCTCTTCAAAAGATCAAAAGCGAAACCACGCAGAGCGGCACGAGGTTTTACGGTGCGGATAATAGGGACATAAGCATTGTAATAAACCGCAATACAACGCCGTGGAAAATGGGAATATACAATTCCGACGGACTTGTATATGAAATTACAGGTTCGCAGCTGCGGTTTAAAAAATCGGGAAATGCCTTTAAGGAAGTGGAACTTCTCGGCAGCATAAAAAACGATGAACTGATGTATGGCATGGGCGAGCTGTTTGACGGGCTTTACCTTAACGGTACGGTTCACACGCTGTGGAACAGCGATTGCTGGAGCGATGAGGAAAGCACCTACAAGAGTATACCGATTCTTCACAGCACCGAGGGCTATATGCTCTATTTTAACTCATCATATAAAGCCGTGGCGGATATAGGCGCCGCAGAGGCGGATAAATACGACCTGCATTTTTACGGCCCTGTTTTTGATATGTATTTTTGGGCAGGCACACCCACCGAGAATATTTCGGCTTATTCGGCGCTTACGGGCACTCCGGCTTTACAGCCGAAGTGGGCGTTCCGCTATTGGGGCGGCGCGGCTTCTTCGCTTTGGGAATCGGGCGGGAAGGATAATGCCTATAATATTTTAAAAGAAAAGCTTGCGGGCTATAAGGCCCTCGGAATAAATAATCTTGCGGCTATGTACGGCGAAAATACGCTTGATAATATTCCCGAGGCTTACAGTCTTCTGAACGCGAACAATATTAAAATGCTCGGTTGGTGCAATCCCTTTTTAACGCTTGACGATTATTCCGAAATTGCTCCCGAGCTAAGCCGAGATATTACCTCGTATTCGCTGCCCAGACTTAAAAATGCAAGCGGTACAGATTATCATACGTCGGATGTAATTGACTTTACACATAAAAACGCGGCAAAAATAATTTCTGAGGTATGGCAGGATAAAATTGCCGATGGATTGCGCGGTTTAATGGTGGATTACTGTGAGTATGTACCTACCGACAGCACCGCCGCCGACGGTATGAGCGGGGAAGAGCTGCATAATTTTTACCCTTACTTCTATACCAAGCAATTATATGAGCTTTTTAATAAATCCTGCGGCGAGGATTTTACCCTCTTTGCAAGAAGCGCCTCACCCGGCAGCCAAAAATGGGCGGCAAATTTCGGCGGCGATCAGCAAGGAAATTTTTCGGGCCTTCGCAAGGCAGTAAACGCGCTGCTTACCTTCAGCAGCTGCGGCTTTTCAACATGGGGAACCGATATAGGCGGTCTGGCTACGGGAAAAGACCCCGAGCTTTATATGCGGTGGATGCAGTTCGGTGCTGTGAATCCGCTTATGCGGCTGCACGGCACGGGGGACGGCGATCCGTGGTATTACGGCAAAACGGCTGAGGAATCGTTTAAAAGCTATTATTGGCTGCGTGAAAATCTTTTGAAAAAAATATACAGCAGTTCGGTTTACGCAAATAAAAGCGGGATACCTATGTGTCAGTCCATGCCGGTAGCATTTCCCGGGCAAAAGGCGCTTTTGGGTGCTGCGGAACAATACCTCTTCTGTGGGGATATACTGGTATGCCCCGTTACCGAAAAGGGTGCGTATTATGCCGACGTGTATTTCCCTAACGGCAATTGGGTGGATTTGTGGACGGGCGAGGTTATAAGCGGCGGTAAACGAGCAGAGGTTGACGCGCCTTTAAACCGCTCTCCGCTGTATATACGCTCGGGAAGCGCATTCCCAGTAAGCGTTTCATCGGAAACACTTTCTCTTGCAACCCCGTTCAGTGATGAAACTGCGGCTGAAGCTCTTCTTGTAACAGCGCCGAACGGAACGCGCAGCAGTGATTTCTACACGGATAAAAATACAAAAACCACCTACACCGTTTCGGCTGTAAGCGATAACAGCTTTGAAATTTATTCTACAGACGTATCGGGCGGCAGCAGGGTAATAATGCTTTACGGCGTCAACGCGTCGGGCGTTTCGGTTGACGGAGCAGCATTGACCGAAAGCGATACGCTTTCATTGTCTGCGGCAAAACCGTCATATTATATTGACGGCTCTCTCAGAACCGTCGTTATTTTAAAGAACGGGGAATGGAGCAAAATTACGGTTACGGCGGACGGTGCTAAAAACCGCGACCTTGCGGCGTCGGCTGCAATAAGCTCAAATTCCGTTTC
>CAKSQS010000048.1 GCA_934486705.1 uncultured Eubacteriales bacterium
GGGCACGCTTACAAGCGCGCCGAAAATTCCGCCTATATTACCGCCCACCAAAACGGCGCAAACCACTATTACGCCGGGCAGCCCTACCGATTTACCCACAACGCGCGGGTAAATAAGCGAGCCTTCAAGCTGCTGCAGCACCACAAAGAAGACAATGAAAAGCAGCGCTTTTACTGGGCTTGAAATGAAAATAAGCAGGAAACCCACAATAACGCCGAGCGTAGCGCCGACTATGGGTATAAGCGACGTTGCGCAGATAAACACCGAAATTACGGTTGCGTTGGGGAAACGGAATACCGTCATACCAATAAAGCAAAGCACGCCCAAAATAACCGATTCGGTAAGCTGCCCGCCTATAAATTTTGCAAAGCAGCCGTATGTAAGGGAGGAAACGTGATAAACCGCGTCGGCTATTCTTTTCGGCACGAACGCGTCAATACATTTTACCGTAAACCGTCCTATTTTCTCCTTACAGGCAAGAATGTAAACCGAAATCATAACGCTGAACACTGCGTTGTAAACACCCGAGAAGACCGAGGTGGTAATACTGAACGCGCTGCCGAAAATGCGGTCGGAGTAATTCACAAGATAATCCTTGATAGTGCCGGCGGCCTTAGTCCAGTCAATTTCTATATTCGGTATGAAATTCTGCGATAAATTGAATTTTTCAAGCGTATTTTCGGCAAATACCCGCACGTCATTCATAAGCGTGGGCAGCTTTTCCGCGAGGTTCACGCAGGTATCTATAACATCGGGAATTATAACCGAGATAAGCAGCACTATAAGCCCTAACGCTATAAGATATGTAAGGGTAAGGCAAAGCGGTCTTTTCGCTTTTTTTACAAATCTGCGCTTACTTTTATCCATAAAAGCGAACGCCTTGTTTTCAAGCGCCGATAAAAGAACATTGAGAACAAAGGCAATGCACAGCGCGGTGATAACAGGGCGGAATACCGAAATTACTCCGCCCAACACCGCTATGAGCTTTCCAAAATTTGTAACCGCAGCAAAGCACACCGCCCCGAAAGCGATAAAAAACAGTATTTTTTTTGTGGTTTTGGGGTCAAACTCCATAATTGCTCACCGCACTTTCGGCATTAATCTTTTTTGGTAAATATATTATTGAGAATAACGGTAACAAGTATAATTACCCCTATAACCGCGAAAATGCTTATCATTCCCACGGCGAGATAGCGCAGATTTGTGACGAAATTCATAGGATTGAAGTTCATAATTATTGCTCCCCCTTATAAGAAGAAATTGAGTATCAGTCCGCCCGCTATTACAGAGGCTATCTGACCCGATACGTTAACGCCTACCGAGTGCATAAGCAGGAAGTTCTGCGGGTCTTCCTTAAGCCCCATTTTGTGAACAACACGCCCCGACATCGGGAAAGCGGAAATACCCGCCGCGCCTATCATGGGGTTTACCTTGTTCTTTAAAAACAGGTTGAGGAATTTGGCGAAAAGCACGCCGCCTGCGGTATCAAACACAAACGCGAAAAGCCCGAGCCCGAGTATTAAAAGCGTATCGGCTCTGAGGAATTTTTCCGCCTGCATTTGGGTTGCTATTGTGATCCCCAAGAAAATGGTAATAAGGTTTGCAAGCACGTTTTGTGCCGTTTCCGAAAGGGAGTTTAACACCCCGCACTCGCGCAGCAGGTTGCCGAACATAAGGAAACCGATAAGCGAAACCGATTCGGGGGCTACTATGCCGGCAATAACGGTTATAACAATGGGGAAGAGGATTTTTGTAAGCTTAGATACCTTTTTATCGTGATACGGCATTCTTATAAGCCGCTCCTTTTTGGTGGTGAGCAGCTTTATTACGGGCGGCTGAATTATGGGCACAAGCGCCATATAAGAATACGCCGCAACCATTATAGCACCCTGATAAGACGAATTAAGCTTTTGAGATACAACTATTGCGGTAGGGCCGTCCGCTGCGCCTATAATGCCTATCGATGCCGCGTCGTTTAAATTAAAGAACATTGAAGCCGCGCAGAATGTGAAGAATATTCCGAACTGCGCCGCCGCGCCGAATATCATAAGCTTGGGGTTTGAAAGCAGGGGACCGAAATCAATCATAGCGCCTATGCCGATAAAGAGTATAAGCGGGAAAAGCTCGTTTTCTATACCCGCCTTGTAAAGTGTAGAAAGCGCGCCCTCCTGCAGCTTTCCGCCGAAAATTCTGTCCACCGCGCCCGAAAACGGAATGTTTACAAGTATTGTTCCGAAACCGAGGGGCAAAAGCAGGGTAGGCTCCATTTCGTACTTTATCGCGAGGAATATGAGTATTCCACCGATAGCCCACATCACAACATACCGCCAGTCAAGCAACTCTGCAAAGTTTTGCACTAAGAAACCGAAATCGCTTAATGACATTTTTCTCACCAACACCTTTATAAAAAATAGATTTAAAAAAAGACCTTTACCGCACAGTGTATGTACGGTAAAAGTCTTGCTGTTTAATGCAAACGCGGGCAAATAAGCCGTGTATTGACGCATTTTGCAGCGGCCGAAAGCCCGACCGTCAGCTACTCCCTTAAACCTTAAAGGAAGTATAACACAAAGCGGAAGAAATTTCAAGATTTTTTTTAAACGGATTTTTTAAGCACCGCCGTTATAACGGTTATATCGTCCTCATGGTTATCGCTCCGCCGCCTGTGCGCGCCCTCGCAAAGCCGTTCGGAAAGCTCCTGCGCAGTTCCGCCCTGCCATTTTTCAAGCTCGGCTTTTATCCAGTCGCACCCCTCAAACGCCGCCCCGTCGGACATCATTACTATTATATCCCCCTCGCGGCATTTAACCGTGGCTTTATCAAACCGCACGTCGCGCAGTATTCCTGCGGGCAGCGATGTGCTTTCGGCTTTACCGGTTCTGCCCGAGCGCCGAATTACCGTGGGCGCTGCGCCCGCCTTGTAAAGCTCAACCTGACCGTTATACAGGTCAATACTCGCAATATCCACCGTTGCAAGCGATTCATCGGTAGATTTGAAAAGCATTGAGGAATTTAGGATTTTAAGCGAGCAATCAAACCCAAAACCCGCCTTTAAAAGCCTGCACATAAGGCCTGACGCCATAGCACCGTCCACCGCGGCTCTGCCGCCCGTGCCCATACCGTCGGAAAGTACGGTAATAAAATGCCCGTGACCGTCGAAAAAATACTTGTAAGCGTCGCCGCACATCATTGAATCGGAAGCGCACTTCTGCTCTACGCCGACATCTACCCTGAGGGCTGCGTGCTCGCTTAAGGTTATAAATATATCTCCGCCCGTTTCGTTTACCGCAGGCACGTCAAAATCTCTCTCGCACACCACCGAAACCAATTTCATAATTTGCAGCTTGTTTATTACGGGCGCGGTGGATTTTTTAACCTTAAGCTCAATTTTTATACGCCCGAATTTATCGGTGCGGCTGCTGCATTCCTCAACCTGTATATTAAGGTTTTTAAGCGCCGCCGCTGCCTTTTCCGCCGCCGTGTTATCATAGTGCGAGTCCGCCTCAATATCGCGCGCCAGCCCGTACAGCATATCCGAAATGCCCTCAAACTGGTCGGATACTACCGAGCGTACCTCGTCAATTCGGTTTTCCGCCGCTATTCTTGAAGTATAATCGGAATATCGCTTATAAACCGAATTTGCCACGCCCGCAAGCCTTATGCACCTGCCGCGAAATTCCTCGGGCGCGCCGTTTGCGGGGTCTGTGCTGCCGTTTTTAATGGCTTTTGTTATCTCAAGCACTGCGGTCACGGTATCGTCACGCCTGCTTTCCCAGCAGTGCAGCCGCAGCTTGCAGCCCGCGCAGGCATCCTGCTCCACGGCGGATATTACCGTGCCGAAATCGGGCGCGTTTATTTTGGAAAGCTCCGCCGCTACCTGCTCCACCGTTTCCGAAACGTCGCCTAAAGCGTTTGCCGCCATATCAAGCCGCATTTCAAGCGATTTTTTTATGCCGCCGGGTATTGCCAATTTCGGTCTTGCCGCAAAAAGCTTACCGAGGTATATGCCCGCCTTTCGCGGAATTGCAAGGAAAAGCGCCGCGCCGAGTATAGCCTCAACCGCGCACAGGGCGCTTTGCAGCGCGCTCATTCTAAGTGACGCCGCGGCAAGCCCGAAAAACAAGGGAACGGCGGTTATTGCATACTTGCCGAAGGTGGAAAAAACTCCCGCCAATACGCCCGTAAAGGCGTAAATTACCGCCACCTCGCCCGCGGCGCCGCTGAAAATAAGCGACAGCGCCGCTGCAGCGCCGCTAACCGCGCCCGAAAGCACGCCGCCGTATTTTGCCGCCGTTAGTATAAGCGCAAGCGCAGCAATGTGCCCTACCGATATACCGCCGTATGTAAACGGGTGCAGCCCTGTAAGTATTATACCGAGGAACGCGAAAAGCGATACTAACCCGTCAGCGGAAAGGCAGACCGAAATTTCGGAATAATCCTTAAAAAAGCTTGAAATGAAATAAGCTCCGCCCGCCGCAAGGCATGCGTCGGCAAATATATCCGTAATTTCGGGGTTGAAAAGCCCTAATGTTAAAAATGAGGTCAAAAGGCTTGAAAAAAGACATATTGCCGCAGGCAGCAGCCGCTTTTTCGATATTTTTTCGGACAAAGCCGATAAAAGCCGCAATGTGATTATTGCAAGCACCGCAGTTGTATACCTGAATGTGCCGCTTTCAAGCGGAGTGATAAAATACCCCAAAAATACTCCCGTTGCCGCAGCGGGCGCGTACGTAGCAGGTATTCCGGCAATTAGCGACAGCCCGAAGGGCACAAGCCTGTCCGCAATTACCGCGCGTGAGACAATAAGCCCGGTTATGGCGGAAAGCGCCTGCCACGCCACTGCGCATACGAGGTCTCTGTTGCTGCCGAGCGTCCTTGCGGGCGCTTTTTTTATAACATCCTTCAATTGAAATCACCGCCGTATTCTGATTATTTTGTTTTAAAATGCCTCAAAATAATTATACCGCCGCCGGTGCATATATTTTGTCAAAGTCCCTTGCCGTATAAAAGCTTTTTTTGCCGAAATAAAGGAATTTTGAATAATTTTTATTTAAGTAGGGAAATATATTAACAAAAAAACAAGGGTGGAGAATATATGAAACGCACTTTTATATTTATAATGACGCTGTCGCTGCTGTTTGCTCTCTGCGGCGTTTCCGCCGCCGCACTTTCAAAAATGGGCTCTCGCTCCGAAGAGGTCAGCAAAATTCAGGAGGCGCTGAAAAACAGGGGATATTATACCTATAATGTAGACGGCATTTTCGGCACGCGCACAAAAAACGCCGTTATCGGCTTTCAAAAGGATAACGGGCTTGACGCCGACGGCATTGCAGGACCTAAAACGCTGAAAGCGCTCGGTATAAACGATTCGTCCGTAGGGGGATATTCCTCTGCGGATTACGAGCTTTTAGCCAGAATAATTTCCGCCGAGGCGCGGGGGGAGAGCTATTTGGGTCAGGTAGCCGTGGGCGCGGTAATACTTAACCGCATAGAGCATCCGTCCTTTCCCGATACGCTCTCGGGCGTTATTTACCAAAAGGGCGCTTTTTCCTGCCTTTATGACGGTCAGTTCTACGAGCCGATAGCCGACAGCGCCTATTCCGCCGCCCGCGACGCCATTAACGGCCTTGACCCGAGCGGCGGCGCAATATACTATTACAATCCTTCAACCGCCACAAGCAAATGGATATTTTCCCGCCCGGTAATAACAACTATAGGCGCGCACAGATTTTGCAGTTGAGTTATCTTCTTTTAACATTATAATTCCGTTACGGAATTATATCAAGTCTTTTCGCCTTTATACTATGCTTGGTGATTAGTGTGAAGATAAGAAAACAAGAATACGGCAGCTGCAACATTATAGGTAAAAACGCGGAGACTCTGCGAAAAGAAAAAGGCTTAAGCCAAAAGGATTTTATTGCAAAGCTGCAAACAATGGGATTGGATATTAACCCCACAAGCTACTCAAAGTTAGAGGGACAGGTGCGCTGCGCCACGGATATTGAGACCTATTATATCGCTAAGGCGCTGAACGTGCCGATTGAAAAGCTTTTTACGGGGCTGTAAATTACTTCTTTTTTTCCTTATAGACCTGCGCAAATGTCAATAATGCTAACATAATATGATCGTTCTTAGCTTTTGCTTTTTCCGTCCATTTTTGGATTTCTTCATCTGTCATATCTGATTTTTCACACATTCTTTCAAGCAAATCAAAATTTTCAATTACAAAGAGCATTGCACTTTGACCCTCGGGCGGCAGCTCGTCCATTTTTTCAATAATTTGTTCAATCAGTGTTTTTTTGTTTTTACTCATTATGCTTTTCTCCTGAAAATTTGTGTATAATGAGTATACAACAAAAAAGTCGCAAGTGGGTTGACTTTTGAATGAACTTAGTTGATTTTCAATATTTTTAAAGGCTCCCTTGCCTAAAGGGAGCTGGCAAAACCGTAGGTTTTGACTGAGGGATTGTTACGAGTCGGAATACCCCTCAGTCAAATTAGACATTAGATATTAGATGGTAGACGTTAGATTTAATACCCCTCAATCACTAACGTGACAGCCGCTGACGGCGGCGGTCCCCTCTGTCAACTGCGTTGACGTCTCCCCACACCGTGGGGAGCAACCCCCTCTGTTTCGGCAAAGCCGAAAAGAAGGGAGCCTATTGTACATATTTAACTGAAAAATTACTATTTATTGTTTTTAAGTATCGGGGATATGCGCTTATATACCGCAAAGCAAACGGCGGTATCTATCATACCCTTTAAAAAGGTAAACGGCACATTAAAAATCAGCAGCGATTTAAGCAGCGTATCGGAAGCGGGCAGAATTGCTTTATACATTCCTATAATTGCGTTCATAGGCATATTGTAAAGCACTACATAAGCGGGGTAAACCACAAAATAGTTGGTAGCCACGCTTATTACCGCCATTGCAAGCGCGCCGACAGCCGCCCCCAAAAACGCGCTTTTGCGCGTTTTTTTGCGCCTGTAAAAAAGCCCCGCAACGCCCACAAACACCGCGCCTAAAATGAAATTTGAAAGCTCGCCTACGCCTGCGGAGCTTGTGAACGGCAGGTGTGCCAAATTCTTGATTAAGCAGACCAAAATGCCGTACTGCGGACCGAAAGCATACGCCGTTATAATTGCGGGTATTTCGGAAAAATCCAACTTTATAAACGGCGGAATAATAAACGGCAGCGGAAATTCAAGCAGCATAAGCACAAAGCCCAACGCGCCCATTATTCCGCTTACCGCAAGACCTCTTAAAAAAATTTGTTTTTTCATAAAAAATCATTTCCTTTCTTTTCAGGGGAAAAGAAAAACCCGCGCTTTAAAACGCGGGCGTAAAAATGCATAAAGCATATTTCTTCTTTCATCCGGACTGTACCGTCGGCTCAGGAATTGCACCTGATCAGCCAAAAAGGCTCGCGGGCTTTACCGCCGGTGGGGAATTTCACCCCGCCCTGAAGATTACATTTTAATTATATACCTGTTTTTACTGTTGTCAATACTTATTTTTTAAGCGAATCCCTTATTTCGCGGAGCAGCAAAACCTCTTCCGTAGGCTCTGCGGGCTTTTCTTCTTCCTTTACTTCTTCCTTTTTGTGTTTAAGACTGTTCATAGCCTTAATAACAAAGAATATTACAAGCGAAACTATAAGGAAGTTTATAACCGACTGTATAAACTTGCCGTAGCATATTTCCGCGTCCTTTACGCCCTCTATTGCCGAGGGAATTGTAACCTTTAGATCAGAAAAATCAATGCCGCCCATAATAAGACCTATAAGCGGGGTTATCATATCGTTTACAAGCGAGGTTACTATTGCCGTAAACGCGCTGCCCATTACCACGCCGACAGCAAGGTCAATAACGTTGCCGCGGGAAATAAACTCCTTAAACTCGCCTATTAAGCCCTTTTTGCTTTTAATTCCCTCAACAATGTCAATTTTTTTCTTACCCATAAATTTAACGCTCCCTGTTTTTAAAATACATAAACAACTGGCATTTTATCATTCCGTTATACAGCTTTCGGCGCTTATCCGCCTCTCTGCCGAAGAAACGCTCAAATTCATCGTGCGGGCTTATAATGTAGTATTTTCTGCCGCAGCCCTCTTTAAAGCGCTGACCCATTACGGTATACAGCTCTTCCGCCGCCTTAACGTCAAGCAGCCTCTCGCCGTAGGGCGGGTTGGTAATAACAAGACACCTTTCGTCGGGCACGGTGAAATCGCGCACATCGCCGACCGCCGCTTTAACATACTTTTTCATACCCGCTTTTTCGGCGTTTTCGTTTGTCAAAGCTACGGCGTTAGGGTCGGTATCAAACCCCTGCGCCCTGAAATCTATATTATGCACAATAAGGTCCTGCGCGCGCATTCTTTCCTCGCGCCATATGTTTTCGGGAATAAAGCCGAAACGTTCAGCCGAAAAGAAACGCCTGAGCCCCGGGGCGGTGTTGGTGGCCTTTAAAGCTGCCTCTATAAGCAGCGTTCCGCTGCCGCAGAACGGGTCGAACATAAGGGTATCAGGGTATATTCTTGCAAGGTCGCACATTGCAGCGCCCAATGTTTCCTTGAGCGGCGCGTCGTTCGATTTTCTTCTGTACCCGCGCTTGTGCAGCCCCTCGCCCGAGGTATCAATCATAAGCGAGGCAACATTTTTGTGAATAAAGAAACGAACGCGGTATTCCGCGCCGGTTTCTTCAAAATGTGATATGTGATATTTCTGTTTTAGCCTTTCAACAATAGCCTTTTTAATTATAGACTGGCAATCTGGTATGCTGAAAAGCGCCGAATCAATGCTCCTGCCGTTTACGGGGAAAGCGTCAAGCTTACCTATATAGTCTTCCCACGGCAGTGCCTTAACGCCATCGAAAAGCTCTGTGAAGGTTGCAGCCCGAAATTCGCCCACGTCTATCATAATACGCTCGGCATAGCGGGAGCAAATGTTTGCGCGCGCCAGCATATTAAGGCTGCCCGAAAGCTTTACTCTGCCGTTTTCGACAGTAACGCTTTCAAAGCCCATACGGCGAAATTCATCAGCCGCTATGCTTTCAACGCCGAAAAGGCAGGGGGCAATAAGCTTTATATTATCCATAAAAATTATTTACCCGCGCCGCGCTTGGTGCGCCTTGCCTCCGGGTTTTTACGCTTTAAATCGGAGAACTTTTCGTCGCTTGTCTGCTTAAAGCGGTTCATCATTTCTTCAAAGCTCTGCGACTCGGCTTTTTTGGGAGTCCAGGTATACGAACCGTCAATCTTCGGCGGTGGAGTGCTGCGCCTTTCCCTGCGCTCTCTGTGCTCGTTTGTTTTTTCCGGCTCAAGGGCTCTTTTAATGCTGAGGGATATTTTTCCGTCCTCTCCTACGTTAAGGACCTTCATTTTTACCTCGTCGCCTATTTTAACAAATTCCTTAATATCGTTAACATAGGTGCGAGCAACCTCCGAAATATGTACCATTCCCGTTTTTCCCTCTCCGAGATCCACGAAAACGCCGAAATTTGTTATTCCGGTTATTTTTCCCTCAACAATTTGTCCGATAGTTAGCTGCATAAAAGCCGAATGTCCTCCTCAAAAAATTTCAGTTTCCCGATATATCAATAAATATCTGCTCGTCCGGATAAACGTACCCCAAGCGCTCGCGCGCCGCCTTTTCAATGATCTTGGTTTTCGAGCCGTCCTCAAGCATTGCTTTAAGCTCCTCAATATCATTTTGCTCGGCGGAATACTGCGCTTTAAGCTCGTTTAACTGCTTGGTGCTGTCGTTCCAGGTTTTCCAAAGCCCCGCAAATGTAAACACCATATAAGCGCATACGCCGAGAATCATAATCCGCAGGATAATGCTTTTATTCCCGCGCTTTTTCTTTTTCATAATTTCAGCGCTCCAAACGATTTTAATATATAATCAAGTATACAACAAACCCTACTTCTTTTTCAAGCCTTTTTTTAAACTATTTGCAAGGAAATTGAAAAAAATTTGTATTTTCTCCCCGCATTTGCAAAAAGCCCTGTCTATTGCCGAAAAAACCGCCGCCGAAACGCGGGAAATTCCGCCGAAAACCCGCCGCAATATGCGTATAACAAAAAGCAGCACGGGCAAAAACAAGCGCGACAGGGTGAACCTACAAATAAAAAAGCCTGCGCCCATACCTATAAACGCAAACGCGCGTAAATCTCCGCCCGTAGTGCTAAGCAGAAAGCAAAAGCCTATAACGCCGCAGAGCAGCGAATATAAAATATCCTCAAAAAATACCGCCGCCGCGTTTCTTTTAAAGCTTTTGCGCACCGCGCGGAAAATATCGTAAATAAGGCAGAAAACGCAGCCGACCGCCAGAGATAACAAAAAGGCGATAAGCTGCGAAATATTATCTATTTCCCACATAGCTCACCTGAAAACGCGTGAGAAAAAACCGCCGTTTTTCTCATCCGAGGTATACACCGCGGCGTAAATTTTCCCCTCGGCGAATAAATCGCCGCTTGCGGTATCAAAATTCACTATGTGAAGCCCCGCGCCCTTTACAGTCAGCCTGCCGAGCGCCGTTTCAAGCAGCAGCGTTTCATCGTCAAACGAAATAACTTCCTTTACTCCCGAAAGCGTGAGCTTTTTTCTGTCTTCTATAATTATATTATGATTGCTGCGAATAACCTCTTCCACCGTAAACACCCCTCAATAAAATATATTGAGAGGTGCGGCGGCTTATTACTCTATAACGCGGTAAAGCCCTGCGGCGTCGTCCTTACGCACGGTCTCCGCAACCGATGTGACCTCGGCTTTGAAAAGCCTTGCCCCGAAGGATATTTCCAAAATATCCCCCACCTTAACGTCATACGACGCGCGCGCGGGCTTGCCGTTTACAGCCACCCTGCCAGCGTCGCACGCCTCGTTTGCAACGGTGCGCCTTTTAATTATTCGCGATACCTTTAAATATTTATCAAGTCTCATAACAGTCACCCTAAAAACAAGAGCCGCCCTTATGGGCGGCTCGGCTTTAAGTATTAAATTACTTAGAAAGAGAATCCTTAAGAGCCTTACCTGCTTTGAATACAGGATTCTTGGAAGCGGCAATTTCAATAGTCTGCTTGGTCTGCGGATTGATACCGGTTCTTGCAGCGCGCTCACGTACCTCAAAAGTACCGAAGCCTACGAGCTGAATCTTCTCGCCCTTTTTGAGCTCTTCAGCAACAGTGTCGAGAAAAGCGGAAAGTGCTTTTTCGGCGTCCTTCTTTGAAATAGCTGCCTTTTCAGCAATTGATACTACTAATTCTGTTTTGTTCATTTTTAAGAACCTCCAAAAAAATTTTTCAACGATTTCTCGTTTGAAATCTGTTAGGCACAAACGTAAAGCTTGTACTATATATTTTTACCATACTTTAAGAAAAAAATCAATCTATTTTCGGTGAAAATTTGATTTTTCTGTAAAAGAACATAAAAACCTCGTTTTAAATCCCTGTTTTCAGCGAATAATTCTATGTTTTCTACAAAATTCAGTCAGCTTTTTTCCCTTATCCGAATCGGGGAAATCGCTCTCCGCCACCGTTTTAAGGGCAATAATCAGCGCCGCGTACACCAAAGCGGCGGCAAAAACGGCAAGCAGAGTTACCCCGCGCGAGCTGCCGAGCATTACCGTAAGGCGCGCCGCAAGCCCGCAAAAAGCGGCTGAAACAAGCGGTTTTAAAAACACATTCGCGGTATCGGGCGCAAAGCCTACCGCTTTTATTAAAACCGCAATATCAAGCAGAAAAATCACAAAAAAGCAAAGCACAGTGCCAAGCGCCGAGCCCATAACGTTGATTTTTGGTACTGACACCGCAATAATATTCACAAGCAGCTTTACCGCCGTGCCGACAGCCGTGTTTAAAAGCACCGCGTTTTGCCTGCCCACTGCCTGCAATATGCCGCCGAGCGGCGCTAAAAAGCCCGCGAAAAGCGCCGCAAAGCCGTAAAGCGTCAGCATTTCGCCGCCTATTACGGCGGAAGCCTCGGTATCATATAAAAATTCGGTTATTCTGCCGCCTATTGCTATAAGTCCGCACGCGGCGGGCAGAGATATAAGCGCCGCGGTTTTAAGCACGGTGTTTATATTCTTTTTGAGTTCCGCCGTATTTCCCTGTGCTGCTGCCGCCGCTATTGCGGGCACTGCGCCCACGCCTATTACCGAGGTAAAGGCGGGCACAAGGTTAAAAACGGTATAGGCCTTGCCGCGTATGCCGTAAAGCAGCACGGGGAAAGCCGATAAAGCGGGTATACCGCCGTTTTCAAAAATCGAGCGGTAAATTTCCCTTAGATCCGTGCCGTCGTTTATCAGCCTTTCAAGCTCGCTTTTTACCGTAAACGCGTCAATCATAGGCGGAATGTTAACGGTAAGCGAGGTAAGCGCAATCGGCAGGGTAAGCAATACCATTTTTTTGAAGGTGTCAGTGCCGCTTTGCGGCTCGGGGCTGTTTTCAAGCATTTCCGATGTAATACCGTCGCCCTTTATTTTTGCGTATATGCGGGCATAAAGCACAGCTAAAAGCGTACCTGCGGTTATTCCCGCCATTGCTGTCGCAGCGCCCCATACGGTGCTGCCCGTAAGCCGCACCGTTATAAACGCCGCGCCGAGACCCAAAATCAGCTTGCACAGCGCCTCTGTAAGCTCTGAAACGGCGGTGGGGAGCATATTGTTAAGCCCCTCGTAATACCCCCGCTCCGCCGATAAAACGCAGGAAAAAAGCACCGCGGGCGCTACCGTAAAAAGTGCCGGGGCGGTTTTACCCGTTGCGTCGGTAAGCTTTACAAACGGAATTACCAAAGCCGCGAAAACAGCTGTGCCTGCAATTCCCGCTATAAGGAAGAATTTTCGCGAAAGCCTGTAAGATAAGCGGGCGTCGCGGTATCTGCCCGCCGCCATATGCTCCGAAACGGTTCTCGCAACTGCCACGGGCAGCCCCGCCATTGCAAGGGAGTAAAGGGGTGAAAATAAATCGTAAGCGGAAGAAAAATAACCGAAGCCCTCATCGCCGAGACAACGCGCCGAAGACAGCGGAATTTTAAAAAGCGCGCCTATAAGCTTTACAATAACGGCGGATATAAGCAGCAACGCCATGCCGTATTGCATACTTCGGCGCTTATTTTCCGCCGTGTTCAAAGCTCTGCCGCGGCGCGCGCACATTCAAGAATAAAATCCGAAAGTACGGTTTCGCCCGAATTGTTCATTTCGCGGTAAATGTCTCCCGCGCCCGCGCCCGCGTCGTCCGATATTCTGCGAACGGCGGCAAACGGCACGCCCGCATAATAGCAGACATAGGCGATAGCGGCGGTCTCCATATCGCAGCAAACCGCGCCGAAATCGTTTTTAAGCCTTTCGCGCAAATTATCGTCGGTTACAAAGCAGTCGCCCGTAACCGCAGTGCCGGTAACAGCCCCCGGCAGCAGCGATAAAATGCAGCTGTTCAGGCGCTTGTCCGCATTGTAAATATACTCCTGCCACGGCTTTTCGCAGGGCTTGTAGCCTATGCCCGTCAAGTCAAAATCGTGCTCCAAAAAACGGGAGCAAACGCAAATATCCCCGCGGCGAACGCCGTCTATCCCGCCGGATAGGCCGTAGTTAAGAATTATTTCGCAGCCCATATCAACAAAATGTGCGGCTGCGGCTGCGGCATTTACCTTGCCTATGCCGCAAAAACAGGCATACACATCTGCTTTGCCCGTTTTGAAATTAAGTATTCTTCTTTTCAGAAAGGAACTTTCCGAAAATTCGCCCCTTGTCACAAGGTCGGAAAGGGGCTTAAATTCTTCGTCATCGGCAACAATTATGCCGATTTTTTTGTATTCCCGCATTTGATTATTCTTCCTCGGTTTTATCCTCTTTTTCGGGTTCTGCCGCGCTTTCAAAAACAAGCTTTTCGCCGCAGAAATTGCAATAAACCGAGTTTTTATCAATAGACGCGCCGCACTTGGGGCAAACGCGCTTATTCTTTATGTTGTTTATTTCGCGGCGCAAAGCCTCTATTTTCTCGGTCTTCTCGTTTATGGCGTTAACCAACTCCGCCGCCTTTTCGTCGGTTATTTCGGTGTCCCTTATCTCGGCATAATAATATCTGCCCAGCGCTTCAAAATCCTTTGTGCGTTTGGCTTCGAGCGAGGCTATATCAAACCTCTGCTTTTGGGTGGTTACAACCTCGTTTGTCTTTTTGCAGGCAACGTCAAGCGCTTCCTTTGCTTTATTTACTGCATCATCAAAAAAATCCATAAATATTACCTCCTGTAATTAAAATTTTATCACATATCAAAGCTTTTTTCAACCGATAAATTCACGTATCAGCGAATTTTCGGGTATAAGCGACCTATCTATCGGGTAAAAGCGCTCAATACTTTCAAGCGTTTGCATAAAATACGGGTTATCCGCGCATTGCGCGGTCTCGGCTTTTAAGGCGGAAAGCTCGCTTTTATAAAGGCACGGCTCGTAAATATGAAGCGTTTTTATAAGTATATCCGCCCTGTCTTTAAAACAGTAAAGGTATTTTTCTTCACCCGCCGTTACGCCTTTCCATAAATTCAGGGTCTCCGCGGGGGAGGTGCTGCGGAATATTCTGTCCCGCAAAATTCGGCGCACAAGCCTTATTTGGCGGCTTGTAAGCAATATTTCGCCGTTTTCATCCTCAATGCTGCGGTTTACGCTTATATACGCCTTGAAAAGCTTTTCGTGCGGAATAATGCCTGTTAAAACAGGGTTTAAGGCGTGCAGCCCCTCAACTATTACAATGCTGTTGCCCGAAATATCAAGCTCGCGCGCGTTTTCTATACGCTTTTTCGCCTGAAAATCAAACTGCGGCAGATACGTTTTGCCGCTTTCAAGCGCTTTGTTAAAGCATTTGTTAATAAGCGGAATATCAAGCGCGTTTACCGATTCAATATCCTGCGTGCCGTCGGGCAGCAGCGGCAAAAGCGGGGGCGGCAAATAAAAATCGTCAAGCGAAATAACGTCGGTTTTAACGCCCCTCTCGGCAAGGCACCCGCGCAGCATATGCGCAGTGGTGGTTTTTCCCGAAGAGGAAGGGCCGGCAATTGCAATGACCTTTATGCTTTTGTTTTGGGTTATTTTATCAGCCACTGCGGATATTTCGTTGCGATAGTGCCGCTCGGCACGCAAAACAAGTTCTTCGGGGCTTGTTTCGGCATAGCTATTTATTGTTTGCAGGGTACTTTTCATAAAATTTCAGAATACCGTCCTTCCGTTCCTTAAGCTCAGAAAACCGACTGATATATTCATATGGATATTTGAAGTTAAAAATGCGTTCAATATTATTTCCGCCGGGTTCTCTCATTTTTGTAACGGCAGACGCGCCGCAGGCAAGAATTGTGTGGGTTTCGTCCATAGTGTAAACGTTGTAAAGACATTCCGTTCCCGGTTTTGCATAGCCCACGTTTTCAAGATTACCTACGGTTTTGCTCTGCCTATACATATAGTATGGGTAAATTCCCGCGGTTTCAAGCGTTTTTTCGGCGTATTCCACCATTTCGGCAGCCGCCGCGCCCATTTGAGCCTCGGGGAAAAGCCCCGAGGTGTTAAGCGTGGAAGAGCGTTTCATTGAAAGCGAATGAACGGTAACGCTTTCGGGGCAGAGCGCCAGCACGCGGGATAGCGTGTTTTCAAAGCTTGCGGGAGTATCACCCGGCAAGCCCGCTATAAGGTCGGTATTTATATTTTTAAAGCCGCACTCCCTTGCAAGCCGAAATGCCGCCTCGGTTTGGGCGGCGGTATGCTTTCTGCCTATGTTTTTAAGCACCTCGTCGTTCATAGTCTGCGGGTTTATGCTGATTCTTGAGGCGCCCATACGCTTTATAACTTCAAGCTTTTCTTTTGTTACTGTGTCGGGTCTGCCTGCCTCTACCGTGTATTCCGCCACGCTCTGTACGGGGAAATTCTCCGCCACTGCCGACATTATTTCTTCAAGCTGCTTAGCGGTTACGGAGGTAGGCGTTCCGCCGCCTATGTATATTGTTTCAAGCTTTAAAGAAAGCTTTTTCGCAATTTCCGCCGTCAGCCTTAATTCATCGCATAAAAGGGTTATATACTGCGGTATAAGCCTGCGCGCCTGCTCAACCGAGTGCGAAACAAAGGAACAATAGGCGCACCGCGTGGGGCAAAAGGGGATTGAAATATAAAGGCTGTAGGAGCTTTTGCCCGATAAATCGGTTATTCTTTTCTCCGCCGCAACCGTTTTTTTGCAAAGCTCTGTTTTGGCGGGCTTTACATACAGCGCGTTTTTAAAATACCGCTCCGCCTCGGTTTCACCTTCTGCCTTGCAAAGCCGCGAAAAAAGCTTGGCGGGGCGAACACCCGTAAGTATTCCCCACGGCGGGGTATAATGAGACGCCGCAACAAAGCAATTATAGAGTGCGGCGGCTATAAGCCGTTCGCACTCTTTATCATAGTTTTCAGCGCTGTTTTCAAGCGTTTTTTCATCGGTATAAATATTTTCGCCGAGAATAAGCTCCGCCGAAAGGCGCGTTACGCCGTTTTCGCATGATAAAACGGTTACGGCGGCGCGGTCGGAATTATCTCTGCCTTCGCATATTTCAATTTTCTCAAACGGCAGAAAAATTCTTATAAGCTTTTCAAGCTCATAGCCGAATGAATGACCTATTAAACACAGTTTCATTTTTTACCACACAAACATATTGTTTTCTTTTTCATACCCCACGGTAGTAAAATCGCCGTGACCGGGGTAAACCTTGGTATCCCCCGGCAGGGCAATCAGCCGTTTGAGCGATTTTTTAAGGGCTTTAAGGCTGCCGCCCGGCATATCGGTTCTGCCTACAGCGCCCGCAAAAAGCGTGTCCCCCGAAAAAAGGTTTTCGCCCGAAAGGTAGGAAACGCCGCCAACGGTATGTCCCGGGGTTAAAATTACCTCAAAATCAATATCGCCCACGCTGAATTTTTCGCCGTCGCAAAATGTGCGGTCAGCCGAAAAGGGGGCTATATTTGCATGGAATTTATCCGATAAATTAAGCTCGGTATCTTTAAGGGCGGGCGCGTCAAGCTCGCCTATACCTATTTCCACACCCGTTTCGTCTCTTAAGGCATCCGCCCCGCCTATGTGGTCAAAGTGTGCGTGGGTTATAAGAATCATTCGTGCCTTTTCCTCATTCGCCTTTAAAAAATCCGCGGTTATTTCGGTTTTAAAGCCGGGGTCTATAACCACCGCCGCCTTATCGGTTGAAATTAGGTAGCAGTTTGTTTTAATCAGTCCTAAGTGTATTGCTCTGATTTCCATTTTTCCTCCATATATCGGTATCAAACAAAATTGTAACCGGCCCGTCGTTTATTAAAGCTACCTGCATATCCGCGCCGAAAATTCCCGTTTCAACGCTTTTAATGCCGTTTTTCCGCAATTCCTCACAGTAAAGCATATACAGCTCATTTGCCTTTACGGGCTCCATTGCGCCCGTAAATGAGGGGCGGTTGCCCTTTTTAACATCGGCGCACAGGGTGAACTGGGAAATTACCAGCATTTCGCCGTTTATATCGCAAACCGAGCGGTTCATTTTACCGTTTTCATCACAGAATATACGCAAAGCCGCCGTTTTTTTGGCAAGCAGCGCCGCGTCCTCTGCGGTGTCTCCCGTTTCTGCACCGAAAAGCACCATAAGCCCCTCGCCGCACTTTCCCACGGTTTCGCCGTTTACCGCCACGCTTGCGTTCTTAACACGTTGAATTACCGCTTTCATTACTGATTTATCCTTTCCACACCGAAAACGCCCTGCAGCTTTTCAAGCCGCGCTATAATGCTTTTAAGGTGCTCCACGCTTTCAGCCGAGAGCGACATTATAACAAGGCAATTGCCGCTTTTGGTTTGCCTTGCGCTTATGCTGTGCACGGGAACGTGCATATTCTGCATTGCGTTCATAACGTCTATTAAAAGCCCGTCGCGGTCGATTGCCGCAACCTGCAGGGTAGATATGAACTTTTCCGATTGAGTGCCGTCCCAGTGTGCGGGAATCCAGCGCTCGGGCTCGGGTGAATCGGCAATATTTACGGGCACGTTATTGCAATCCCGCTTGTGAATTGAAACGCCGTGACCGCGGGTAATAAAGCCTATAATATCATCACCGGGCAGGGGAGTGCAGCACTTTGAGAGCTTTATAAGGCAGTTGTCAATGCCGTCCACCACAACGCCCTCGGATGATTTACTGCGCCGAATTTCGGGCACGGTAACAATTTCCTGCGGTTTTTGCGCGGCGGTGCGCTTGTTGTAATCCTCTTTTATTCGGGGCATTATTTTTGAAAGCAGTATGCCGCCGTAGCCTATTGCGGCGTAGAACTCGTCCGCTCCCGAGAATTTAAGCCGCTTTGCAATATCCTCAATAAACTCCGCGTTTTCGTTTTCGGGCAGCTCGATCCCGTTGCGGCGGAACTCCCGCTCAACATCCAATTTTCCCGCAGCAATATTTTCGGCGCGCTTTTCTTTTTTGAACCAGGAGCGAATTTTGGATTTCGCCTGCGAAGTAACGGCAATATTGAGCCAGTCGCGGCTCGGTCCGTGCCCCGGCTGATTGGTGGTTAAAATTTCTATTACCTCGCCGGTTTTTACCTCGTGGTTTATGGGCACTATTTTTCCGTCTGCCTTAGCGCCCACCATTTTAGTGCCTACCGCAGAATGTATTGCAAAGGCAAAATCCACTATGGTAGAGCCCACGGGCAGGTTTATAACGTCGCCGCGCGGGGTTACCGCAAAAACGTCCTCCTGTGATAAATCGACCTTTATGCTGCGCACAAGGTCGGATGCGTCGGTGGAGGCTGCCTGCGAATCAAGTATCTGCCTTATCCACTCAAGCCGCCGTTCCATTTTGGCGTTATTATCGGTAATGCCCTCTTTGTACTTCCAGTGCGCCGCTATACCGAACTCGGCTGTGTGGTGCATTTCAAAGGTGCGAATTTGAATTTCAAAAGGTAT
>CAKSQS010000049.1 GCA_934486705.1 uncultured Eubacteriales bacterium
CTTTCTCCGATGCGCTTGACCAGCGCATTATCGGTAAGCAGGTTTTTTATAACCGTATGTGCGCCACCGGAAAAGGTTTCGTTGTTTATGTTTTTAATCAGCTTGATATCTCCCTTTTCGGGATCTATCAGCAGGGTCGGAACCACCCCGTAAAACCACTGATTTTCGTATTTTGCCAAATAAATGCCAAAGGGATGCTTATCGGCTGAATTATACTTACCGAAGCGCAAAGTAAGTCCGTCAAGCGGCTGCATATTCTCCCTGTATAAATAAGGATACTGCGCTCCGTTAGCGGTCTGTTTTATATGAACGCCGCCGCCTGCGATATCCGTGCGTTTGAGAAACGGGTCGGTATTAGTGACATTTCCAAGCGCATAATCGGTCATAGTATTTGCTCCGGCAATACCCGTTAAGCCGTCAGTATAATTTTTCCTGTCCGACTCATTATACTCGGTATGAGTATAGCCGTAGAAATCTACTTCAAAATCCGTAGTGTCGTTATCTATATTACCGAACGAAGCATAAACTTCCTTTTCTGTGGGGAAATTTGAAAGGTCCGACAGTACATCGACTGCAAAGCTGCCTACCGCAGTTTCCTTTCCCGATGTCACAACGACAAAATATTTTGATTTATCCGCCGATAGGTGTATCCCGATATCAAATACCGCTTTGTTAAGCCCCTTAAGCAAATCGCTACCGGAAATAACTTTTGCAAGCTCTACGTATTGTCCGCCGGAAAAATTCTCATTTTTAACTCCGGCATAAGAATTTTTAACAAGCTTTAGGTCACCCTTGGCAGTATCTATAAGCAGAGTCGGAACAACGCCGTGAAAACAGTTGTCCTCGCATTTTGAAAGGTAAACCGCGAACGGAGCGTTTTTGCTTGAGGTATAATTTCCAAAGCGCAATGTGAGTCCGTCAAGCGGCTGCATATTTTCCTTATAAAAATACGGATACTGCGCTCCGCCCCAGGTCTGTTTAATATGAACGCCGCCGCCTGCGATATCCGTGCGTTCAAGAAACGACTTAGTGTTCTCAACATTATTCATAGCGTTAGCAGTCATAGTATCTGCCGCCGCTGTACCCTCAAGTCCGGCAGCAGGGTCAAGGCAAGGCTTTTCACCGCCGTGGAAGCTGTTGAGAGTAATATCGGTATAATCGGTATCTGCGGCTATGTAAAGATAAACCGGTTTAGTTATATCGGTTGAGGTGGTGGCAAGCAGTTCGGGAGTTGCAAGGTCAACCGCAACACCGTTTACCGACATTCTCAGTCCGCCGTTATCCAAAACCTTGAAAATGATGCTGTAGCTTCTCACCGCGTCTCCGAAAACATCAAGCTTGCCGCTGAAGTAGAACCTCTGAGTAGCAACATTAGCAGAGGTAACGCTCATAACATCTATATATGGATCCTTGTCATTAACGCAAAAAGTATACCGCAAATCATTTGTTGCCCCGTTTTGATACTGAGCATTTGCAAGCTTGATAACAAACTTTCGCGCCATAAATTTTGCATCACCGTATGTCGAGGATACCTCATTATTCAGCGTAAGCTTCAAATGCGTTCCGTCGAGCGTTGAGGCAGCCGTTAAGTTCTGCATATAGGGAGAACCCGCGCTGTTAGCCGGCGCTCCGCTTGCCTGCAAATGATATTTCATTCGAGCACCGTTTTCATCCTCCGAAAAGTCAATCGGCCAAAAATAGGTTGAGCCCTCGGCAGTATTGTTCTTGGACGACACGCGAATGCTGTCAGCTGTAACCAAATACTCCGTTTCTTCGGTTGCAGCACCGGATGCCCAAACCGCCGTTGACGCAGGAACTGCGGTTATGAGTATAGCAATACAGCACAGCACCGATAAAATCCGTTTTCTCATCTTCTTCAACCTTTCCGTAAATAAATAAAAAGAAAGCAAAAAACTTGGCATTTCGCTTGGCACCAATGGAAATTAAAACCTTTTAACTTTTAAAACAATTCAACTTGGCGAAGCTTTCTTATACCGATTTTATATTAACACCTTTTTTTATTTTTGTCAAACATTTTTTAGCCATTTTGCAAAAAAATTGCTTGACACAGAAGATTATTTATAGTAGAATAAATACGAAAACATTCACTAATTGTGTATTTTGCCTTGATATTGGAGGAAAATTATGAAAATATTGTGTTTTCGATATAAAATGCAAAAAATACTTATTGCAATAACGGTTTGCAGTGTTTTTTTATCAGGCTGGTTAATCGTTTTAAATGCAGCTGCGGAACAGACGCAAACCGCCGATACAGGTGGTGATTTTGACACCAAAGTTTCCTTAGAAAACAGCGGAGTTCCGACATATTCCCAATATCTCGACAGCTGCGATAAGTCCATAGGCACGGAAACCGTTGTTGTTCCGGCCGTCGGTTATACCAACGATTCCGCATCTGCGGTTATGCAGATATATCCGGATTTTGAAGGCGAAAGCGGCAGCACGGTTATGTTTGATGCTTCAACTCCGGTAAGCTTTTCATTTTCAATTTCCAATGCGGGACTCTATACTCTGCAATTCAGATACTATACCGGCACGGAAAACAGCAGTGCTGTTACCAGAGACATTCTTTTGGACGGGGTTCTCCCCTTCCGCGAGTCTGCCGAGATATCTCTTACTCAATTTTGGCAGGACGCCGAAAAAGAGCCTCAATATGACCGCAGCGGTCACGAAATCCGGAGCCGGCAGCAACAGATTTCCCGCTGGAATACGGCATACGCAGAAAATCCATCTTCCGGAATATCAGGAGCTCTGCAATATTATCTGTCTGCCGGACCGCACACAATCACTCTGACACCGAAGAGCGGCTGCTTAACGCTGAGCCGTATTATTCTTTCCGGAAAAGAGGAAATACCTTCATACAGTAATGTATCCTCGGAATACAAAGAGCAGAATTTACAGTCTGCGTCTCCGTCCTTCAATCAGCGAATTGAGGCTGAGGGCGCTGATACATTAAAATCCGACCAGACCTTGGTTTCGCTCAACGACCGCACCTCTCCGAGCGTCAAGCCCTACAATGTCAATCTCGTCCGTTACAACAGTATAGGAGCGGGTCAATGGCAGGTCGTCGGTCAATGGCTTGAATGGTCCGTTGACATTCCGGAAAGTGGTCTCTATCAAATCGGGGCGCATTATAAACAAAACATAAAAACCAACGCCTCAAGTATGCGCGAGCTTACAATAGACGGCAAATTACCGTTCAGCGAAACGGCAAGCATTGCATTCCCGTATTCCGGACGGTGGCAGACAAATGCCTTCTCCGATAAAAACGGAAATCCTTACATATTCTATCTTGAAAAAGGCACACATACTGTCCGTCTGAAAGCAACGCTCGGAGACTTTGCGCCGATACTTCAAAGTGCCGACGATATCCTCGGACAGTTAAACGAAATCTACCGAAAAATAGTTGTCATAACCGGTACTCAGCCGGACCAATATGCCAACTATCAGTTTGAACAGGTTATTCCGGATACTGTTGAGGAAATGCGGCAAATGATATCCCTGCTGCAGTCTCTTTCCGATGCCGTTACCGATTTTAACGGCGAAGGGGGAGCATCAACCGCAGCTGTCAGACGGCTTATCAGCGAGCTGACGGTTATGACCGATGATACCGATAAAATAGCCGCACGCTTAAAGACCTTCCGCGACGATATTTCTTCGCTCGGAACCTGGATAAACGACGCAAAAAGTCAGCCGTTGCAGCTGGACGCTTTGTTTTTTTATTCCCCCGATACTCCTCTTCCGCCAGGAGATGTTAATATTTTCCGCAAAGCCTGGCATTATATTGTTCAGTTCTTTTGCTCCTTCGGCACAGATTATGATGCCATTGGTCTGACCGAGAACGATACCGACTCCGCCATTACGGTTTGGATAGCTTCGGGACGGGATCAGGCGCAGATACTGCGGCAAAAGATAAATGATGATTTTTCTCCGAACAGCAACATTTCCGTTAAGCTGCAGCTTGTAACCGCCACCGCCCTTCTGCCCTCCATAGTATCCGACAACCAACCGGATATTTATTTAGGATTACCGCAGGCAGACCCGATAAATCTGGCGCTTCGGGATGCTGTTCTCGACCTGCGTCAATTTGGCGACTACGAGGAAACCGTTTCTTCCCGTTTTTCGGACGCGGAAATCCAGCCATTTGAGCTTGACGGCTCGGCATACGCTCTGCCTGACGCCATAGACTATCCGATATTATTTGTCCGCAGCGATATTTTGCGGGAGTTGAATATCCCGTTTGACGACTTAAAGGATTGGAATTCAATTCTGTTTAAGGTTCTGCCAGTTCTGCAAACAAACTCGCTGACAATCGGCGTTCCCGTTTCAATTCAGACCTATCTGAGCTTTCTTTATCAATCCGGCGGAAG
This sequence comes from uncultured Eubacteriales bacterium, assembly GCA_934486705.1. GTDB lineage: Bacteria > Bacillota > Clostridia > Oscillospirales > Acutalibacteraceae > UBA737. Next base: position 4,389 of record CAKSQS010000049.1, read on the forward strand.
CATGTATGAGTTGGGAGGCAAACAGTCGGCATTAAGCTCATCTCAGGCGATAGACGCTATGCAGAGCTATACCGAGCTTTATACGCAATACGGTTTGCAGCTTGCATATGACTTTGCCAACAGATTTCGCAGCGGAGATATGCCGATTGCCGTTGCAAACTTCACATCTTATAACCAATTATCCGTATTTGCACCGGATATAAAAGGGCAATGGACAATGCTGCCTATGCCGGGAACTCTGCGTGATGACGGCACTCTTGACCGTTCCTGCACCGCAACACTGACAGGCTCGGTTATTCTTTCCGGAACAAAATCCCCGCAGTTATGCTGGCAGTTCCTTAAATGGTGGACCTCCGACGGCACTCAGAAGGAGTACGGCAGCAGCCTGGAGAGCATTATCGGTTCGGCGGCGCGTTATAACACCGCTAATCTCAATGCCCTTACCGCCGCCGATTGGGATTCCAATATGAAAGAAAGCCTTATAGAACAGCTTAAATACATTCGTCCCTATACGGAAGTTCCCGGAGGATATCTGACAAGCAGGTATTACGACTTTGCTTTCCGTTATATTGTTTATGATAAGGACAATGTGCGCGATACTATGATTGATGCAGTTTCGTCCATCAACACGGAAATAGCCAATAAACGCAAAGAATACTCTCTCGATTAGGCAAGGAGTGGTCATTTATGAGTTCTAAAAAAGTACATAAAGGTCCGAGACAGTTTATTAGGGAGTATGGAACGGATTATCTGTTTGCCGCGCCGTTTTTCATTCTTTTCATTCTGTTTACGCTGCTTCCGATTGCTGCGTCTGCGGTTTTGAGCTTTACCGATTTCAATGCTGTTTCAATACAGCGGTTTGTCGGAATAAGAAATTATCTCAATTTAATCTTAGACGACGGATTGTTTTTACAGGCGTTAAAAAACACCTTTTTCCTTTCGGTCGTCACAGGTCCGGTCGGTTATTTTCTCTGCCTTTTAGTGGCATGGCTTTTAAACGAGCTCGGCGACAGAATGCGCTCGTTTATAACTCTCCTGTTTTATGCGCCGGTCATTTCTGGAGGAGCATACACGGTCTGGCAGATAATTTACAGCGGCGACGCTTACGGTTTTCTGAACGGAGTGCTTCTGAAGCTCGGCTTTATCGACGCGCCGATACAATGGCTTACCGATACCTCATATATGATGCCCGCGGCTATCGTTCTGATACTCTGGATGAGCTTCGGAACAGGATTTCTTTCCCTTATAGCCGGCTTTAAAAATGTTGACAAAACGCTTTACGAAGCCGGCGAGGTAGACGGAGTGCGTAACCGATTTCAGGAATTGTGGTATATCACACTTCCCTATATGAAGCCGCAGCTTATGTTTTCCGCGATCATGAGCATAACCGGCGCCTTCGGAATCGGAGATGTGATAACCGCTGTTTTCGGTTTCCCGACAAGCGGTTATGCTTTGCATACCCTTGTTCATCATATGCAGGATTACGGCAACACCCGATTTGAAATGGGCTACGCCTCGGCGGTTGCAATAGTTCTGTTTTTGATTATGATTGCCGCAAACGGCTTAGTGCAAAGAATGTTGCGAAAGGTGGGAGAATGATATGACAAAGGGCTTGCACATACCACGCAGCAGCCGGCGTTTCAATCACTCCCGCGCCGGAACAGCAGGAATATTTATCGTTCTTCTGATAATGGCGGTATTTATGGCACTGCCGATGGTGCTTATTATAGGCAACGCCTTTAAGCCGTCGCACGAATTATGGGCTTTCCCGCCGAAGCTTTTCCCTACCGATTGGACACTCGGCAATTTCGGCGATATGTTCACAGTGCTTTCGGACTCATTGGTGCCTTTTTTGCGCTATTTATACAACACTCTGTTTATAACAGCAGTCGGAACGGCAGGCAGTATAATTTTCGGTTCAATGTGCGCGTTTGTGCTTTCAAAGCGGCGGTTTCCGGGAAAGAAAACCATGCTGCGGCTGGTTGTTCTTTCGCTTATGTTCAATAATTCCGTTTGCAGCGTTATAAACTACGTTACGATATCCAAGCTGCACTGGATCGATACATACTGGTCTTTAATCTTCCCCGCAATAGGCGCGCCGCTCGGAATGTTTCTTATGAAGCAGTTCATTGACCAGCTGCCTGACGCTCTTTTGGAGGCTGCTACTGTTGACGGCGCAGGAAAAGGAAGAATATTTTGGAACATTGTTATGCCTAATGTACGCTCTGCCTGGCTTACCATGATTTTGCTGAATGTCCAGTCTCTTTGGAGCATAGGCGCAACTCCGTACATTTATAAAGAAGTATATAAAACACTTCCCTATGCTATGACTCAGATTGCGGCTGCGGGTATAGCCCGAGCCGGAGTCGGAGCCGCAGTATCCGTAATTATGATGACGGTACCCATCTTGGTATTTCTGTTTACCCAATCCAGAATTATCGAAACCATGGCTACCTCCGGCATGAAGGATTAAGGAGGCGCTGTATGAGATTAAAGAAAATTCTGTGCGTCGGATTTGCGCTTTTGCTTGCAGCGGGCATTTCTGTTTCCGCCGCTCCCGCAAACGGACTGCCTTATGACTCTTATATTTACGACAACGACAATGAGCCTTTGCTGACTCCCGCTCCGTATACGGTAGAAAAAACGTTAAACGGAACAGACCTCGGAACATCCGGTCTTTCCGGACTTTCGGATGTATTTTACGACGGTATCGACAGACTGTATTGGTGCGACACAGGCAACAACAGAGTGCTTGTTACAGATACCGAATATAATCTGCTGCGAATAATCAGCGAATTCAGCGACGGAGATTCCCTTTCGTCCCCAACCGGATGTTATGCTGATGAAAGCCTGATTTATATTGCTGACTCTGCAAACAGCCGGATAGCCGTTTTCCGCCGCAATGATTATGCGGCTGAGAAGGTACTCGGACGCCCTGATATTCCTCAGCTCGGCTCAGATTATACATATACGCCGATACGAATTACGGCAGACCGCGCCGGACGGATATATGTTGTGGCAAAGGGTGTAAATAAGGGACTTATCCGCTTAGCTCCCGACGGCAGCTTCACCTCATTCTTCGGCGCTCCGAATGTAGAATATAATGTGCTGCAGTTAATTTGGCGAAAGATAGCCACAAAAGAGCAGCGCAAGCGTATGGAACAATATGTTCCCACGGAATACAATGCCCTCGAAATAGACAAAAAAGGCTTTATATACGCCGTTTCGCTCACGTCATCCACCACTCCGGCGGCACGGCTGAACAGCGCAGGCGAGGATGTTTTGGCAGAGCTGTCGCATATCGGCGACAGCGAATACCGGAAATCGCTCGGTCAAAGCGGAGGAACAGGATTTGCCGATATAGCTTTAGGCTCTGACGGCAGCTTTACCCTGCTTAATACAACCGACGGCAAAATATACGCCTATAATTCAGACGGCGAGTTGCTTTATGCCTTCGGAAACATTGGCTCGCAAAAGGGTCTGTTCTATAACGCTACCGCTATTGAGCAGGTTGGGGAACGGCTGTTGGTTACCGATGGCACGAAGGGCACCGTTACAGTTTATACACAGACGGAATTCGGGCGAACCGTCAGAGCGGCAATGCAGGCTTATAATGACGGTGACTATGACTCCTCATATGCCGCATGGCAGGAGGTACGAAGATACTGCTCGCACTATACGCCCGCCATTACAGGTATGGCAAAAATATCAATCGCCCGCGGCGACACCGACTCCGCTATGCACGAGCTTAAAAAAATTCACGCGCGAACACTTTACAGCAAGGCTTTTGAAAAATCCCGCAATCAATTTATACGCACGGCAATTATTCCGTTTGCTGTCGGAATTGCAGTAATTTCGGTTGTTTTTCTTGTTTTGAAAAAGAAAATGCGGAAAAATCAGCTTTGTATGAAAATTCGTGAAAGCGATGTTTACCGAAAGCAACGCTACGCGACATACACGCTTTTTCATCCCTTTGACGGATATTGGGATATTAAGCACGAGGGACGCGGCGATCTTAAAAACGCTCTTATCATTCTTATTGCATTTATTATATGCTATGGCGTAAGAGTCCAGTTTTCGGGATACGCCGTTACCGGAACGGTTTCCGAAAATGTCAATGTTCCTTACAGACTGCTGCTGATTTTGCTGCCGATAGCGTTTTGGGTAATCGCAAACTGGTGCTTCACAGCGCTGATGGACGGCAAAGGGACAATGAAGGATATTATGACTGCCTCAGGATATGCGCTCAAGCCGTATGTACTGATGAGCGTTCCGCTTTTTCTCCTGTCTCATATACTGACTGAGGAAGAAGCAATGATATACACACTTTTGGATGTTATCTGCCTGATTTGGGTGCTTGCACTTATGTTTTTCGGCATGATGACGGTTCACGATTATTCTCTCGGAAAATCTGTACTGACAACTGTGCTCACTTTGCTTGGAATGTGCATTATTCTGTTTATTTTATTGCTGCTTTCAAGTCTTATACAGGAAATTTACAATTATTTCTACGGCATTTACAAGGAATTGATTTTCCGAACCTACTGAGGAGGAACCGACAGATGATAATTAAAAAATACTTTGCTTTACTCTCGGCGGTTCTTATATCTGTTTCTCTTACAGGCTGTTCTAAAAGCACTGCCTACAAAACGCCTGTGCGCGGCAGTTCTGCCGACGATGCCTCCTGGAAAACTGCCGGAGAAGAAGTTATAACCCTCGAAAACGACAGTATACGGTTAGTATTTGATTCAAAAACGACGCATTTTACCGTTGAAAACAAAAATAAAGGGATTAAGTTTTATTCGTATTTTAACGAAGAGAGCTCATCTACATATTCGGCAGACACTCAAAAGCGGATGAATTCCGAGATGACGATTGTATATTACGAGGAGCAATCCTCCGCGCAGTATATGTTTTCCGATACGGACAGCGTTACGGCAGGGCATTACCGTGTCACTTATAATGGCAACAGCATAAGGGTGGTATATACATTCGGAGAGGATGAAAACGACGCTCTTGTTCCGCAGGTTGTGAGCGAGAAAAAGATGGATGATCTGTTGGAACTGATGCAAAACGACTCCAACCCAGACGGCGCCGCTATGAGCCGACGCATGATGAGATTTTACACCCTTTATACCGCGGACGAAGCGGATAAAGGAATTATAAAAGCATACCCCGCAATCAAAAAGACTCCGCTTTATATTCTCAACGACGATGCCGGCGAGAGCGATAAAGAAGAAATTCGGGAATATATGGCGCTTATCGGCTACACGCAAGCCAACTATGCTGCGGATATATCGGATCTGGGGCTTAATTCAGAGCAGCAATCAAACACCCCCGGATTTATTATTCCGGTTGAATACTCATTGCAGACGGACGGATTTACCGCTCGCGTTCTGACCGACCGTATTGAAGAAGCCAGCAGCGACTACAAGCTTCAAAGTCTTACATTTCTGGAATATTTCGCTTCTTCGGAGAACTCAAACGGACAATTCTTCGTTCCTGACGGCAGCGGAGCCGTTATAGACTGGAGCAAAAATCATGTAAGTACATATTCACAGCCGTTTTACGGTTCGGATTACAGCATTCAAAGCGATAAAATGACCCAGCTTTCTCAAAACAGCTGTTTGCCGGTATACGGTATACTTCGTCCGTCCGGCGCAGTTATGACGATAATTGAGGAAGGCAGCGAAAACGGAACTTTCTACGCCGAAAGTCCTGATTGCTCTGCGGCTCCGAACCACATATATACGATGTTTACCATGCGGCATATGGACACGACCGATATCGGTGCCGATCAGTTGATTCCGGTATATAATCTCTTTGTTGAAAAGTTATCATCGGCATTCCCGACTCAGCGCTTTATATTGCTCGGAAGTAATGAAAGCAGCTGGCAGGCCATGGCGAAGGCATATCGCCGCTATCTTTCGGACAATAACGGCATCCGCAAAACCGACTCCGCCGAAAATCCGGACATATATCTTACCTATTGGGGTATGGCTTTAAAAAGTTCAAACTTTTTGGGAATTCCGTATGATAAAAAAATCGTATTGTCAACCCTTGATGATATAAGCCGCGACATTGATACGCTTATTTCCGACGGCAATATCGGCGCTGCCGTCAGACTGAACGGTTTTTCCCGAAACGGACTGACGCCAAAGGCAAATAACCGATTCTCCATTTCCGGAAAACTCGGAAATAAAAACGAGCTTTCGAAATTGCAGGAAAAGCTGCAAAATTCCGGCGGAAAGCTTTATACTGACGGAAGTTTTCAATTTGTATACGACACCGGAAATGGATTTTCAAAAAAGACCGACAGCGCTCACTATCTAAACCGAGTACCCGTAAAGAGGGAAAGCTACGACCCTGTAACGAGGGCGTTTAACAGCGGAAAGGATATCCCCTATTTCCTGTCTCCGAAGCAATATTTCAATTATGCCTCCGGATACCTCCGCGGTATTGAGAAAACTCTCGGAAAAAATCCGGCCGTTTCGTTCGGCGCATTGGGAAAATATCTCGGCGGCGACTACACAACTCATACACCCGTAAGCCGTACCGATGCGCTTATGACCGTTCAGGCGGTTCTTGAGAATGTGCGCTCAGCTGCGGAAAGTATGAGCTTTGATACAGGAAATGCCTATGTTCTGCCCTACGCCGACGATATATATAATATTCCTCTTAACAGTTCCCGTTTTGACGCCGAAACAACGGCTGTCCCGTTTTATCCGATGGTTATTCACGGACTTGTTCCATACTGCGGTGAAGCGATAAATTTCAGCTATGACCGCAACGAACAGATTCTTCGCTCGCTCGAATACGGTGCGGTTCTTTCCTATGCCGTTATCGGAAAAGATGATTCCGAATTGACCGGAACAAGCATCGGAAGCTTATACTACTCTATGAACAGCGACAGTAATCTAAAGGAATTCATCTCTCTGTGGCAGCGAATAGGAGCATTCCAAAGAAAAACGGCAAATCAGGAGATAGCCGAGCATATAAGCCTCGGAGAAAACATATTCTGCACCGTTTACGCAGACCAAAGCCGGGCGTATGTAAACTATTCCGATAAAGACTATAACGCCGACGGAATTACGGTTAAAGCCCACGATTTCACACTTATAAGCGCGGAAAGGAGCTGATTATATGAAAAACAAGCATTCGGTTTCCTATATGGAACGGCGAGCAAGAAAAGGCTATCTTTTTATGATACCGCTGTTTTTAGGACTGGCATTTATTTTTATACCCAGCCTTGTCCGAACGATTATCTTTTCTTTCAACGAAATTACAATCGGAAGTTTCGGATATAAACTTACATTCCGCGGCTGGCAGTATTATCTGACAGCGCTGACAAAGGACCCTCAGATAGTTCCCGATATGGTTGCAAGCCTGCGAACACTCCTTATAAATATTCCGATAATTCTGATTTTCAGCCTTTTTATAGCGACACTCCTCAATCAGCGCTTCCGCGGACGACTTGCCGCAAGAATGATATTCTTTCTGCCGGTAATCCTCACAACCGGCATACTTGTGCGTTTTGACGCACCGGCTATGGAGCTGGTTGCCCAAACGGTTGATACCGGTACAGATTCTTCCCTGTCGCTTGTCGGCGGTATTTCATCAATGCTTTCATCTCTCAATTTCAGCAACACTGTTACCGGAATCATCAGCAGCGCTGTTTCAAATATTTACAGTGTTGTTACCGCAAGCGGTATTCAGATTTTTATTTTCCTTGCCGGTCTCCAGGAAATCCCGCCGTCGCTTTACGAAGCGGCAGCCGTTGAGGGATGCAATAAATGGGAGTTGTTTTGGAAGATAACCTTTCCGATGATTATGCCCCAAATGACTATTAACGCGGTTTATACAATCGTTGACTCATTTACCGATCCTTCGGGAATTTTCACCTATATTTCCGAGCTTGGCACACAGCAGCAATATTCACTCGCAACTGCGGCAAGTATTCTTTATTTAATCTGTTTAGGAATAGTTATTGCCGTTGTTATGGCAATTATCCGCGCTTACAGAAAGCACAGCATTTAAAGGAGAGCAAAATATGACTGCCATTCAAAAACAGCGGCTGACCCGCCGCATATCCAAGCTGGGCTTTTCCCTGCTTCGGTTTATTATTCTGTTCGGTCTGGCATTTATCATTCTTCGACCGATCGTCACAAAGTTTTTACTTTCATGCATGAACCCATCAGATCTTCTGGACAACAGCGTTAATACCATTCCTAAGCATTGGTCGCTGCATTACTGGCGCACGGCTATTAACGGTTTAAACCTTACGAAAACCCTGCCGAATACCGTTTTCCTTTCGTTAACTGTCGCGGCGCTTCAGGTAGTATCAAGCGTTCTTGTAGGATACGGATTGGCAAGATTTAATTTTAAGCTCAACAAGCTGCTTTTCGGCTGTGTTTTACTTATAATGCTGGTACCTATACAAACCGTTTCAACAGCTCAATATCTGAATTTTGTATACTTCCGTTTAGGTTTTGTTACGGTCAATCTGACAAACACATTTATTCCGATGTGGCTTATGGCTATCGGATGCACAGGCATCAAGCAGGGATTATATATATACCTGTTCAAAGAACAGTTTGCCGCCATCCCGCAGGAGTTGGATGAGGCCGCCTGTATCGACGGTGCGGATGTCTGGAAAACATTTACGTTGGTTATGCTGCCAAACGCCCGAACAACAATGCTGACCGTTCTGCTGTTTTCGGTCAGTTGGCAATGGACAGACGACATTTATTCCAAGCTTTATTATCCGAACACAGACATTCTTGCTAATCTTCTGGAGAATGTCAGCATACGCATAAACAACGCTTACGACGTTACAGGTACGCTGATTTCCCGTTGTGCCGCAACACTGCTTATAATGATACCGCTTCTGATATTGTTTTCATTTTGTCAGAGATACTTGGTGCAGAGCATATCCACCTCCGGATTGTCAAACGGATAAAATACAGTGATTTTAAATATAAGAGGAGAATTTTTATGACTCATTGGATATGGCTGCCGAAGGCTGATTATCCTGATATGCAAGCCTGCCCGATCTGCGGTCACAGCATAGCAAAACCAATCCCGTACACTGTTGCGGAATTTAAAAAATGCTATTCATTTGCACAGGAGGTCAGGGAGGTAAGCTTAAAGGTATGCGGAGATACTTACTATCGCCTTTTCCTCAACGACACAGCCATAGGCGACGGTCCTGTATGCGCCGGAGGTGATTTTTTATGTACCGAAAAGCCCCCCGCCTACTTTGCGCAGTCGCTGACGTTTCCCGTATGCGAAAAAACGCTGACATTGCGCGCACTGGTTCAGCTCGGTCCTACCGCATTATGCGACTATTCTATGGGGCACGGCGGCTTTTGGTTAGAGGGAGAGGTTCGTTTTTCCGACGGCACGTCTCAACCTATCGGCACAGACTCATCCTGGCTTTGCCGACAAGCCGCACATTACACCGATTTCGGAACCTATAACGCACGTGTTCCCGAAATGTCCTTACAGCCGGCAGAGGAGCTTGCGGATATCTGGCATCCCAAAATCTCTGAAATTCCGCCAATGGACGAATACACGGTTTTTCCGAAAAATATACGGCAAATAACCGTTCAACCCGGTGAAACGCTGACAGCCTGCGCGGATTTTAATAAAATATATGCCTCATTTATTTGTCTTAGGATCAAGGGAAAGGCGCATATTACTGCCGATAGATATGAACTGCCCGAGCTTTGGCAAAACGGAGACAGCGAAACCGTAATATCCGACGGCGATACAGTTTACCGTTCACTGAGATATTACAGTATCGGAACACTTCGTCTGACAATACGCAACGACGATGTCGTTCCCGTTACTGTTGAACCCTACCTCACGGCCGTTAATTATCCTGTAAAAAATGAAGGTGACTGCCGCACATCCGACCGAGAACTTAACGCAGTTTACGATGTTTGCAAATGGACGCTCAGGATATGCCGTCAGACCATTCATTTAGACAGTCCCCGTCATCAGGAGCCGCTCGCCTGCACAGGAGATTATTATATTGAAAGCCTGATGACAGCCTGCACCTTCGGCGATATGAGACTTGCAGAATTCGATTTATACCGTACAGCCCGATGGCTCGAAGAAAACAACGGTGTAATGTTTCATACGAGCTATAGCCTGCAATGGATTATGATGCTTTGGGATGTTTACCGCTTTACCGGTAACATCGGACTGTTGCAAAAATGTCTTTGCGCACTTTTAAAATTGCTTTCCCGCTTTGAAAGCTACATCGGCGATAATGGTCTTTTAGAAAAATGCCCCAATTATATGTTTGTTGATTGGAATACGGTAGACGGCTTTTCTATGCACCATCCGCCTAAATATTTGGGGCAAAGCTGCCTGTGTATGCAGTATCACGGCGCATTGCAATCGGCGGCAAATATTTTTAATGAGTTAAAAGATTTTAATATGGAAAAGCGTTGTCTTGAAAATGCTTCCGCACTGCGCACCGCAATTCGGACTCTGCTTTACGACAGCGAACGGGGTCTCTACTTTGACGGTCTCCCCACACCGGATGCCGTTCCCGTCTATAATTATCTTCCGGAAAATCTTCCGCAGCGTCACTTCTCAAGGCACAGCAATGTTATGGCTGTGCTTTACGGCGTATGCAGCAAAAAGGATTCGGCAAGAATTTTACGCACTGTATTAAATGATACCGATATGCCGGATATGCAACCGTATTTTATGCATTTTACTCTAAACGCCATAAGAAAAACGGGCTTGCAGGAGGAATACCTGATGCCGCTTTTAGAGCGCTGGAAGCCGCTTGCCGCTAATTGCGGAAAGGGATTGCAGGAAGGCTGGTTCCCGCCCGACGGAAACGGTGATTATCTTTTTGATTTTTCCCACGCCTGGGGCGGAACACCGGCTTATCAGCTGCCGGTAAGCCTGTTAGGTCTTGAAATAGTTGAACCAGGTTGGCGGACTATCAGACTTAACCCCTGTCTTTACGGGTTGGAATATGCCGATATATCAATTCCTACTCCCTATGGATTCATTTACTGCCATATGGAGCGGAATTGCGAGCCGATTATATCGGTACCGCCGCAGATAAAGGTATTAACGACCGCTGTTTCCACCATAACCTGCACTGCCTAAAGCATAAAATTCAAGGAGGAATAATATATGTCATCAATTCATCAGCCCGACCCTTCCCTTCCTATAATCGATAACAACGGCTTAGATACCCCTGCCTGGCTTCAGAGCGCGGTTATCGCCGAAGTAAACCTTATGCACGCCACACCCGAAGGAACTATTGACGCAGCTATCGGCACACTTGACTATTTTGCCGAACTGGGAGTAAACTGCCTTTGGATAGACCCCGTTAATGAGATGGGACACAGTTTTACTTACCCCAACGGCTATACAAATATCGGTCTTGATACCATTGATCCTGCCCTTACCGGCACTTCTGATTATAATGCAGGGTGGCAAAAGCTTGCGGAATTTGTCGATGCGGCGCACAAAAAAGGACTGCGCGTACTGTTGGATGTTGTGACATGGGGAGTATCGGCAGATGTTGATATTACCCGCGAGATAACAGCCGGGGGCGAGCGGTTCCCCATAGGACGCATTTTGCAGGACCCCAACAACAAAGAGGCATGGTCAAACTGGGGCGGACCGAAATATCTGTATGATGAACCATTATTTTTTGAGTGGTACAAGGAAACCATGCTTTCAATCGTAAAAACCTGCCGTTTGGACGGCATACGGGTGGATTTGGAACCGTGTGTCACAGGCTATGAGCTGTTTGCCGAAATCCGACGCGAAGCTTTAAAGGACGGATACCGATTAGCTATTATTTCGGAACACGCAAATGACCGCCATTCGGCATTTGATATTGAGCAAATGGGCGTAGTTAATAATTGGGAACACGACCTTACCAAGACACATGCCAACGCCGCATACTTCACGCGCGGCGGTTATAACATAGTAGACTGCATCCGCTCGGGCGAGCTCGCAAACGATGCCGAGCATACAGGCGGTAAAAAGCTCTACACTTACTGTTACAGCACCCACGATAACATTTACTGTCATAACGGTTCTATGCTCGACCTCATATATAACGCATTGTTTTCGCCTTATATTCCGATAGTTTATATGGGAGAGGCAACCGGTGATTTTACCGACGACAGCGACCTTTCCAATTCGGATATTAACCTGTATTATTACGGACGGCTGAAAACAAAAGCGCTCGAACGCCCGGAATGCCGCAAAAGATATGAAAAAGTAAAGCGGCTGCTGGCTCTTAGGTGCAGCCTGCCCGAAATATACTGTAACTTTCCGGATGACCACAGGCAAAGCCGCATAGAAAAGGTTGAAACAGAGGGACTTTCAAGCTATCAGCCATATGTATGTTACGGCAAAGGCGCTGCAATTATTGTTGTTCCGAACGGTACGGATTCCGCCGCCGATGTTACGGTTACAGTCCCCGAATTACCCGGTATAAGCCACTCCGCAAGTGTTACTGACGCGCTTTCCGGAGCCGTAATACCGACAACCGATTGCGATATGCAGAAACGCTTCACCGTTTCCGTAAAGTCGGGAGAGGTCGGTTTGTTTTTGCTGCGCTCCGAAAAGGTTCAAGAACAATGAAAACCGTTTACCTTATCTGCAATGCCCATATTGACCCTGTCTGGCAATGGGAATGGGAGGAAGGCGCCGCCGAAGCGCTTTCAACCTTTCGCACCGCCGCCGATCTCTGCGAAGAGTTTGACGGGTTTGTTTTCAACCACAACGAAGCTATGCTGTATCGCTGGATAGAGGAATACGAGCCACAGCTTTTTTCCCGTATACAAAGGCTTGTGAGGGACGGACGATGGCACATAATGGGCGGTTGGTATCTTCAGCCCGACTGCAATATGCTGAGCGGCGAAAGCCATATCCGGCAAATAGAAAGCGGTTTGCGCTATTTTAAAGAAAAATTCGGAGCAAGACCTAAAACTGCAATCGGATTCGATGCTTTCGGTCATACTCGCGGACTTGTTCAAATTCTGAAAAAAACCGGCTTTGACAGCTATCTATTCTGCCGCCCATGGGAATCGTTTCAGCATTTGCCGGAAGGTACTTTTGATTGGGTAGGTTATGACGGCAGCCACGTTATGGCGAGACGCATTAACGACAGCTATTCCTCTCCCCTCGGAAAGGCGGCTGAAAAAATTGAAACTGCCGCCCGACGCTCCGACCGCCCGATAGATATATGCTTATGGGGAGTCGGAGACCATGGCGGCGGTCCTTCAAGAAAGGATCTGCGCGATATTTCCGAGCTGGCGGAAAGGCTCAAGACAGAAGGTATACTCCTGCTGCACTCTACCCCGGAACAGTATTTTGCAGCTGTAAAAGACGCGCCGCATCCGGAGCATATCGGTGATTTAAACCCATGGGCGCCGGGATGCTATACAAGTCAGATACAAATAAAGCTGGCACACCGCAGGCTTGAAAACGGACTTTTTTCCGCTGAAAAGCTATGTTCCGCAGCAGCGGCATCAGGTCTTTCGGCTTATCCGACGGCTGAGCTTTCCGAAGCTCAGACAGACCTTATGACAGTCCAGTTTCACGATATGCTGCCCGGAACCTGCGTTCAAAACGGAGAGCTTTCCGCGCTGCGGCAATTAAGCCACGGCGAGGAAATTATTTCCCGCGTTCGTGCAAGAGCATTTTTCGCTTTGTCTGCCGGACAGGAGCCTGCTGCCGAGGGAGAAATTCCGATAATAGCCTGCAATCCTCATCCCTATACCGTAAAGGGCAGCTTCTCCTGCGAAATGTCGCTTTGGGACCAAAATTGGGAGCCTGAATTTTCTATGCCGCAGGTATTTGATATCAACGGCACCGCTTTGCCGACCCAATGCGAAAAGGAAGCAAGCAACCTTAATCTTGATTGGAGAAAGCGCGTTGTTTTCAGCGCAGAGCTGCCGCCGATGACGACGGCAAGATTCAACTGCCGCTATAACCGACTGCCAAAAAAGCCTGTACCGTCTCTCCCTAGGGAAAACGAACGCTTTGTTTTCAAAGGCAATCGGATAACCGCTGGCGTAAACCTAAAAACCGGCTGTCTTGACAGCTATATATTAGATGGCATTCCGTATTTAAAGCCGGGGGCATTTCGTCTGGATGTTATTGAGGACGACGGCGACCCTTGGGGAATGCTCGTAACCGAATTTCCGAAGAAATGCGGAAAATTTCGGGTTATGACACCTAAAAGCAGCGGAGAATTCTCCGGAGCATCAACCGAGCTTGATGGGGTTCGGGTTATAGAGGACGGCGCAGTTCGCACTGTTGTCGAAGCCGTGCTGAGTTATCGCCGTTCACGAGCCGTAGTGCAATATATTTTATCAAAGAGCGAGCCTTATATCGACATTCAGATAAGACTGCAATGGATGGAAATTCAGCGTATGGTAAAGCTGCATATACCTACCGAGAA
>CAKSQS010000050.1 GCA_934486705.1 uncultured Eubacteriales bacterium
ATGCTTGAAGTAAAAACCAAGCTTGACGTGCTTAACACGCAGCTTTCCCTTGAAAACGACCGCAACCCCTTTGAGTCGATAGAATGCAGGCTTAAAAGCGTTCCGAGCATAATTGAAAAGCTGAACCGCAAGGGGCTGGAGCTTTCAGCCGAGAGCATTGAAAAAAATCTTAACGACGTTGCGGGCATACGCGTTATATGCTCCTTTCCCGAGGATATTTATATTTTGGCAGAGGAGCTTTGCACACAGGACGATATTCGCTTAATCGCCCGAAAGGATTACATAAAGAACCCGAAACCTAACGGCTACCGCAGCCTGCACCTTATAGTGGAAATTCCTATTTTCCTTATGCCCGAAAAGAAGTTTATGCGGGTTGAGGTGCAGTTCAGAACCATTGCAATGGATTTTTGGGCAAGCCTTGAGCATAAGCTTAAATATAAAAAGGATATAAAGCATGATGTTGAGCAGATTTCCGAGGAATTGCGCGAATGTGCCGAGGAAATAAGCCGCCTGGATATGAAAATGCAGAATATTCACCGAAAAATATACGGAACTGACAGCGAAATTAAAAATAAATAAAAAAATATTACAAAAAGGGTTGCAATTTTGTAACCCTTTTGTTATAATAGGGTTTATAGAAATTACAATTTGTAACCTTTGAAAGAAGTGACCGTTATTTTTAGGGATATTCTTAATAAAGAAACCTTACTTGAAATATTATCGCAGAATAAGTTTTTAAGCAAA
Source organism: uncultured Eubacteriales bacterium (assembly GCA_934486705.1). Taxonomy (GTDB): domain Bacteria; phylum Bacillota; class Clostridia; order Oscillospirales; family Acutalibacteraceae; genus UBA737. The sequence goes on from CAKSQS010000050.1 coordinate 745, forward strand.
GTTTTATCCGTTTTAAGCGGCAAAAAGCTGCTTATGCGCATATGCTCGCTCTGCCTTATAGGTATGCTGGCGGTCGGCGTAAGCATAGTTTCCGTAGGTATAACCCTCGGGTTCAAGGTAAATTACGCAGGCAATATTATCGCAACAATAAGAAACGCCGCCGTTTTTGACGACGCTAAAAGCATAGCCGTTAAAAGCATTGAAAGCAACAATGCTGCCGGAGCGATTGAAAAACCGAATTTCAAAATGACGCTTACCGTTTCAAACAGGCTTTGCAGCGCTTTAAAGCTTGCCGACGCGATTATTGAAAATACCAACGATATTGTTGAGGCTTCCGCCCTTGTGGTAAACGGCGAGACTTTGCTTTGCGGCGAGACCGATGAGGTGGCAGCGTGCCTTGAAAAAAGCCGCACCCGCTTTGAAACAGAGGGAGCGGAGAATACATCTGAATTTACGGACGATATAAAAACCGAAAAGGGCTATTACCTTAAAAGCGAAATAGCGTCTGCGGACGAGCTTACAGCCGCCGCCGAAAAGCTTAATGTTAAAACCATATCGGTAATTACAACCGATACCGAAATACCGTTCACCACCAAAACCGTTAAAACAAACGATCAGCTTATAGGCTACTCGGCGGTTAAAACCGCGGGTGAAAACGGAATAAACCGTAAAACCGAAAACGTGGAAAAAATAAACGGCGAAGAGGTAGCGCGCGAGGAGCTTAAAGCCGAGGTGGTTAAAGAGCCGGTAGAGCAGGTAACGCTTGTAGGCACGGCTAAAAGCACCGCAACCGCAGCACAGCGCATAGCCGCGCGCAGCGAGGGCTTTATCTGCCCGCTCGGTAAAGGCTCGTTTGTGGTCTCCTCTTATTACGGCGACGGCAGAGGTCACAAGGGAATGGATCTTGCGGCAGATTACGGCACGGGAATATACGCCGCAGCCGCAGGAACGGTTGTTTCCGCAGGATTTGACGGAGCATACGGCTACAGCGTGGTTGTGGACCACGGAAACGGACTTAAAACAAGATACGCGCATGCAAGCGCGTTAAAGGTTGCAAAGGGCGCAAAGGTTGAGCAGGGCGACCTGCTGGCGCTTGTGGGCAACACGGGCAATTCTACGGGCAACCATTTACACTTCGAGGTGCTTGTAAACGATAACCGCGTAAACCCCGCACCGTATATAGGGCTTGATTAAAAAATTTCAATAAAAGGTAAAAATCTCCCCGCTGTTTTAGCGAAAGCAGAAACGGCAGGGAGATTTTTTTCGGTTTGTAACAAATGCTCGGCAGGGCGCAATATTTTCACCCGAAAAATATAGGCAGCAGCAGAAAAAGGCAAACCGCCGGAATGCCGAGCCCCGCAGATAACCCCGCCGTCCATTGATTTAGGGGGATATGTACGCCCGTAAAGCGGGCGGTGATATTTATAAGCATAAGCGCCGCAATACCCGAAATTGCGTTAAGTAAAAGCGCCTTTAACGGTTTGCCCGTTTTAAACGCAAAAATAAGAATAACAAGCCCCCCGACCGCCGCCAATGCTATACCGCCGTATTTCAAAAATTCCATTTCACCGCCCCCTTTTTTAATAATATGTCCGAGTATGCCGTTTAATTCCTTGCAAAACGGGAGCGGAGTTGGTATAATTATACCCGAAAGGATGTGTTGATTTTGAAAATTGCAGTTATAACCGGTGCGTCATCCGGCTTAGGGCGCGAATACGCCTTTGCCGCCGCGCGCCGCAGCGAATTAGACGAGCTGTGGCTCATAGCCCGCAGAGAGGAAAATCTCCGCAAAACAGCAGAGCAGATAAGCAAAAAAGTAAAAATTATACCTTTGGATATTACAAGCAGCGAGAGTATTGAAAAATATGTTTCCCTGCTGCGGGAAGAAAACCCCGAAATAGCCCTGCTTATCAACAATGCGGGGTTCGGCAGATTGGGCAATTTCGATAAGCTCTCTCCCGAGGATAACGGCGGTATGGTTCGCCTTAATTGCGAGGCTTTAACGGTTATGACCTCCGTATCGCTGCCGTATATGAAAAATGGCGGGGAGATTATAAACACCTGCTCCATTGCCGCATTTGCGCCAAACACCAGAATGGCGGTGTATTGCTCCACCAAGGCGTATGTTTTAAGCCTTTCTAAGGCTCTGCGCTCAGAGCTGCGCCCGCGCGGCATAAACGTTTTGGCCGTATGCCCCGGACCTATGGACACAGAGTTCCTGCCCGTTGCGGGAATCGCCCCCGGCGCCAGCCATACATTCGATACCTTGCCGCGCGTGAACCCTGCGGTAATGGCGGAAAAATCGCTTGCCGCGTCCGCCCGCAAAAAGGGCGTTTACACAAATTTGCTGTTTTATAAATTTTACCGTGTTTTAGCAAAGCTGCTGCCGCACGGTATTGTAATGAAGATGTGCGGCGCATAAGCCCATATATCGGACTTTGGTTTTTAAAAATATTGTAACGATTATTAACGATAAATTCATATATTTGAATAACAAATGCAATAATGACGTTTTAAAATATAATCAAACCAAAGGAGGAACGTTTTATGGACGATTATAATAACAAACAAAACGGCGAGCTTAACGGCTTTGACGAGGTAACAAACGAAAACGGCTATACCGTAACGCCGGAAGGCGGCTTTTACACAAAGAGCCGCGAGGATATAATTCAGGACGAGGCTTACCGTGCGCCCGAGCCGAGCGCGGCTGAAACGGAAAACACCGCCGAGCAAAGCGGTGTCGGCACAGACGGATATTCCGCAAATAACAACAACAATAATTATAATTACGGCGCTTACAATTACGGCGGCACTACGTTCAGCGTAAAGCCGCCCAAGCAGAAAAAGCCCAAAAAAGGCAGATACGGCGCGGGCGCGGTAATAGCGGCGGCGCTCCTGGCGGCGGTTATAGGCGCGGGCAGCGGTATTGCGGCGGTAACGTTTTCATCTCGCGGTAATAATACCTCAACCCCCATAACCTCAAATGTTTCGGGCAGCAACGTTAATATAAATATTGACGAAACGGCGGAATCGGTTGTAGAGGCGGTTGCCGAAAAGGTGACTCCCAGCGTTGTGGGCATAAGAACCACCACCTCGGTGCGCAGCTTTTTCGGCGGCAACAGTGAATCAACAGGCGAGGGCAGCGGCGTAGTTTACTCGGCGGACGGATATATCATTACAAACTATCACGTAATTTCCGGCGCGGTGACAAACAAGAGTGGCTCAAAGGTTGAAGTATTTACCGATACGCTTGATTCAAAATCCTATGAGGCAACCGTGGTGGGCTATAATATTTCCACCGACTTAGCGGTTATAAAAATAGACGCAACGGGCTTGACCCCCGTGGAATTTTCCGATTCCTCAAAGCTTAAGGTAGGTCAGTACGTTATAACCGTGGGCAACCCCGGCGGGCTTGAATTTATGGACAGCGTGACCTACGGCGTTATAAGCGGGCTTAACCGCGTGGTTTCTTCCGATTCGGGCGTTAAGCTTATCCAGACCGACGCCGCCATTAACCCAGGCAACTCGGGCGGCGCGCTTGTAAACACAAAGGGTCAGCTTGTGGGAATAAACAGCTCGAAAATAGTTTCTGAGGAATTTGAGGGTATGGGCTTTGCAATCCCCTCAAACACCGTTGCCGAAATTTGCAAAAATATAATTGAAAAGCAAAACGACCCCGAGCCGTATATCGGCGTTACAATAAGCGAAAAATACACTGCAAGCGTTCTTAAATACTACGGCTATCCGTCGGGCGCGGTAATTGCAAGCGTGGCGGACGGCAGCCCTGCCGACGGCGCGGGTCTTGCAAAAGGTGATATTATAACCGAGTTCGGCGGCACTGAAATTACCGAGTACAGTATGTTTGATTCGCTTTTGCAGAAGTGCAAGCCGAACGACCAGGTAAATATTAAGATTTACCGCAACGGCAGATACTACACAACCACCGTTACAATAGGCTCAAATAACGCGGTGGGATAAGCAAAACTTCGCAAATCAATTGGCAAAAAACAGCCGAGCCGTCGGTTATTTTCCGACGGCTCGGCTGTGTGTTATATAAAAACCGCTTAAACCGTTTTCACGCAGGGGAGACGCGAAATTACGGGTTCAGCAGATTTTTAACTGCTTGCATCTTTCTGCGGCGGGTGCAGCTTTAGGTATGCGAACCCTGTATTCAATGTATTTATCGTTTTCGTATTTTTTGGATACCGCGTCAATTCCCGAATTTTGCAGCGTTGTTATAAGCTTTGCAAGACTGTTTGAAAAAAGCCTTAAATCGCCTATGGCAGCCTTTCTTATCGGCTCTTCGGGCGTTTCGCACGGCTCGTATTCGGGGTTCAGCAGGTCAAAAATATATTCTTCGGTCTGCTTGAGCGTAAGCTCGTCCGCAATTATTCGGTCAAGCGCCTCCTGCCGCCGCTCTTCGGGCAAGCGCAGAAGTGCGCGGGCGTGGCGCTCCGAAAGCCCCGAGGATATTACCCTTTCCTTTATACTTTCTGAAAGCCTTGTTAGCCGCAGCTTGTTTGAAAGAGTGGATTGCGCTATTCCGAGCCTTGCCGCCGCCTCCGACTGCGAAAACCCGTATTCCGTTATAAGGTGATTTATGCTTTCCGCCTCTTCAAAGGCGTTAAGCGCGGTTCTTTGCAGATTTTCTATTACCGAGTAAAGCGCGGCGGTTTCTTCGTCGGTTTTATGTACTATGCAGGGCACTCGCCGCAATCCCGCTTTAAGCGCCGCCCGCAAACGGCGTTCGCCTGTTATGAGCTCGTAGCCGCCGTTTTGCAGCCGTCTTACCGCAAGCGGCTCTATTATTCCGCTCGCCTGAATACTGTCGGTCAAAAGCTTAAGCTCATATTCGTCAAAATCCCTGCGCGGCCGTGCGGGGGACGGCTTTATGTCACGCGGCCGCAGCATTATCAGTTTTTTATCGGAGAGAGTATACATTTTATTCCTCCTTTTCCCTTTCTGATTATATTGTATACACCAGTATTTATTTTGTAAAGAAAAAAAGGTCGGGCAAAAACGACGTTTTACAACAAAAAAAGCCGCATTAAAGCGGCTTTTTTGATATTTCGGCGGGTTTACGCGGGTATTTTGTCGGGGTTTGCGATATTTTTTTTGCAATAATAAAGGCTCTTTGCTCATTTCCTGTAAGCGTTTCGCATATAATAGTAGGTTTATCCGCTCCGAGCAGGCGCGCCGCGTTAAGACTGCGGCTCATTTCCTCTTCGGCATTCGCCCCTTTCATGGCAACAAAGCTGCCGCCCCTTTTCACAAGCGGCAGACAGTATTCCATAAGCGCAGGCAGCGCGGCTACGGCGCGCGCGCAGGCTATATCGTACTTTTCGCGGTGCAGGGCTGACTTTCCCGCGTCCTCTGCGCGCATATGCAGGGTGGAAATACCGCCGAGCCCCAATTCGGCAATAACCTCGTTTAAAAACACAAGGCGCTTGTTCAGGCTGTCAAGCAGCGTTACCTCTATATCGGGGCGCACTATTTTAAGCACCATTCCCGGGAAACCCGCCCCCGTACCTACGTCTATTATCCGCGCGCCCTTTTCGGGGGTTATCGCTTTAAAAAACAGTATGCAATCGTAAAAGTGCTTATAAAGCACATCCTCGGGCTCGGTTATTGCGGTAAGATTGATTTTTTCGTTCCATTCAAGCAGCAAATTACCGTATAAATTCAGGCGCTTTGCAGCTTCACCGTCAATTACCGCGCCGAACTCTGCGCAGCGGTCGGCTATTTTTTCAATATGAAAATCCGTCATTTACAAAACCTCATTCGGCAAATACGCCTCAAGCCGATATATTGGCTGACCGAGCGACGCAAACTTATGCTCGTATTCCGTTTCTATGTTATTTTCAAAATCGCTCGCGTGCAGATCAAGCGAAATGTTTTTAAGCGCAAATCCCGCTGCGGTAAGTTCCTCAATTGAGAACTCAAAAAAATGCATATTGTCGGTTTTTTGGTGAATTTCCGCACCGGGCAGCATAAGCGATTTATAAATTTTAAGAAAACGGCGGTGCGTAAGCCTGTGGGTCGCGTACTTGTTCTTAGGGAACGGGCAGCTGAAATTAAGAAATATGCGCCCTATGCTTTCGGGCCTTATATATTTCGGCAGATATTCCGCACTGCACTTTATAAAGCGCAGATTTTTTACCCCTGCGTTTTTTGCCGCCTCGCACGCGGCTACTATCACGTTCGCGTCCTTTTCAACGGCTATAATGTTCAGCTGCGGGTGGCGGCGGGCATATTCAACGGCAAAGCCGCCCTTGCCGCAGCCGATTTCAAGGTATTGCGGCGCTGAGCGCGCAAACCATTTATCAAAATCAATGTATTCGGGATTATCGGCGGCGTTGTTAAAATTTCTGTCCTCAAGGTCGCTTATAAAAAGCAGCTCGGATATATCGGCAAGCCTTTCCTCAAGGTGCTTTTTTTTGCGCATTCTCATAGCTTTTTACCGAAATGTTATATGCGCAGCTGCGAATCTACGGTGTCGCGCCGACGAACCACACTGACGTTTTTAACGGAAAAGAAAATGAGGGTAAACGCCGCCGCAAACAGCCCGTATATAAGCAAGGCGATATTGGAAATATTCGATGTGTGCTGATAATTGTTTCCGTTCAAAATGTTTATTACAATATGCGGAACACTCTGCGCAAGGCAAAGTATTGCCGAGCTGAAGCCCGCCGCCTGCAGCTTTCTGAAATTATACTCGCGGTCAATGCCGTTATAAAGCTTGCCGAAACAGAGGAAAAACAGCAGCAAGCCGCAGTAAGCCGCTAACATAAGCACATTATCGGTTATAAGCGCGAGGGATGAAACCGACGTGAAAACGCAGATTATTTTAACAATAAAATATATTATCGGTATAGCCGCGGAAATGGGCGGCAGCTTAAAGTCGGAAACAAGGCTTATTCCGTAAATCACGAAAAATACTACAGCCGCAATGCCCGCAAGCATTAAAAGCGAGGTTTGCCACTGCATAACAGTGCCCGCAAAGGATTCCGAAAATATTTCAGCACCTATTGCCCCCGCAGTAAGGAAAGCGGCAATTGCCGTGGGCAAGCTTTTTTTCGGCGGATGCTCGGGCTTGCGGTGCGAGGTAAAGCACAGTGCCGCGGTGACAGCCGCGCATAAAAGAATTAGTATTAAAAGGTAAAAGCCCATTTCCTTATATTCGGTTTTGAAAAAGCCCGTTTTTGCGTCAACCGTGAACATAAGCTGTAAAATCCGCAAAAGAACCGACGCGGGCAGCGCTATGCCGAAAAACAAAAGTATTTTTTTATATTTCATTTATTTACACTCCAAAGCAGACATTATTATTTTTATAAGAGCATATCTTAATTACAGAGACGCTATATAATTGTACCTCTTTGCGGTAAAATTGTCAATAAATTTATATGAAATACGAGGAATCGGAATGAAAAAAATACTTTGCTCCGGGTTTATAATTTTGTCGGCTATGTTCATTTTTCCGCTTTGCGGCATAAAAAACGGCGACGCGCCCGCCGTGGCTGCGGCAACAAAGCTTTTTATTTCAAAAACAGACAAGCAGCAAAAAATAAGCGACTCTTTCAGAATTTGCGATATGCAGACCGACACCGTAAGCGTTATGACGGCAAAGGACTACGTTTTCGGGGTGGTTGCCGCCGAAATGCCCGCGCTTTACGATACCGAGGCGCTGAAAGCCCAGGCGGTCGCCGCATATACGCTTGCCTGCCGCCGCAGGGCGGATAATAAGGACAAAAGCTACGACCTTACTACCGATTACACGGTAGACCAGAGCTACATATCAAAAGCGGACGCCGAAAAACGCTGGGGTGATAAGGCGGCGGAATATTCAAAAAAGATAGAAAGCGCCGTATCGGCTGTTGAAAACCTTGCCGTAACCTACGGCGGCGAGCCTATAACGGCGGTATACCACGCAATATCCTCGGGCAGAACAGAGGACTGCCGCGATATATGGGGCGGCTCGCTGCCGTATTTAAAGCCCGTTTCAAGCCCGGGGGATAAACTTGCGCCGGATTATACAAGCGAAGTAAAGGTATCTGCCGAGGAGCTGCAAAAAAAGCTCGGGGATGAATGTAAGCTTTCGGGCGACCCCGCAGCCTACTTCGGCGAGCCGAAACGCACCGAGTCGGGCTCGGTTTTAAGCGTTCCCGTGTGCGGCGCGGATATAAGCGGCGGCAAAATCCGCAGTATTTTCGATTTGCGCTCGCTTAATTACAGCGTTAAATATGCCGACGGTAATTTTACCTTCACCGTGCGCGGCTACGGTCACGGCGTGGGTATGAGCCAGTACGGCGCAGACTATATGGCAAAGCAGGGCAACAATTTTAAAGAAATACTTACCTACTATTATACGGGATGTAAGGTTGAAAAAATAGGATGATATATATCGGGAGCAAAAGCTGTCAACAAAGTTTAGTGAGAGGTTTTAAATCTAACATCTGATTTGTAACAACCCCTCAGTTTCGCTTACGCTCAACAGCCACTGACAGTGGCGGTCCCCTTTTGTCGCTGTGCGACATTTTCCCCGCACCGCGGGGACATCGACCCCTTACACAGGGGAGCCTTTGCGTTGGCTCCCTTCTTTTGCGATAGCAAATAGAGGGGAGCTGGCGCCGTTAGGCGACTGAGGGGTATTTTTCTAATATCTGCAATCTAATATCTAAAATCTAAATGCGGGGTTGTTAGAGACTGAAAAGACCCCGCATTTTTAATATTCCCGCCAAAATTTAAAAAAGCTTTCGTCACCGTGCAAATTTTTGTGAAACGGTAACAGAATTGATACCATTTGTAACCGAATTGTTTTTGTACTTTCGTGAAAATCGGTATATAATTATAATTGAAAAGAAAGCTTGGAGGCGGTAGTATGAAAAAGGGAATTTTAAGCATTGCGGCGCTGTCGGTTGTATTGCTTATTTCTTTTACCTCGCTTTCGGTCAAGCCCGCAGCTACCGCTACCGAAAAAACGCCCGCAGCCGCCGTTTCGCAGGAAAAGGTGTTAGGCGCGCGTTTCCTTAATATGCTTAACCACAATTTTGTTTATAACGACGCGTTTGACAGCGTTTACGAAATGACCGCCTGCTCCGAGGTTGCCGTGCTTGATAAGGCGGAGAACGGGTACATTGCGGAAAGCGTAATAAGCGGTTATCTTTACAATATGTACGGCGTTGAGAATGTCGATTTCGCCGCTGTTACAAAGGGTTTTCCGCAGCGTGAAAATTATGTTTACGTAATTCCGCGCGGGTTCTCGATTTATAAGCATTCCGCCCCCGTTGTAACGCAAAATGAAGACGGCAGCTACACCGTAATAACCGAGGTTGAAATATCCTCGCACGACAGCGAGACCGAAACCGCAAAGGCTGCCACGCTTTTTGTGAAAAACGAAAATTCGGCTTTCGGTTTTAACATTATTTCTTCGGATATTACCGCCGCAGGCTATAACGCTTAAATTCAATAAAACAGTCAACACCCCGTTTTCGGTATAAGCCGAAAACGGGGTGTTTTACTACTGTAGCATAGATTTACTCAAAGCAATTTATTATACGCTTATTTTTTTGTGCCGCGTAGCGGTAAGCGCGCGCCGCATCGCCGTCCGACCGCGCATCACAGTAAAAAATGCAGGTGTCGCTCTTGTATATCATAGCCCTGTAGCGCCTGAAATCGCCTGTTTCGTCGGAATTATCCGATATTTTTAAAATAACTGTTTTATCGTAATCGTCCATAGCCCCGAAAATGCCGTATTCTTTCTCGCTCTCGTCGAGATTGATTTTTATTCGGCTTATTTCGGGGTTTGTTCTTTTGTAAACGCTCGCTATATAAAAACAAAGATTGCTGAAATCCGAACACTTACCGAACAGAAAGCGGGTCGTTCCTTTTTTTATAAGCTCGCCCATTATTTTGTCCGTTTTTTTCCACATATCCGTTGTATACTTAATATCAGGGTCTCCAATACAGCATACCGAATTTTTCATAATAAACAGTCCCATTTATTTTATTTACAACTATTATAGCGCATATATCGTTGAAAATCAAGTTAAATTAGTAATTTTATTCCCATAGTTAACGATTGAATTATTGTATTATACTAATATGAGGTGATTTAATCGTGAATGAGAAATTTATTCCTGAAAGAATAACTGAATTACGATTGAAGAAAAATGTATCCGAATATCGTATGAGTTTAGATTTAGGGCATAGCAACAGTTATATTCGCAGTATTACTTCCGGAAAATCGCTTCCGTCAATGTATGAGTTTCTTTATATGTGCGATTATTTGGGAATAACGCCTAAGGAATTTTTTGACAGCGAAATAAAAAATCCCGCAAAGACAGAGCGCCTTTGCAGGATTACCCGAAATATGTCGGATGATAATATGGATCTTCTAATTGCCTTAGCGGAGCGGCTGGCAAATAAGGATCAATAAAATACAATTCTTAATCGGCTGCGGCAAAGCTGTTAACAAACTGCAAAAGCTCCGAAAAACCGCCGTGAGGATAAACCGAAATATCCGTGTTTTCCTTATTAAGCAGGCAATCGGTTAAAAGGAATACCTTCATTCCGAGCGTTTCGGCTATCATATCCTCGGTCACGTCATTCCCGACCATAAGGCATTCTTCGGCTTTCATATTAAGCCGCGTCAGAATTTCTTCGTAATATTTGGGGTTCGGCTTGCAGTAGTGCGAGTTTTCGTAGGTAGTGTAAAGCAGAAAATCGGTTTTATCAAGCCCCGCCCATTTAATGCGGCTTTCGGTGGCAGCGTCAGGAAAAATGGGGTTGGTTGCAAGCACAAGCGCAAAGCCCTTTGCCTTAAGCGCGGAAACCGTTTCGGCGGCGGCGGGGTTAAAGCCGCAATCCGCTTTTACATCGGAAAATTCCTTGCGGTAGTATTCATCAAACATAGGCTTATCGGCAGCGGCTTTTTCTTCGCCGTAAATTTCGGAAAATTTATTCCAAAAAGCCTCTTCGTTGGTAATTCCGCCGTTGTTTTTTACCATTGCCGCCGTGCCCGCCCAAACGCTTTTTATAAGCTTTTCGGGCTCGTAGCCGCGCGGCGCAGCCTTTGCAACAAGGCGCTTGAAATAGCCGTGGGTGAATTTTTCCATATCCATTGGGAGCAGAGTCCCGTCTAAATCGAACAATATATTTTTAATCATTTTATTTTACCTTTTGTTATATTTGAATTTTTTTGAGCAATACTGTTTTTGAGGTGATTTAAAATGCAATTAACACAAAAGGAAACTTCCCTTTTAAAGGACCTTAAAACACAGGAAAAGCTCTGTGCCGAAAAATACGAAAAATATTCGGCAGAGGCGCTGGATTCACAGCTTAAAAGCCTGTTCGGCAGCATTGCCGATACAGAGCGCCACCATCTTAGTATGCTTGAGCAGATAGAGAACGGAACAGCCCCCGCAACCGCAGGCGGAAGCAAAGCGCAGCCCGGGTTTACCGCCGCTTATTCCGTGGCGGATACCGACGCGAAAAAGCACGACAGCTACCTTTGCACCGACGTTCTTACAATGGAAAAGCATGCTTCGCACCTTTACGATACCTGCATTTTTGAATTTACGCAGGAAAGCCTGCGCAATGTGCTTAACAGCATTCAAAAGGAAGAGCAGGGGCACGGAAAGGCAATTTACGACTATATGTCGGCAAACAGTATGTATTCTTAATGATAAGAGACTCCCCTGTGTAAGGGTGCGGGTGTCCGGTGGACACCTCTGCGAAGCAGAAGCACCGACCGAGGCGGCAGCCGAGACGCTGGCAGCCGAATGGCTGACTGAGGGGTTGTTACAGGCTGAATACCCCTCAGTCTCGTTTCACTCGACAGCTCCCCTCTGTTTCGGCAAAGCCGAAAAGAAGGGAGCCTTTTTGGTTTTATAATCTTCTTATTATCTCATTATTCTGCGAGATAAGGTGGCCCACAGCGTAAATCAGGAAAAGAATTATTATTGAAAGCACTATGCCCACAATAAAAACTCCCACCGCAACTATGGCGAAAATCTTATCTAACATAACAAGCACTGCGGCAACCGCGGCGAAAACCAACAGTATCATAAGCGCCACTATAAAGGATATAGCCTTTATTATTTTATCAAGGTGCTTGAAAACTCCGTTTCCGTAATTCTGGGTTACAGCCTTTAGGCTGCTTTTTGTTTTGGGCAGGGTAGAGGAGCTTATGTCCTCAAAGCTCTCGTCACTGTAAAATTCATCATTCATTTACGGGGTACTCCTTTCGGTTTATACCTTTTCTACGCCTATTGTTACCTTTTCGCCGTTAATATCCCATTCCTTGGTGTAGCCTGCGGGTTCGGCGGCGTTTATCGCGTCGGCAAGCGTGTCGCCCGCAATATCCGCTTTCTTTGAAAGGGCAATATCCGTAACCTTTTCGCTGCCCTTAACGGTTACGCTTATATGGTCGGTCACGTTAAAGCCCGCCTCTTTGCGCATGGTCTGAATTTTGCTTATCAGCTCGCGCACAAAGCCCTCTTCAATAAGCTCTTTTGTAAGGGTGGTATCTATCGCAACGGTAATTCCGCGGTCGCTTACGGTGTAAAAACCGTCCTTTTGCTTGGCGTCTATCAGCAGATCCTCGGTTTCAAGGGTCACTTCGCCCGACGGGAGCGATAAAACAAGCTTTCCATTTTTATCAAGCTCTTTTTTAGCCGCAGTGCCGTCAAGCTCTGCGAGTGCCGCTCTTATCTCGTTTAGCTGCTTGCCGAACTTAGGACCTACGGTTTTAAGCTGCGGCTTGAACCGGTATGTTACGAAATCGTCAACCTTATCGGTAAAGCATACGTTCTTTATATTAAGCTCATCACGAATAATATCGGTATAAAAGCTGTCAAGCTCTCCGTCAAGCTTAACATACATAGTAGCAAGGGGTTGGCGGTTTTTAAGCGCCGAGCCGTTTCTTGCGGCTCTGCCCAAAACAACTATTTCAAGCACCTTATCCATTTTATCTTCAAGCTCTTTATCAATAGCCTTTTCGTCCACGGTGGGGAAAGCGCAGAGGTGTATGCTCTCGGGCGCTGATTTATCAACGTTGCGAACAAGGTTTTGGTAAATGCTTTCGGTCATAAACGGAATCATGGGGGCTGCCGCTTTAGCGGTGGTAACAAGCGCGGTGTAAAGGGTCATATACGCCGCGATTTTGTCTTCGGGCAAGCCCTGAACCCAATATCTCTCTCTGCCGCGGCGAACGTACCAGTTGCTCATATCGTCCGTAAATTCCTGCAAGGCTCTTGCCGCCTCGGGTATGCGGTAGTTATTCAGGTTTTCGTCAACCGCCTTTACCATTGAGTTAAGCTTTGATAAAAGCCATTTATCCATAACGGTAAGCTTGCAGTTTTCAAGCGAATACTTTGTGGGGTCAAATTCGTCTATATTGGCGTAAAGCACATAGAATGCGTAGGTGTTCCAAATGGTGCCCATAAACTTGCGCTGACCCTCTGTTACCGCCTTATCGTGGAAACGGTTGGGCAGCCACGGGGCGGAGTTGGTGTAGAAATACCAACGAATAGCGTCTGCGCCGAATTTTTCAAGAGCCTCAAACGGGTCTACCGCGTTGCCCTTTGATTTACTCATCTTTTGCCCGTTTTCATCCTGCACGTGACCCAAAACTATAACGTTTTTATAGGGCGATTTGTTGAAAATAAGGGTGGAAATTGCAAGCAGGGAATAGAACCAACCGCGCGTCTGGTCAACCGCCTCGGAAATAAAGTCCGCCGGGAACTGCGACTCAAAAAGCTCCTTATTTTCAAAGGGATAATGGTGCTGCGCAAACGGCATTGAGCCTGAATCGAACCAACAGTCAATAACCTCGGGCACTCTGTGCATCTGCTTGCCGCAGTGGGGGCACTTTATGGTCACCGCGTCTATATACGGGCGGTGCAGCTCTATATTATCGGGGCAGTTATCGGACATTTCCTTTAATTCCGCAATACTGCCTACAGAGTGCATATGCCCGCACTCGCACTGCCAAATATTAAGCGGAGTGCCCCAATAGCGGTTGCGCGAAATGCCCCAATCCTGAACGTTTTTAAGCCAATCGCCGAAACGGCCCTTACCTATGCTTTCGGGTATCCAGTTAATGGTATCGTTATTGCGAATAAGGTCTTCGCGCACATCGGTCATTTTTATAAACCACGATTCGCGCGCATAGTAGATAAGCGGGGTATCGCAGCGCCAGCAATAGGGGTAATCGTGCTCAAACTTGGGCGCGTCGAAAAGCAAGCCCTTTTCGTCTAAATCCTTTAAAACAAGCGGGTCGGCTTTCTTTACGAATATGCCGGCATAGGGGGTCTCCTCGGTAAGATTTCCCTTACCGTCAACAAACTGAACAAACGGCAGGTCGTAACGTCTGCCCACCTTTGCGTCGTCCTCACCGAACGCGGGCGCTATATGAACTATGCCCGTACCGTCGGTCATGGTAACGTAGGTGTCGCAGGTGATATAATGACCCTTTTTATTTTGCTTTTCGCAAACGGGCTTTACAAAATCGAAAAGCGGCTCATATTCTTTATATTCAAGCTCGCTGCCCTTATATTCCTCAATAATTTCGTAGGCGGGCTTATCTTCTGTTGCAAGCTTGCCGAGCACCTTATCAAGCAGCGCCTTTGCCATATAGTAGGTGTAGCCGTCCGCCGCCTTTACCTTGCAGTAGGTTTCTTCGGGGTTTACGCAAAGCGCCACGTTTGAGGGCAAGGTCCACGGGGTAGTGGTCCATGCAAGGAAGTATGCGTCCTCGCCCACAACCTTAAAGCGGACTACCGCGCTGCGCTCCTTAACGTTTTTATAGCCCTGCGCCACCTCGTGAGAGGAGAGGGGAGTGCCGCAGCGGGGGCAGTAGGGAACGATTTTAAAGCCCTTGTATAGAAGCCCTCTTTCGTATATCTTTTTAAGCGCCCACCATTCCGACTCTATAAAATTATTATCATAGGTAACATAGGGGTGCTCCATATCCGCCCAGAAACCGACGGTCTTTGAGAAATCCTCCCACATACCCTTATATTTCCAAACGCTTTCCTTGCAGTGCTCGATAAACGGCTCTAAGCCGTATTGCTCTATCTGCTCCTTGCCGTCAAGCCCCAAAAGCTTTTCAACCTCAAGCTCAACGGGCAGACCGTGGGTATCCCATCCCGCTTTTCTCGGCACCATATAGCCCTTCATAGTGCGGTAGCGCGGAATCATATCCTTTATAACGCGGGTCAGCACATGGCCTATATGCGGCTTGCCGTTTGCGGTGGGCGGGCCGTCGTAAAATACGTAGGGCTTATCGCCCTCGCGCTCGGCTATGCTCTTTTCAAATATATTTTCGTCTTCCCAAAATTTTTCAACCTTTTTTTCCTCTTCAACAAAGTTAAGGTTGGTGGATATGCTCTTATACATTTTTTTGCTCCTTTCAAATAAAAAGACTCCGCCCCATAACAGGACGAAGCCTAAAAACTTCAACCACCCATTACGGCAGACAAAAAATCTGCGTTCCCTCTAACGGCGGAATACCGGAGCGGCTTACTTTAAGAAATTTCAGCCGTCGGCTCGGGAGTGATACCGGTTTTTTACGCTTTTCGGGCTCACACCACCCCCGATTCGCTTAAAAACGCTTTTATAAAAACCGCAGTCTCCGTCTTAGCTTTTAAAGTGTTTTTTTATTAGCTTAATTCTCTTTTGCAGAGGGTATTTGCTGCTTTAATGCGGCGCGGGTCTTTCTTACCTCGCCCAAGTTGGCGGTAAGTCCCTCGTCGGCGCGGCGCATAATATCATCCACAAAATCCTGCGCGGCTTTGCGCATTTCGCGGCTCTTCTGCTGCGAGGTGGCAATTATTTCAGCCGCCTTTTGCTGCGCCAGCTTTACAATTTCCTCCTGCGCGGTCATAGCCTTTGCACGCTCCTCGGCGTTGCGTATAATACCGTCCGCCTCGCGCTTTGCGTTGGTAATAATATCGGCGCGGTCGGCAACAATGCCCTTTGCCTGCTTAATTTCAGCCGGAATGTTAAGGCGAATATCGTCAACCACTGCGCGGAGCTTTTCAATATCAACCACGGTTTTTTTGCCGGGGATCTTGATTCCGCTGTCCAAAACCTCGTCAAACTGTTCAAGTAATTCGTCAAGTGTCATTTTTTATTCCTCCGTAGTATCCTTTTTAATAAAAATCCTGTTCATTATATCCGCCTGTATAACCTCGGGAACAAAGCTTGATATATCTCCGCCCATACCGGCAATTTGCTTTACCATGCTTGAGCTTAAATACATATTTTGCGTAGCCGTTGTTAAAAACAGAGTTTCAACCTGCGGATTCAGCTTTTTATTGGTAAGCGCCATCTGAAATTCGTATTCAAAATCAGACATGGCGCGAAGACCCTTAATTATTGCGTTAGCGCCCTTGCTCGCGGCGTAATCGGCAAGCAAGCCGTCGTAATGCTCAACCTCAACGTTTTGAAGACCCCGAACACACTTTTTTATCATATTCACGCGCTCTTCGGGGGTAAATGAGCAATGCTTTGCGCCGTTGGAAGCCACTACCACTATAAGCTTATCAAACATTTTGGCGGCGCGGGTTATAATATCAAGGTGACCGTAGGTTATGGGGTCAAAGCTGCCGGGACAAATTGCAATACGCTCGGTCATACGCTCGCCCCTTTTCGGTAAACGGTTACAAGCACCTTGCCGTAGCGGTAGGCTTTGGTTATTTTAAATCCGCCTATATCTTCCGCCAACTTTACTTCGGGCGGGTGCTCGCATATTATAACGCCGTAGTCGCTCATAAGCGGCAAAACAGCTTTAACCGCCGGCATTAAAAGCCCTGCCGAATAGGGCGGATCTAAAAAAGCAATATCAAACGTATCGCGGCAGGCGGCGGCAAACGCCGCATAATCCGAGCGCACCACCTTGGCTTTTTCAGAAAGGTCGGTGCTTTCAAGATTTTTCCGCACAAGGTTTAGGGATGCATCCGATGCGTCAACAAAGGTGCAGCTTTCCGCACCGCGGCTCAGCGCCTCAAGCCCTAACTGACCCGACCCCGCAAAAAGGTCGAGCACGCGCCTGCCCTCAATATCAAACTGTAACGCGCTGAAAATGCCCTCTTTAACGCGTTCGGGGGTCGGGCGGACATCCCGCCCCTCGGGAGCGGCAAGCTTTCTTCCTCTTGCCGTACCTGTTATAATTCGCATTTATATCACCGATAATAATAAAGTCTATATAACCTTATATATTATCACACTAAAGGGTGTGTTTTGTCAATACTTTTTTGATTTCAAACCGAAAAACATATTAAAAAAAGCGGTTTTGCAACCGCTTTTTCAAACAAAATCAGCGGAACTTTCTCTTGCGAGCAGCTTCCGACTTCTTTTTACGCTTTACAGAGGGCTTTTCGTAATGCTCTCTCTTACGTACCTCCTGAATAACGCCGTCCTTCGCGGTCTGCCTTTTAAAGCGACGCAGAGCGTTATCGAGAGACTCGTTTTCTTTAATTCTAACCTGACTCATCTATATTCCCTCCCTCCGCAGAATAGCAGGGGTAATCGTTAAATTTGCGCACAGCCTGTCCTATAAGGGCAGCCTTGCGCCGCGGGATATTTTAACCCCTTAAAGCAATGACGTTTGCAACAACCGCCAGCACAAAGAATGCCACGGCGACCCACTTGGTCCAGCGCGCCAAAGACGCGTCAAACGTTCTTGCTTTGTTCTTGGAAAGGAAAGTATCGGCACCGCCGGATATAGCGCCGTTAATACCGGCGCGGTGACCCTGCTGCAAAAGAACCACGGCAATTATAAAAAGAGAAACCAAAATAACCGCAATTCCCAATATTATTTCAACTGCACTCACAGATTACACCTCCATATTACGAATAGGCACTATATATAATAACACAATCAATTAAAATATGCAACAAATATTTTGCACAAATC
>CAKSQS010000051.1 GCA_934486705.1 uncultured Eubacteriales bacterium
GTCCCTATATCGCACACCCTCGCGCCGTGCGGCACGAGGGCGGAGATAAGCGCGAGCCGTAAACTCAGCGCCATTATTTATTTTCAAAGTGACGGTTAAGCTTTTCAAGCAAAGCGTCGCAGTCAGTTCCGTGAACCTCGCACGCCTGCTCAATGCTTTCGCCGCGCGAAGCGGGGCAGCCCAGGCAGTGCATACCTATTTCAAAGAAATATTCAGCCGCGCTGCTGTCAATATCAAGTACCTCGCCTATAAGCATATCCTTTGTGATTTTCATTTTTTATTCTTCCTTTCGTTTTTAATATATTATGTGCTTTTTTATGTTCTTTTATCAAAACAACTTAACACCGTTGTCAAGCTCGGTGCGGGAGTGATTGAAAAGCTTGCGGTTATCAAGCGCCCAAAGGCGGGATGAAAAATCCTCGGGCTTTGTTGCGGCAACCGCCTCGCGCATTTCAAAAACGCGCGAGTCCATAAGGTCAAGCTCGCTTAAAAGCTCCGCCTCAATAAACATAGGTCTTACCGCCGCGCCGAACTCGGGCTCACCGTGGTGAGAAAGCACCATATGCTCAAGCAGCATTGCCGTTTTGTGGCTTATGCCGAGCTTTTCCGCATATTTATCAATTACCATAGCGCCCATTGCAAGGTGACCGAGCAGGTTGCCCTCGTTTGAGTAGCCGGTGGCAATTCCCGTATCGGCAACGGTAAATTCCGAAAGCTTTGCAATATCGTGCAAAATTGCGCCCGCAAGCAAAAGTTCCCTATCCACAAACGGGTAGACCTTGCAAACGCCCTCTGCCAGCCTTACTATAGATAACGAGTGCATAAGCAAGCCGCCGCGCAGGGCGTGGTGCAGCTTAAACGCCGCAGGCCAGTAAAGCAGCGCTAAGCGGTTATCGGCTAAAATAGCGGTAACTATCGATTTAAGCTCCTTATCTTCAAAGCCGTCGGCTATTTTGTACAGCTCGTCATACATCTGCTCGCCCGAATAATCCGAGGATTTCACAAAATCGTCTATTTTAACGTTATCCTCGGGGGTTATTTTGCGTATGCGGTCTATTTTCAACTGGTCGTTGCCGTTGTACTGCGAAATTACGCCGCGAATTTTCACAAGCTCGTTTATTTCATACTCGCCGTGGGCTGCGGGGTTGTAGCGCCAAAGCTTTGCATTTATTTCGCCGCCCGCGTCCGATAGGGTCATATCAAGGTAAGTATCGCCTTTTGAAGAGGTCTTTTTATCAAGACTTTTTATAAGACAAAAGCCGTCTACCGTTCCGTTATTGTCAATTGGGGTAAAATTCATGGTATTCTCCCTGATTATTCTTTAATAATAATGTTTTCGCGCGCAGGTCCGTTGCTTATCATATGTATTTTAAAGCCGATTTCCCGCTCTATAAACTCAATATATTTGCGGCAGTTTTCGGGCAGCTTACTATATTCGGTAATTCCGGTTATATCGCACTTCCAGCCGGGCAGAGCAGTAAGCACGGGCTTTGCCTTTTCAAGAAGACCCGTAACAGGGAAGTCCTTTGTAACTTTACCGTCAATTTCATAGCCTGTGCATACCTTGATTTCGTCGAGGTAAGAAAGCGCGTCAACTACCGTAAGCACTGCGTGTGTAGTGCCCTGAACCTCGCAGCCGTATTTGGTGGCTACGCAGTCAAACCAGCCCATTCTGCGCGGTCTGCCCGTGGTAGCGCCGTATTCGCCGCCGTCGCCGCCGTGGTCGCGCAGCTGCTTGGCTTCTTCGCCGAATATCTCGCTTACAAATGCGCCCGCGCCCACTGCCGATGAATAAGCCTTTATAACGGTGTAAATTTCCTTGATTGCGTAGGGCGGAAGACCCGCGCCCACAGCGCCGTAGCCCGCTAAGGTGTTTGAAGATGTAACCATGGGGTAAATGCCGTGGTCGGTATCCTTCATAGTACCGAGCTGACCCTCAAGCAGTATTGTTTTGCCCGCCTTATCAGCCTCGTAAAGCATTTTGCGAACGTCGCCCACAAGCGGCGCAATGCCTTTTTTCCATTCCATCATTTTATTGAAAATATCGTCAACCGAAAGCTTTTCCTTATGGTAGAGGTTTTCAATCAAAACGTTTTTAACCTCGAGCACGCGCTCAAGCTTTTCTCTCAGCGCCTTTTCGTCAAAAAGCTCGCAGACCTGAAAGCCTATTTTCGCGTATTTATCCGAATAAAACGGCGCAATACCCGATTTTGTAGAACCGAAGCTTGCCTTGCCGAGACGTTCTTCCTCGTAAACGTCAAAAAGCACGTGATACGGCATAACCATTTGGCAGCGCTCGGAAATTACAAGCTTAGGTGCGGGAACGCCTTTTTCAACTATGCCGGTATATTCCGCTAACAGCTTGTCAACATCAAGCGCAACACCGTTGCCTATGCAGTTTGTAACACCCTCGTTAAAAACGCCCGAGGGCAGAGTGTGCAGCGCAAACTTGCCGTACTTGTTTTTTATAGTGTGACCAGCGTTGGCGCCGCCCTGAAAACGAACGACAAAATCGGCGTTTCCGGCTAACATATCGGTAATTTTACCCTTGCCTTCGTCGCCCCAGTTTGCACCTACAACAGCCTTAACCATAATTCATATACCCCGTTTTTTAATATATTTGCAATCACTCACAAGGTAATTACATTTTATTATACAACGGCGCATTTTATATTTCAAGTGTTTTGTATTACTTTCCCGCAATATGTCGAAATACAGGCAGTGAAACCTCAAATTTTTGTTTCTCCTCGCGGCTTTTTAGGTGGCGGAATATAACAGAAAGCGAAATAAGCGCGCACCCGAGCGTGACCCCCACAGAGGCCGCAAACCGCGCGCAGATTGCGGTAAAAAGGCAGTAGGTTACAATTGTTCTGTAATAATGCGGGGATATGCGCACCGCTACCGAGAGCAAAATATAAATTGCCGCAAGGGTCAAAAGCGGCAGGGCTGCGGGCAAAAGCCCCAAAAGGCAGCCGAACGAAACGGCTATGCCCTTGCCGCCGCGAAAGCGGTAAAAGCAGGGAAGAATATGCCCGAGCACAGGGGCGGCAAGCACGGGCGCAAGGTAAATATCCGTATTGCCGCGGGTCATATAAAGGTAAAGAAAAACAGGCAAAAAGCCCTTTATCAGGTCTCCCAGCAGCGTCAGCGTTCCGCAAAGCATACCGCCGTATATAAACGCGTTTGAAGTGCCGGGGTTGCCGTCGGCGCTGTTCGAGATTAAATCCTTTCCGAAAAGCGCGCCGTAAACGCGGGCAAAAAGTATGCTGCCGCAAAGGTAACCGAAAACGGTAAAGCAGAGTGATATAAGCATTTAAAGCGCTCCTTTCAAAAAACCGCCGCAATCGCGGCAGCGGTAAAAAATTATCTTTTGTGTGTTAAATAGTATTCTTTTTTATCGGAATACATATCCCTGTCAATATTTAAAAGAAATTCCTTAAGGCTTTCGCCTTTGAAACGGGCTGTGCCTATCGCTAATGAAAGCTTGTACGGTCTGTCGGTCGTGCGGTTAAAACGGTCAATGTTTTCCAAAACGGTTTTTTTAAGCTCCGCCGCCGAGCTTTCCGTGCCGCCCACAATAAGAACCATAAACTCATCGCCCGCCATTCGCATAGGCACGGCGTTTTTCGGCGCGGATTCGGAAAGTATTTTGCCTATGCTGCGAATTGCACTGTCGCCCACATAATGCCCGTGAACATCGTTTATCCTTTTAAAGTTATTCACGTCAAGCATAATTCCGTAAATATCGGTGCGCTTGGTTTTGCGCAGCTTTTCCATATAAATATTGAAATATTTGCGGTTAAAAAGCCCCGACATATCGTCAACAAACGAATTAGAGGTCTGCAATTGCAGGTCTACAAAAACAAAGCCGACCGCTATTGAAGCCCACCCCGTGGAAATACCGTAAAACAATATTTGAACCACTATGCCTATAAGGCAGGGAATAACAAAATAATATACGGGGAAAAATTTCACCGAGTTTCCCCTGTGCTTTGCCAAATGCGCCGCGCATATGCTTTCTATAAAATAGAAAAGCACTACTGCGTAAAGTATGGGCGTAAGCGTGCCGCGTGTGTACACATTGCTGCTTGAAACGCTGAAAAAAATTCCGTTTCCGAATAAATTCGCAATCATAAGGCAGGCAACTGCAAAAAGCGGAATACCTAAAATAATCGCTTTGTTTTTAAGCCTTCTCATACTGCGGTATATTTTAAATTCCACAAATAAGCTCCATAAATACCCTACCAACGCGGTAAAGCCGGTGCATACCGTGTTACATATATACTGCAGCGCAAAGCAGCCAGTGAACAATTTGCCGTCTATTAAAAAGCTTGCGGTTTCGGCTGTAAGAGCCGCCAGCGTTGCAATTAACATACAGTTATAAAGCTGTTCGTCACGGCGCTTTGAGTCGCTGTTTTGTATTCTGAAAATTAAAAGCATTAAAACCATAGCCGCACCGCAGGAATTTGCAACTAAGATTTCCGCTATGTTAATTGTCATTTTTTAAAGCTCCTTTGCGTTTAACTTCATTCTGTTTTTAATAAGCATACCGTCTCAACGTGCGAGGTGCGGGGAAACATATCCACGGGAGTGTACTCTTTAAACGTGTACCCCTTTTCACCGAATATTTTTATATCCCTTGCAAGGGTGGCGGGGTCGCAGGAGACATATACTACCTTTTCGGGCTTAAAATCCTCGGCTATTGTGCCTATCAGCTCCGCTGAACAGCCCTTGCGCGGCGGGTCTACTATTATAACATCGGGCTTTATGCCCTTTTTTGCAAGCTCTGCCGCCGCGCCCGCAGCGTCGCTGCATATAAATTCGGCGTTGCTTATGCCGTTAAGCCCCGCGTTAAAGCGCGCGTCCTCTACCGCCTGCTCAACAATTTCCACACCTATTATTTTTTGAGCCGCATTCGCCATTGAAAGCCCTATTGTTCCCGCGCCGCAGTATAAATCAAGCACGGTTTTACCCGCGGGAGCGGCATATTCCGCCGCCTTTTTGTAAAGCCTTTCGGCGGTGGCGCGGTTTACCTGATAAAACGAGAGGGGCGAAAGCCGCACCCGCACACCGCAGAGAATATCGGTTATATATTCTTCACCGTATAAAATCCGACATTTTTCGCCTAAAATAACATTGGTTTTTTCGGTGTTTATATTTATACCTATGCTTTTAACCTTTTCGCCGCAAACCGATTTAATTCGGCTTACAAATTCATCGGCACAGGGCAGCGTTTTGCCGTTAATAACGGCGAAAACCATTATTTCACCCGTTACTTCCGCAATGCGTATGTATATATGCCGCAAAAGCCCCGCATGCTTTTCTTCATTATATATACGTATATTGTTATCCCTTATCCACTCGGTGCAGGCGGCGGTTATTCGTGAAAAAATTTCGGGCTGCAGGGCGCAATCGGGGCATTTTACTATCCTGTGGGAGTGAAATGCGAAAAAGCCCGCCGCGCCGTCCTCGGCTATGGGGTACTGCGCCTTGTTGCGGTAATGCTCTGTTTTTTCAGAGCAAATTATCGGCTGTGGCGGCATATCCACCCCGCCTATCCGCTTTATTGCCTCATATACTTTGTCTGTTTTAATGCGGCACTCCGCCGCGTAGCTTATGTGGCGGTATACGCACCCGCCGCACTGCGAAAAGGTGGGGCAGCGGTTTTCTGCGCGGTCGGGGGATGGCTCAATTATCTCGGTAAGCTTGCCGAACGCATAGGTTTTTTTAACCTTAAGTATTTTAACCCTTGCCGCGTCGCCCACAGCCGTAAGCGGTACAAATATTGCCATACCGTCATATTTTCCTATGCCGCTGCCGTCGTTTGTCATATCGGTTATATTAAGAATTATCTCATCGTTTTTTTGCAAATCAGTTCACACCTTGGTTGTAAAATGCACCTAATAATGCACATTGCTTTTGTGCAAAGAGTAAAAGTTAACGCAAAGTTCATTTTTTTGTAACATTTTTCTTGACAATGCGACTTTTTGTGATAAAATAAGAATATGCTTTTTAAGCATACCTATATATAAAAGCGGCAGGGTAATAATCCTGTCGTTTTTTCTTTTTTTATAGGCTCTCTTCTCCGCCCATTGGGACCCCCTCGTCAGAGGGAGCCTTTTTATTTTTCACCTATATCTTTTTCCCGGTGTTTTTGTCGGTGAATACCGCCTCGTATTCATAGCCCAAAACATCGGCGATTTTTTTTAAATCGCTTTCGCTGAAATTATCGCGTTTAATTTTTATGCTTAGTGTGGGGGGCTTTATATCTAATAATGTTGCAAGTCTGCCCATTGTCATTTCACGTTCCACAAGCATTACCTTAATTTTCTTTGCGGTAGACATTATGTAATCACTCCGTTCTTAACAATTATAAGCTTAAAAGCAAAAAAAATCAAAGAAAACCCGAATAAAATTAGCCTATACGCTAATTTATACTTGACAAATATTTATTATATGCTTATAATATTAGCGTAAAAGCAAATTTAATTTGCTTTTAACTAAAAATGTAAATATTTTATGAACGGAGAAATTAAAAATGGAATTTTCTAACCTTTGGAACAAGTGCGATTTGCTTTGTTTATCCGATTATCTTGCAAACGGCGGCGAGCTTATAGAAATTCCCGAAAAGGAAAGCTACGAGAAAACCGTAAGAAAAGCGGAAAAGGCGCTGTTTTCGTTAGCAGAGAGATTTGCAAACAATAAGGAAGAACACGAAGAATTGGACGAAATAATAGGAATAGCTATAACCACGCTGCGGCGTACATTTTTTGAAATGGGGCTTATAGCGGGCATAAAATTATCGCACGAGTTTTACACCCGTGCGAAAGAGTTGGAAGAATGATAACGGCTCCCTTCTTTTTGACGTAAGTCAAAACAGAGGGGAGCTGTCGTGCGTATGCACGACTGAGGGGTATTTATCTAACATCTACCGTCTAATATCTAATGTCTAACATGTAACAACCCCTCCGTCATAGCTTACGCATGACACCTCCCCTTACACAGGGGAGGCTATTTTGCAATTATAATTTCAGCATATTTTTTATTGCGTCGCCGTACACTCTTGCCATACAGGCAAAGCCGAGGTCGTTCGGGTGGCAGCCGTCAACCGTGCAGCTGTCAGCGGGAGCTGAGCGGTCAAGCGCATTTGTAAACACTGTTCCGCCGTCAATAAACATAACGTTGCGGTCGCCGCGTTTCAGCGCGTTTTCGTAGGTTTCGCAAACAACCCTGCGGCGCGCCTCGGTATCGCGCTCGGCGTCGGGCGAGCGGGGAATATCGGTTTTGGTAGCCATAATAACGGGCAAATTCGGGTTTTTCTTGCGCACGGTTAAGAAAAAGTTCTCATGGTGCGCCTTTAAATGCTCAGGTGTAGGGCTGTTGTGGTCGTAATCCAAAAAGAAAAGCGACATAGGCAGGTCGGCAATATATTCAGCCATGGGTATTTCGCCCAACGCACTGCCCGAAAAGCCGAAATTGTAATAGTCAATATTAAAGCGGCGGGATATAAGCGCCTGGTAAGAGTTTCCCGGGCGAGAGGCGCACCCGCCCTGGGTTATGGAAGAGCCGTAGTAAACGATAGGCTTTTTATTCATATAACCGTCGGTCGGTAAAAGCTCGGCATTTTCTTCAAGCCCTATAAAAACGGTTTTAACGCTGTTGTAAAGCGGGAAATTTATTGTAATATCGCGCAGGGAGTTATCGGGCAGTATAATTTCGGAATCGAAGCTATTGCCGCAGTCTACAGGGGGAATAAACGAGCCCGCATATGAGTATTTTCCGTTTGCAAATATATACATATCAAAGCCGGTAGTGCCGGTAAACGGCATATGTGAAAAATGCGTTATGCCGTCATAGCAGACGCGCAGCACCACGCGCTTTGAGGTTGTTTTAAAGCGCAGTCTTCCGCCGGCGGTATTATGGCAGAGCGCCTCTACGCCGGGGCTTACCCTTTGCGCCGTTTCAAGTGGGAAACGCAGAAAAGGGGTAGTGGATAAAAGCCCGTAAAGCGAAAATGGAGCTGACAGGGAATTGCGAAAGATAATTCCGTTTTCGGATACGGTGTCGCTTACGGCAAGGTTTTTATCAATTTCGGAAATTTTACTCATATATATCAGAACCTTTCTGAATAGATACAGGATTGCAAAAGCTCCCTTCCTTTCGGGCTTGCCGAAGCAGAGGAGAGCTGATTGTAAGCATAAAGACCCGATCAGCGCGGGCGTTTCTTTTTACCCGGAGCTGGAAGGGCATATTTTTTATAATACTTCTTATAGTGTTTGGTGCGTTTGCCGTTAATATCGTTAAGAATTGCGCCGAGAATCCTACAGCCACTTTTTTCGAGCTGATTTTTAACCTCAACAGCCTCTGATGAAGAAACTGTTCCCGGGGAAATAACCATTATCGTACCGTCGCAAACGGGGGCGATAACCGCAGCGTCAATAACCGAGCCGAGCGGCGGGGAATCGATTATAATATAATCGTATATGTTGCGCATATTCTGTATAAACGTTGCAAAACGGGTGCTGCCGAGCAGCTCAACGGGGTTAGGCGGAAATCTTCCGCTGAAAATAACGTCGAAATCAGGGTCTTGGGTGTTGTATAAAACATCGCCGATATCGGCCTGACCCGATAAAAATTCCGAAAGACCCTTATGGTTATACTGCTTTAAATTGCGCGGCTGCAAAAGGGATTTGCGCATATCCGCGTCAATAAACAGAGTTTTTTTCTCCGCTTCGGCAAGATTTTTTGCAAGCTCTGCCGAAACAGTGCTTTTGCCCTCGCTTTCGCGGCAGCTTGTGAGCAATATAACCTTAATATCCATTCCGCAGAAGAACAGATTTGTACGCAGTGATTTATAGCTTTCGTTAGTCAGATAATCGCCTGCAGCCGAGGGGTTAAAATTCACCCTGCCGGCAGAGCCGCCCGATAAGTTCGGAATAGCGTTGCTTTGATTTACTTCATCTACAAACATTTTTTACCTTTCCGGCAAAGCTGCCATATGTGCTTATTTTGAACGTGCTTTCAGTTTATTGCACGGAATATCGCCGAGGGTGCTTATACCGAGATATTTCTCTACGTCCTCGGGTGAGTTTATTTTATCGTTAAAGTAGTATGATACAAAAATTATAAACGCAAAAATGAGGCAAGCCGCCAAAAACGCAGCGCTGACATTACGCGCAATATTAGGCGAGGTAGGAGCGGACGCCACCGCACCCTCACGGATTATTGTAACGCGGTTGACCTTTAAAAGCTCCTCGATTTTTTCCTGCGCCACTTCGCAGATGGTATCGACTATTATTTTTGAATCGTTTGCGCTGGCGGTTTTTATTGTAAACTCAATAAACCGTGTATCCTCGGGGGCTTTAACCGTAAGAGCCGATTTAATTTCACCCGCAGAATACTTTCCGCCGAGCTTTTTTGAAACCTCGCCGAGCACTGCATTATCGGATATAAGATTTTCGCAGTCCTTTGTAAGATAGGTGGAAATTGAAAAATCCACAGAGGTTAATTTTTCGGCAGTCTGATTCATTATATACAGCTTGCCCGTGGATTCGTAAAGCGGGACTGATACAAAAGAGGAATAAATATATGCTGCTATTACGAACACAGCAACCAAACAGGCGAGCAGCGGCCATTTTCCGAGCGAAAAATCCGCTAAATCTTTCAAATTCAAACTTGTAATATTTTTATTGTTATTTTCCGGCATTTTAATACTCCAAAAAAGTTAATTGATTGACACAGCGTGACTATTCTATCACATTAAGTATTTAATTGCAAGGGTTTAATGTAATTTTTTATCGGAAAAGAGAGGAAAAAGTGTTTTTTATATGCTGAAAAGCAGCTCGCCGTAGCTCGGGTAGGGCCAGCAATCCTTTGATACTACCGCCTCGGAGCTGTCGGAATATTTGCGAATATCATTCATAAGCCGCAGTACCGTATCGTGGTACATACGGGAGCGCTCAAGCATATCGGGAATTTTTTCCGCCGTCATAACCGCCATTTTAAGCTCGGATGTAAGCTTGTAAATCTCGCTGCCCGCTGCGGAAAGCCGCGCTATAATTTCGGTATCGGCAAGTTCATCAAGCTTTACGCCCAAATTCCGCTTGTTTATAAGGGCAGAGCAGAGCCTGTCGGTATATTTCGTTATTGCGGGAATAACCTCGCGGTTCATCATTTCAATAAGGGTGAGCGCCTCAATGTGCAGTATTTTGGAGTAGTTTTCAAGCACAATATCCACGCGCGAGTTTATCTCGGCGCGGCTTAAAACGCCGTGGCGCTCAAAAAGCGCAATATTTTCTTCCGTTTTAAGCAGCGGCAGCGCGTCGGGCGTGCTTTTAAGGTTCAGCAGTCCGCGCTTTTCAGCCTCTTTTTGCCATTCGTCGGAATAGCCGTCGCCGTTGAAAATTATGCGTTTATGCGCTTTTACGGTTTCCTTAATTATATTTTTAACCTCGGTTTCCGCGTCCTCCGCCTTTTCAAGCCTGTTTGCAAAGTCGGCAAAAACATCGGCCACCATAGTGTTGAGCATTACGTTTGTATCGGATATAGATGAAGCAGAGCCTAACATTCTGAACTCAAACTTATTGCCCGTAAACGCAAAGGGGGAGGTGCGGTTGCGGTCGGTGTTATCCTTGCGGATGTAGGGGATTATATCCGCCCCCACCGTCATTTTAACGCGCTTTGCGTTATCGTGGTGCTGACCGCTCGCTATCGAGTCGAGCAGTTCGGTAAGCTCATCGCCCAAGAACATTGAAATTATGGCGGGCGGCGCCTCGTTTGCGCCGAGGCGGTGGTCGTTGCCCGCAGTCGCAACCGAAATTCTGAGCAGATCCTGGTGTTCATCCACCGCGCGTATAACGGCGGCTAAGGTGAGCAAAAACAGCAGGTTTTCACCCGGGTTTTTGCCCGGGCTTAAAAAGTTCAGTCCCGTATCGGTCGAGAGCGACCAGTTATTGTGCTTGCCGCTGCCGTTTACCCCGTCAAAGGGCTTTTCGTGCAGCAGGCACACAAGACCGTGCCGCAAAGCGGTCTTTTTCATCATTTCCATTGTCAGCTGGTTGTGATCCGCCGCAATGTTGGTGGTGGTAAATATCGGCGCTAATTCGTGCTGCGCGGGGGCTACCTCGTTATGCTCGGTTTTGGCAAGCACACCGAGCTTCCACAGCTCTTCGTCCAAATCGCGCATAAACGCTGCCACCCTCGGCTTTAAAACGCCGAAATAGTGGTCGTCCATTTCCTGCCCCTTAGGCGGCATTGCGCCTATAAGCGTTCTGCCGCAGTAAATAAGGTCGGGGCGCTTATCGTACATTTTTTTATCTACCAAAAAGTATTCCTGTTCAGGGCCTACGGTGGTATTTACCCGCTTTACATTTTCAAGCCCGAATATTTTTGCAATGCGCAGCGCCTGCTTGTTTATTGCGTCCATACTGCGCAACAGGGGGGTCTTCTGGTCGAGCGCCTCGCCGCAATAAGAGCAGAACGCGGTGGGAATGCAAAGAGTGGCGTCCTTTACAAAGGCGTAGGAGCTGGGGTCCCACGCGGTGTAGCCCCGTGCCTCAAATGTGGCGCGAAGACCGCCCGAGGGGAAAGAGGATGCATCCGGCTCGCCCTTTATAAGCTCCTTGCCGGAAAATTCCATTATGACCCCGCCGTCCTCGGTGGGGGAAATAAAGCTGTCGTGCTTTTCGGCGGTAATGCCCGTGAGTGGCTGAAACCAGTGCGTATAGTGCGTAGCGCCCTTTTCAATAGCCCAATCTTTCATAGCCGAGGCTACGGTATCGGCTATGCTGCTGTCAATACCCGTGCCCTCTTTTATGGCGCTTTTCAGCGCCTTGTATGTATCCTTCGGCAGCCTTTCAAGCATTACCGAATCGTTAAAAACATTACTTGCAAAAATTTCATTTACCGTTTTCAAAGCTTTACCCCCAAGAAAAAATACCTAACTATTATAATCTTTCACGGGGGTTTTGTCAATCGCAAAGGGGCAAACGCCTAATTTTGGAAAGTGCGCGGCGGTTTTCAGTTTATAATTCCGCCGTTTTTGCAAAGCTTGCTTATATAATTTCGCCACATAAGCACATCGGGCACGGTAAGGTCGGTATCGGCTTTATCAATAATATAGTTGTAGGCCTCGTCTTCCAGTCCGTTTTCCGCAATCGATTTCATAACGGCGGGAATTATTGTGCGCAGCTGCTTTTCGCTCTCGGTGCTGCGGCTCATAATATCGGCTATTTGCACGCCTGTATATCTGACATCCTCGCCGTTATCGGTCAGTGTTATTCCGCCGGAATAATCTATAATCGCCGCCAAAAGCGACATATCGCCGCTGATTTTGAAATCGCCCGAATACCCGAAATCGGTCGGGTCGAAATCCTCTGTCTGCGGAATTATAACGCTAAGCTTTTCATTTGTAAAATCAAAATATACAAACGCGCGGTTTCCCGCTATATCAAAGAGTATGCCTTTGTTATCTGGCAGGGAAAAGCTGTACGGAATTTTAGAAGCCTGCCCCTCTGTAGGGCGAAAGCTACGCCGCAGGTAAGCATACCCGCCGCCGACGAGCAGCGCGCAGCCGAGCAAGCACATAAGAGACAGCCTTATATAGAACATTTTTTGCTTTTTCATATTCATCACCGATAGTATTATCGGCAATTTTTTAAAATCATATTCCGTAATATTCTTTTAAGACGGATATTGCGCGCAATTCAAGCTGATGCACTGCCTGCCGAGAAATGCAAAGCAGGTCGGAAATTTCACTGTCTGAAAAGCCGTAAAAATATCTGTATGTAAGCACGGTGCGCTGTCTTTCCGATAATTTTAAAAATCCGTCCTTCAAAGATAATGCGTCCTCGGGCTCAAATATGTATTTTGCGTCCTCTTCAAGCAGTTCGTTGCAAAACCTCAGGGCTTTTTGCGCCTTTTGCGAAAGCGCTATGTAATGATTGCGCAGCGATACTGCAATGTACATATTCAGCGCGTTGCTCTCGTCGGGTAAAAATTTATCCGTATCTACGGAATATAAAAGCTCCATAAAAAACAATGTAAGATCCTCTCTGCCGTCTTCGCCTATTCTTCGCCCGTATAAGTTAATAAGCCGCGAAAAAGCGTCGTATACCGTTTGAAAATTCGACATATCGCCGTTTCTTATCTCGTTTAACGTTTTAATAATTTCTCTGTTGTTCATAATTTTTCCTCCCTTTGTTAAGAAGAAAGGAAAAATTTCGACATTTGTAAACCTTTTTCTCCTGAATTTTTCCTTTCACGGAAAAATTTTACATATAATTGCAAGAGTGTAGAAAAAAACGGAGTAAAAGGTAAAAAAATCAGAGTAAAACGTTATTTTTACAATAAAATGTAATATTTTAAGAAATATATTGACATTTTATAGCAAATAAGCTATAATGAATTTTGTCGAAAAATGTCGAAAACATAACGAAGGGACGAATTGTGATGCGGATAGCAATATGTGACAGCGATATAAAATGCGCTGAAAAAACTAAAAATATGATTTACGATTATGCCGACAAACGCCGATTGGATCTATTGGTGGAGATTTACGATTCAAGCCATGCTCTGCTTGAAAGCCGAAATAATTATCTGCTTATAATTTTGGAGTATTATATAAACGGGCTTAACGGTCTTGAAACCGCAAAACACCTGCGGAGAAAAAACTGCCGCAGCGCCATTATGTTTTTAAGCGCGTATACCGATTTTGTTTTCGAGTCGTTCGGGGTTATGCCGTACCGTTTTCTTTTAAAGCCGCAGGAGCAGAAATCACTTTTTGCGGCGCTTGACGAATTCTTTTTTCACCCGCATACCCACAGACCGCTTTGGGTAAGGAGCGGCAGCGATACTTTTTGCCTTAGGGCAAACGATATTTTTTACCTTGAGGCGGACAATAAAAATTGCCTTATAGCTTTAAGGGAGAACAAGGTTCGCTGCAAAAAAACCATGGCGCACGTTTACGAGGGTCTGCCGAAAAGCCATTTTTGCAAAATAAATAGGGCTTATGTTGTAAATTTTAATTACATAACAGGCTATAATAAAGAAAGCATAAGGCTTGTAAACGGAAAGACGCTGTATGTAAGCCGTAATTATTACAAAAGCTTTAAGGATGAATATAAAAGCTTTGCCGACCCGTATGTTATTTGAACGCGCCTAAAAGTTAACACGCAAATATTTAATTCAGTTTGTCGACAAGCCCCAAAAATTTATTTTTGCGGCGTTTACGCCGCATTTCCGTTTTTCCCATGCCTGCGCGGCGGAAAAACACCTTGTAAGCGAAAAATAGCTTTTTGAGCTATTTTTCAAGGGCATCGGGGTGGTATTGGCGGAGCATAACAACCGACTGCCGCCTGTGGCGGATAAAAGGAGGGCGTTATGGCGCCGCGGTCAAAGAAAATTCGCGCTCCAAGCGAATATTTTCTTTGGACACCGCAAGAGTAAGGAGTGCAGGCAAAAATCTTTAATTTTTGCGAACGGCATTCCCGCCAAAGAGCGTGGCGAATTTTTCGACACACTTATTTAAGTGTTGATTTTTTTGTAAAAAAAAGGTATTATATATGCAGATGATTAAATTTAACGGAGGAAGCCATGTTAGAGCTTGAAAACATTTCTTTCAGCGCCGATTCTGACGGCGGCGAGAAAGAAATAATTAAAAACATAAGTTTAAAAATAGACGAAAGCTTTGTTGTTATAACAGGGCCGAACGGCGGCGGTAAATCCACCCTTGCCAAAATAATTGCGGGAATTGTAACCCCTACTTCAGGCAGAATACTTCTTGACGGGGAGGATATAACGGGCTTGTCCGTTACCGAGCGCGCAAGGCGCGGCGTAAGCTTTGCGTTTCAGCAGCCGGTGCATTTCAAGGGGCTTACGGTGTACGACCTTATAGGTCTTGCCGCGGGTAAGTCTATCGGCATTAACGAGGCGTGCGAGTATCTTTCGCAGGTGGGGCTTTGCGCAAGGGATTATATCAACCGCGAGGTAAACTCATCACTTTCTGGCGGCGAGCTTAAAAGAATTGAAATTGCAACCGTGCTTGCCCGCTCTACCAAGCTTACTATTTTTGACGAGCCCGAGGCAGGAATCGACCTGTGGAGCTTTGGCAACCTTATAAAAGTATTTGAAAAAATGCACGCGAAGCTCGGCGGCTCGGTAATGATAATTTCTCACCAAGAGCGCATTTTGAATATTGCAGACAGAATAATCGTTATAAGTGCGGGTTCTGTTAAGGCGGACGGCGTAAAGGCGGATATTTTGCCCGACCTGCTCGGCACGGTTGATACGGGATGTCGCGTTACGGCTGGTAACGATAAGGAGGACTGCATATGAACAGCACGGAACTTCAGCTTTTGCAGATAATCGCCGATATGGGTGACAGCACCGACGGTGCGTTCAACATTCGTGCAAACGGGCGGCTTGCCAATCGCAAGGTTACGGAAAATATTGATATAAAAACAAAGACCGATAACCCCGGAATAGACATTATAATTAAACCGGGCACTGTGGGCGAGGATGTGCATATTCCGGTAATTATAAGCGAAACCGGTCTTACCGACCTTGTTTACAATGATTTTTATGTGGGTGAAAATTCCGACGTTACCATAGTTGCGGGCTGCGGTATTCATAACTGCGGCGAAAAAGAGTCGCGGCACGACGGCATACACACCTTTTACGTCGGTAAAAACGCCAAGGTGAAATATATTGAAAAGCACTACGGCGAGGGCGACGGAAACGGCGAAAACGTTATGAACCCCACCACAATAGTGAATATTGAGGACGGCGGCTATATGGAAATGGAAACCGCGCAGATAAAGGGCATAGACTCAACAAAGCGCGTGACCCGCGCCACTCTTGCCACAGGCGCTACGCTGGTTATTCACGAAAAAATTATGACCCACGGCAGCCAAACCGCCGAAACCGATTTCTCGGTTGATTTAAACGGTGAAGACTCGGGCGCAAACGTTATTTCCCGCTCGGTTGCAAAGGGCAATTCGCGGCAGAAGTTTGTTTCTATGATAAACGGAAACAACCGCTGCAGCGGGCACACCGAGTGCGACGCGATTATTATGGAAAACGGAAAAGTAAGCGCGCTGCCCGAGCTTACCGCAAATCATATTGACGCATCCTTAATTCACGAGGCGGCAATAGGCAAAATAGCGGGCGACCAGCTTATAAAGCTTATGACGCTCGGACTTACCGAGCAAGAGGCGGAAGAACAGATTATAAACGGATTTTTAAAATAAACTAACATCGCTTATTTTACCGCCGCATATTGCCCGAGTGCATAACGGTAATGAACTTTACGTCTTCAAGCTTGCAAACCGTTGTTTGGCAGCCTGCACTTTTAAGCACTATATGGTCTGCGCCTACGTTTATCAGCTTACCTGTTCTTTTCTCGACTTTGCCGCATATTACCGATTCTACCGTTATAAGCTTGCCTGTTTGTCTTTTCAGGTATTCGGTAATTCCCGCGGCGCTTTCGTCGTTTCGGTCAAAGCTTTTTAAGTATTCGCCGTAGGCTTCAAGGTCGCGCTCGCTTAAAATACTGCAAGGCATTTTTTCATTCATAAATATCACCCCCTCACATTATATGAAAATACCGCGTTTGCGGCACAGTAAGGAGAACAGCAGATATGTCCACACCGCATATAAACGCCGAAAAGGGCGATTTTGCAAAAACCGTTTTAATGCCGGGCGACCCATACCGCGCGGAGTTTATTGCAAAAAACTACCTTGGGGATACGCGCCTTGTAAACGACGTGCGCGCCGTTCGCGGCTATACGGGCACATATAAGGGAAAGCCCGTTTCGGTTATGGCAAGCGGAATGGGTATGCCATCTATCGGGATATATTCCTATGAGCTTTTTAATTTTTTTGACGTGGATAATATTATTCGCATAGGCTCTGCGGGGTCGTATAACGAAAACGTGAGGGTAAGGGATATTGTTATAGCCGAGGGCGCGTGCACCGATTCAAATTACGCGGGGCAGTTCGGTCTGCCTGGCACATTCGCTCCTACTGCCGATTTCGGAATACTGCGCAAAACGGTTGAAACCGCCGAGAAAATGGGTATTCGCTACCACGTGGGCAATATATTATCAAGCGACCGCTTTTACGGGGACAATTCCTTGCCCGTCGCTATGCGCCCGCCCGAGTGCTGGGCTAAAATGGGCGTTTTGTGCGTAGAAATGGAGGCAGCGGCGCTCTTTATGAATGCGGCGGTTGCGGGAAAGCACGCGGCGGCTGTCCTTACAATTTCCGATTCACTTATAACTGGTGAAAAAACCACCGCCGAGGAGCGGCAGAACAGCTTTACCGATATGATGAAATTGGCGCTTGAAACAGCGCTTTTACTGTGAAAATGAGTTTAAAAGAAAATTTACTTGAATTGCTGCAAAAAAGCAGCGGAGAATTTTTATCGGGCGAAAGGGCGGCGGAAACGCTCGGCGTCAGCCGAACCGCCGTTTGGAAAGCCGTAACCGCCCTAAAAAACGAGGGGTATAATATAGAGTCGATAACAAACAGGGGCTACAGGCTCTCTGCCGATACCGACGTTATATCCGCCTGCGGTATAAATGATTCTTTGGGTGAGCAGGCTAAGAATTATGATATTTCGGTGCTCGGCACGGTGACTTCAACCAACGCCCTTATAAAAGCCGAGGCGGCGAAAAACGCGCCCGAGGGCAAAATTATAATTGCCGCCGAGCAAACGGCGGGCAGAGGGCGCTTCGGCAGGAGCTTTTTCTCGCCAACGGGCAGCGGGCTTTACATAAGCATTCTTCTGCGCCCCACGCTGCCCGTAACGGCGGCGGTATCGGTAACGGCGGCGGCAGCGGCGGCGGTTGCCGAGGCGGTTGAGACCGTCAGCGGTAAAAAAGCCGAAATTAAGTGGGTAAACGACGTGCTTACAGATAATAAAAAGGTCTGCGGAATTTTAACCGAGGCAGCGCTCGATGTTGAAAGCGGCGCGCTTTCTTACGCGGTGTTAGGTATAGGCGTAAATGTTTACCCGCCGCAGGGCGGCTTTCCCGAGGATATAAAAAATAAAGCCGGCGCGCTTTGCGATGCAAAGCAATCGGGGCTTAAAAACCGACTTGCCGCAGAAATTATAACCCGCTTTTTCGGGTATTATTCATCGCTTACCGAAAAAACATATCTTGACTCTTACCGCGCAAGGTGCATAGTGCCGGGTAAGAAGATCACGGTGCTGTCGGGCACAAAAGAAATACCCGCCGCGGCGCTCGGTATTGACGATGACTGCCGACTGCTTGTAAGATATGACGACGGCAGGGAAGAGTACCTCTCATCGGGCGAGATAAGCATAAGGTTAGATAATAAGGGTTGATTTATACCGTAAAAATAAAAAAACCGCAGGAGCTTTTGTGCTGCTGTCGGTTTTTTCTTTTTAGTAAATTAAAAAACGAGTCGGTCGGTAAGCCGAGTTCTGTCGCGGACGGTTATCTATCTCGACGCGGGATTGCTCCCTGCGCTCAAGCCGCTTTT
>CAKSQS010000052.1 GCA_934486705.1 uncultured Eubacteriales bacterium
GATAAAAACAAAGCCGAGGTTGATAAATACGGCAAGGAAGCCTTTGAAAAGACAATTTCCTCCGCAATAAGCCAGCTCGGAAAAATTAAATAAACCGTACAGATTAAAATTCCCCCTCTATTCGGCAAAACCGAACAGAGAGGGAATTTTGTGTTAGCGCATAAACAATATCATAAAACAGCTGCCTTTGGTTCTGTAAACTCCGAATTATTTATCACCTTAATTCTTTCTCCCTTTTTTCAAGCTCTTTCATAAAATTTATTCCCGCTATGAACCCAAGCTGAAAATATGTTTCCCTTATTACCGTTTCGCGGCTTGATATTTCAGCAAAAAACCTATCGCGGTCATTTTCATTTTGAAAATACTCTTCAATAAGCTCCTCGGTTTGTCTGTCCATATTTCTTATGGCTGTTTCAAAATCCGACTCTTCTTTTTCTTCTAAAATCTCGCCCCACCCTGAAATGAAATTGCTTATCTCCGATAGCTTACACCTTTTTATCATATTAGAAAATTCCATAGTAACACCCCATTTTTTTATTTTAAAAGGTTCTATGCGAATATTATAAAGGACATATGTGTCCTTTGTCAATAGAAAACTTATTTCCTGTGGTATAATTGTTTGTATAAACAAAAAGGAGATATATTTCCTATGAAAAAATACAACGATATATTAAAAGATTTAAGAGAAGACAGAGACCTTGAACAAAAAACGGTAGCAGAGGCAATGGGAATAGACACAAGCTATTACGGAAAATATGAACGTGGCGTACACCCTCTTCCCATTGAAAAATTGATTATTCTCTGCAAATTCTATAATGTTTCCGCCGATTATATTTTAGGTCTTCCGGATGATATGCCTTTCCCGAAGAAGTGATATTTTATAATTATTTAATTCCGCATTCCGCATTACGCATTCCGAATTAAGGATAAATTTATTCAGGATGTTAAAAATATTCTCGGAGGTTTCCAAATGAACGAAAAAATTTACGATATTATTATTGTGGGCGGCGGCTGCGCGGGGCTTACTGCGGCGGTTTATGCCCGCCGCGCCGAAAAATCGGTTTTGCTGCTTGAAAAAAATGCATTCGGCGGGCAGATTGCATACTCGCCCGAGGTTGAAAATTTCCCCGGGTTTATGAAGATCGGCGGTCTTGAATTTTCGGACAGGCTGTATTCCCAGGCTAAGGCGCTCGGCACGGAATTTGAGCTTGATAATGTAACGGATATTAAAACAGACGGCGAATACAAAACCGTACTGACCGATTACGGCGAATATAAATGCCGCGCCGTTATAATTGCAACGGGGCTTGCGCACCGAAAAACAGGGCTTGAAAATGAAGAAAAATTTACGGGCCGCGGTATATCCTACTGCGCGGTGTGCGACGGCGCGTTTTTCAAGGGTAAGGACGTTGCGGTTTACGGCGGGGGCAATACCGCTGTGGGCGACGCGCTTTTTCTTTCGGATATTTGCAAAAGCGTTACGGTTATACACCGCCGCGCGGAGTTTCGCGCAGACTCCTGTTCCACAGAAAAGCTGCGCGCAAAACCGAACATTCGCTATGAGATGAGTTCCGAGGTGGGCGCATTATCGGGCGATGAAAAGCTGCAAAAAATAACCGTCCGCAATAAGCAGACGGGTGAAAGCAAGGATATTTCGGTATCGGCTTTATTTATTGCAATAGGCTTTTTGCCGCAAAACGAAATTTGCAAAAATATTCTTGCGCTTGATGACGGCGGGTTTATAAAAGCGGGCGAGGATTGCATTACCTCCTGCCCGGGAGTTTTCGCCGCGGGCGACTGCCGCACAAAGGCGCTGCGCCAATTAACCACCGCCGCGGCAGACGGCGCGTCCGCCGCAACCGCCGCAATTCGGTTTATCGGTTGATTTTTTTCTGCGGCTGTAAAAAAAGACTTCGTTCCCTTGGGCAATGCCTAAGGATACGAAGTCTTTCGTTTAATATAAAATTTTAAATTATTCTTACTCTTATAACCCCGTCAATCGCGCTTATCTTATCGGCAACATCGGAAACATCGGTCTTGCCTACATCAAGCATAGTATACGCGTAATCTCCGCGCGATTTATTAAGCAGGTTTTCAATGTTTACATTATTGCCCGCGAAAATTCCCGTAATTGCGGTAAGCATATTCGGAATATTTTTGTGTATAACGCAAATTCTGCTCTCCCCGCTGCGCGGCATTACAATTTCGGGCAGGTTTACGGAATTTACAATATTACCGTTTTCAATATAGTCTATAAGCTCCTTAGCCGCCATTCCCGCGCAGTTTTCCTCCGATTCGGGGGTTGAAGCGCCGAGGTGCGGTATTGCAATAACGCCCTGTGCGCCCAAAATATCGTCCGACGGGAAGTCGGTTACATAAGACGCCACCTTGCCCGATTCAAGCGCCGCCAAAAGGTCTGCGCTGTTAACAAGCCCGCCGCGCGCGAAATTGAGTATACGCACGCCGTCGCGCATTTTAGCAATAGCCGCGGCGTTTATAAGGTTTTTGGTGGAGTCGGTCAGCGGTACGTGAACGGTTATATAATCGCACTTTTCAAAAATTTCGTTTATATCGAAAATATGCACCGCATTGTGGGTCAAATTCCACGCCGATTTAACCGAGAGGTACGGGTCATAGCCGAAGACCTTCATGCCCAGTGCGTTTGCGGCGTTTGCCACCATAACGCCTATAGCGCCGAGACCTATAACGCCGAGGGTCTTACCCTTTATTTCAGGACCCGCAAAAGCGCCCTTGCCCTTTTCAACCTCTTTGCCTACATCCGCGCCGTCGCCCTTAAGGGTCTTAGCCCACTCAATGCCCGAAACCACGCGGCGCGAGCTGATAAGCAGACCCGCTATAACCAGCTCCTTAACGGCGTTTGCATTAGCGCCGGGGGTGTTGAATACAACTATTCCCTGCTCTGAGCAGCGGTCAATCGGTATATTGTTTGTTCCCGCGCCCGCGCGTGCTATGGCTTTAAGGCTTGCGGGAAACTCAACATCATGCAGCGCAGCCGAGCGCACAATAGCGCCGTCGGCATTTTCCACTTCGTCGCCTACGGTGTATTTATCGTCAAAGGCTTCAAGCCCTGTTTTGGAGATTTTATTGTAGGTTTTAATTTTATACATTACGCGTTCTCCCCCTCAAACTTCTTCATAAACTCAACCAACTTTTCTACGCCCTCTGTCGGCATTGCGTTATAAATGGATGCGCGCATACCGCCCACGGATCTGTGACCCTTAATGTTTACAAAGCCCGCTTTTTTAGCCTCGGCTACAAACTTCGCGTCCAATTCCTCGCTGCCGGTTACAAAAGGAACGTTCATAAGCGAGCGGTCCTCGGGAACAACAGTGCCCTTGAAAAGCTTGCTGTTATCAAGAAAATCATAAAGAATTTTGGCTTTTTTCTCGTTTATCTTCTTCATTTCCTCAAGCCCGCCTATTTTCTTTATCCACTTAAAGGTAAGACCCGCAATATAAATTGCATAGCAGGGCGGGGTGTTGAACATTGAGCCGTTATCGGCATGGGTTGCGTAATTCAGCATTGTGGGGGTAATATCCATAGCGTGACCGATTAAATCCTTGCGAATTATAACTATGGTAACGCCCGCAGGAGCAACGTTTTTCTGCGCGCCCGCATACAAAACGCCGAACTTTGTAACGTCGATAGGCTCTGAAAGTATGCAGCTTGAAATATCGGCTACAAGCGGCACATCGCCCGTATCGGGCAGCTCGTGGTATTTTGTGCCGTAAATTGTGTTGTTCATACAAATGTGAACGTAATCAGCCTCGGGGTCGAAATCGGCGCGGGTGGTTTTGGGGATATAGGAAAATGTTTTATCAGCACTGGTAGCAACAGCTCTTGCCTTGCCGTAGCGCGCCGCCTCTTTATAAGCCTTGTTAGCCCACTGACCTGTTATAATATAATCCGCCTTGCCGTTTTTGGTCATAAGGTTAAGCGGT
The DNA here is from genome assembly GCA_934486705.1 of uncultured Eubacteriales bacterium. Taxonomy (GTDB): domain Bacteria; phylum Bacillota; class Clostridia; order Oscillospirales; family Acutalibacteraceae; genus UBA737. Next base: position 3,963 of record CAKSQS010000052.1, read on the forward strand.
ATCATTGCAAACTGGGTTGAAGCGCCGCCCTGTAAAAACAGTACGTCGTAATTATCGGGAATATTCATAATTTCGCGGAGGTTCTTCTCCGTCTCGTCAAATATTGCCTGATATTCCTTAGAGCGGTGGGACATTTCCATAACCGACTGACCCGTTTCGCCGTATTCCATCATTTCCGCAGCGGCGGTCTTCAAAACGTCCTCGGGCAGCATTGAAGGACCTGCGCTGAAATTATAAACTCTTGCCATAATATTTTCCTCCGTAGCAGTTTTATCTTTAACATTGTAATACATTATATTACCGTTTTATTCATTTGTCAATAGGATTGTTAAAAAAATATCAATAAATTTTTATATTTTTTGAAAATCGACAAAAAGTTTGTTATTTTTTTAACATACATTTTTCAGTGCTTGACTTTTACTGATATATATAATATAATACCTCTCACTATGCAGAAAGGAATATTGAAAAAATGTCGGAATTATCGGGTCATTTTGGATTAAAAAGACTTTTCCGTTTTACCTATCCATCAATAATAATGCTCGTGTTCACCTCAATTTACGGCGTGGTGGACGGCTTTTTCGTTTCAAATTACGCCGGAAAAACGCCCTTTGCGGCGGTTAATTTTATAATGCCCGTGCTTATGGTACTCGGCTGCATAGGCTTTATGTTCGGCACGGGCGGCAGTGCGCTCATTGCAAAAAATTTGGGCGAGGGCGAAAAAGAGAAAGCCGACAACACCTTTTCGCTTGTGGTTTTTGCCGCTGCGGCAATAGGCGTTTTGCTCAGCGCTGTGGGAATAATCTTCCTGCCGCAAATATCCGCGCTTTTCGGCGCAGAGGGCAGACTGCTCTCTGATTCCGTGCTGTACGGAAGAATAATACTTATTACCCTGCCCTTTTCGATTTTACAGTTTGAGTTTCAGTGCCTTTTTGCAACCTCGGGCAAGCCTAAATTGGGGCTTTATGTAACGGTTGCGGCGGGCGTTACCAATATGGTGCTCGACTGGCTTTTCGTAGCCGTTTTTGATTGGAGCATAGCGGGCGCGGCGGCTGCCACGGCATTCAGTCAGCTTGTGGGCGGCATTTACCCCGTAATTTATTTTATGCGGCGAAACAACAGCCTTTTAAGGCTCGGAAAATTCAAATTTGACGGCAAAGCGCTTGCAAAATCCTGCACAAACGGCTCTTCGGAGCTTATGAGCAGCATTTCTTCCTCGGTCGTCAGTATGCTTTATAACATTCAGCTTATGAAATACGCGGGCGAAAACGGTATTGCGGCATACGGTGTGCTGATGTATGTAAGTATGATATTTCAAGCGATATTTATAGGCTACGCGGTAGGCACTGCCCCTATTATAAGCTTTAATTTCGGCGCAAAAAATAACGCCGAGCTTAAAAGCCTTTTAAGAAAAAGCGGCGGGATAATAGGCGTTTGCGCAGTTGTTATGTTTTTATCGGGCGAGCTTTTGTCCGCTCCCCTCTCAAAGCTGTTCGTAGGCTATGACCCGGAGCTTTTCAAAATGACAAACCACGCGTTTTCAATCTTCTCATTTTCTTTCCTGCTCTCGGGCTTTTCGATATTCGGCTCTTCCTTCTTTACCGCATTAAACGACGGGCTGACCTCCGCCGTTATATCCTTTATGCGTACCCTCGTTTTCCAGATTGCCGCGGTTATCCTCTTCCCTATTATATGGGATATAGACGGCATCTGGCTCTCAATAGTGGGCGCGGAGATAATGTCAATTACCGTAACCGCCGTTTTCCTCGTTACAAAAGGTAAAAAATACGGATACCGGGGAAAATAAGTAATTCGGAATTATGAATGCGGAATGCGGAATTAAATTATCGATATATACTTTGCAAATAAACAAAGGTCTGTAACAACCCCTCAGTCAGCTTCGCTGACAGCTCCCCTTACACAGGGGAGCCAACGGCTTGTACAAACCAAAGGCTCCCTTCTTTTTGACGTAAGTCAAAACAGAGGGGGTTGCTCCCCACGGTGTGGGGAGACGTCAACGCAGTTGACAGAGGGGATCGCCGCCGTCAGCGGCTGACGCCTTTAGGCGGCTGAGGGGTATTCAAATATAAAATATCACCTCTTCGGATAAGGCTTTTTTTTAGGAAAGCCCAAAATATAATCGCTTGAAACATTGTAATATTTGCAAAGCGTTATTAAATGCTTAATCGGCAGCGGTCGTTTGCCGCTTTCATAATCGCTTATTGCCGATTGTGATGTGTTGAGAATTTCCGCAAGTTTCTTTCGGCTTAGTTTCGGCTTGCTGTCTTCCCTTAAATCCCTTAAAATTTCATAGTATTCTTTCATATATACCACTTCCTTTTTTAATTTAATATTATAATAGCATAATATTTATTAAAATGCGCACTGCGCATTCAAATGAATGCAATTTAATAATTCAACAAATAAAAACCGGAGCTTGCAAGGAAAATTTCATCCTTACAAGCTCCGGTTTAATTTTTGCGCTTTTAATTCCGCATTTGTTTATCAAGTCCTGCTTTTACAAGCCCCATAAACAGCGGATGCGCCTTATTCGGGCGGGATTTAAACTCGGGGTGGAACTGAACGCCCACATAGAAATCGTTCTCGGGCACTTCCACCGTTTCCACAATATGGTTATCGGGTGAAGTACCGCTTATAACAAGCCCCTTTGCTGTCATATCGCCGCGGTAGTCGTTGTTAAATTCATAGCGGTGGCGGTGGCGCTCCTTAATTTCATCCGCCTTGTAGCATTCCGCCATTTCAGTGCCTGCCGCTATTTTGCAGGGGTACGCGCCGAGGCGCATTGTGCCGCCCTTGTTAATCTCGCTGTTTTGGTCGGGCATAAAGTCTATAACCTTGTGGTTTGAGTTTTCGTCAAACTCGCCGGAATTTGCGTCGTTAAGCCCCAAAACGCTCCTTGCAAATTCAATTACGGCTATCTGCATACCGAGGCAGATGCCGAGGTAGGGCACATTGTTTGTTCTGGCGTAGCGCGCGGTGGAAATCATACCCTCAATTCCGCGGTTGCCGAAACCGCCGGGAACTAAAATCCCGTCGCAGCCGGCAAGGGTCTCGGCGGCGTTTTTATCGTTCACGGTTTCAGAGTCTATCCACTTTATCTGCACCCTTGCACCGTAAACATAGCCCGCGTGGCGCAGCGCCTCGGCTACCGATAAATACGCGTCGTGCAGCTGAACATACTTGCCCACAAGCCCTATGGTAACCTTTTTGTTGCGGTTCTTAATGCGGTCGAGCATTTCGTTCCAGTCGGTCAAATCGGGCTCAACTGTGTTTATGCCGAGTTCACGGCAGACTATATCGGAAAAATGATTTTTTTCAAGCATTATGGGCGCTTCGTAAAGCACGGGAATAGTCATATTTTCAATAACGCAATCGGGCTTTACATTGCAGAAAAGGGAAATTTTCTTGAATATATTTTCTTCAAGCGGTTCATCGCAGCGCAGCACTATAATATTCGGGTTAATGCCCATGCCCTGCAATTCCTTAACCGAGTGTTGGGTAGGCTTGGTTTTATGCTCGTCCGACCCGCGCAGGAAAGGCACTAAGGTAACGTGAATGTAAAGCGAGTTTTCTCTGCCCACTTCAAGCCCAACCTGGCGTATAGCCTCTAAAAACGGCTGGCTTTCAATATCGCCCGTTGTGCCGCCTATTTCGGTTATAACCACGTCGGCATTGGTCTTTTTACCCACGGAATAAATAAACTCTTTAATTTCGTTTGTAATATGCGGTATTACCTGCACGGTTTCGCCCAAATATTCGCCGCGGCGCTCCTTATTTAAAACATTCCAGTACACCTTGCCCGTTGTAAGGTTTGAGTATTTGTTTAAGTCCTCGTCAATAAATCTTTCATAGTGCCCGAGGTCAAGGTCGGTTTCGGCGCCGTCCTCGGTAACGTAAACCTCGCCGTGCTGATAGGGGCTCATGGTGCCGGGGTCAACATTTATATAGGGGTCGAGCTTCTGCGCCGCCACCTTTAGCCCGCGCGCCTTTAAAAGTCTGCCGAGACTGGCGGCGGTAATGCCCTTGCCAAGCCCCGATACAACGCCGCCCGTTACAAAAATATACTTTGTTTTTTTAACCGTACCTTCCATTTTCCCTTGCCTCTTTCTAATTTTCGTATGTTCTTATTATATTCTCCGCTATTTCGCCGCGCGTTGCGCAGTTATCCATAGCGGTTTTTTCTATGTATTTATGTGCTTCCTCTTCGCTCATATTGTAGCGGTCTATAAGCAGCCACTTTGCACGGTTTACAAGCCTTATTTCTTTCATTTTGGATTCAAGCTTTACCGCCCGCTTTTCAAAAGCCGATAATCGGTTGTGCGTTGCCGCGGCAAGGCGTATTGCGCTTGTAATGCTCTGCCTTGTGCCGGGGCGCGGAAATGTTAAAACGCCGTAATCCTCAACCTTGTAGCTTACCTGCTCGAGCAGCTCCGCCTTAACAAAAAGTATTACCCCCACAGAGCTGTCGGTGCAAAGGGCTTCGGCAAACTCAAGCCCGAAATCATCAGGCAGCGGGGCGTTTATTATAACCAAATCGAACTGATTTTCAAGCTGCCGCCGCTTTGCCTCGGCAATGCTTACAGCATTAGCCACGGGCGAAAACCGCAGTTTTGACAGTATATCCTGCAAGTAATCCGCAGCCTTTTGTGAGGAGGAAACTATAAGCGCGCTGAGAGTTGCTTTATCGCGGTACACCCGTTAATCCCCCTTTTTTAAATGCTTTCGGCGTAGCCCTCCGGCAAAACGCGTTTTATAAACTCGCTGTTTTTTGCAATATTGCGTGCCTTTTCAACCGTATCGGGTAAATTTGCAAGCGTATCTGTAATGCTGCCGTCGGCTGTAAACAAATTACAGTTGCAGGGTGCTGCGGGCTTTAATTTCCGCTTTATTCCGTCAAGCCCCGCGTAAATTATAAGTGCGTATGCAATGTAGGGGTTAGCTGCAGGGTCGGGCGAACGCAGCTCTATACGGCGGTTGCTTTCGTTTTTAACCGCGGGTATGCGTATTAACTGCGAACGGTTTTCGGGCGACCAGGTAACGTATTTCGGCGCTTTCTTTTCGCCGAGGCGCTTGTATGACGCCGCCACGGGGTTTAAAAACGCCGTCATTTCAACGGTGTGTTCAAGCACGCCCGCCATAAAGCTATCGGTCACGTCTTCCCCGTTTTCCGCCTTTACGGATACATTTATATGCAGCCCGTTCCCGCTCTCATGCATTAAGGGCTTGGGCGAAAAATCGGCGAAAAGCCCGTTTCTGCGAGCAATTGTCTGAACGACCGATTTAAAGGTTACCGCGTTATCGGCGGCGTTCAGCGGAGCGCTGTACCTGAAATCTATCTCATTCTGCCCCGGACCTTCCTCATGGTGGGAGCTTTCGGGGGAAATGCCCATTTCAAGCAGATTAAAGCATATCTCGCGGCGAACGTTTTCGCCCTTATCGTCGGGCGCTATATCCATATACCCCGCCCTATCAAACGGGGTGTCTGTAGGCTCGCCGTTATCGTCAAGATTAAACAGGTAAAATTCAAACTCCGCGCCGAAAAAGCAGGAAATGCCGGCTTGCCTTGCTTTTTCAACCGCCTGCATTAAAATATACCTGCCGTCCTTTTCAAAGCGAGTGCCGTCGGGGTATTTAATATCGCAGAACATTCTTACCACCCTGCCGTTGGACGGTCGCCACGGCAAAACCGAGAGCGTGGACGGGTCGGGGTGCAAAAACAAATCGGATCTCACCACATCGCCGAAGCCCGCCACCGCAGACGCATCAAAAGATACGCCGTAGGTAAAGGCGCGCTTTAATTCGGACGGCATTATAGAAATGTTTTTCTGCCTGCCGTGAATATCGCAGAAGGCAAGACGTATAAACTTTACGTCCTCTTCCTCAACAAAGGTCATAACCTCATCATAAGAATACATTGCCGTTCCTCCCTGTAATTCAAAACGGTGTCCGCCGATGCCTTAAAGGGGACAAAAGCCCCCTGACATCACCGAACACCGTTGCTCTGTGTCATATAAATAATATACGATTATTATAATATTTCATTGCGGAGTTGTCAAGTGTTCCGTTTTCAAATATTTTCCGAAATTCAACCTGTTTCGAGCTTATTTTTTGTGTTCTTTGAGCAATATGCTAATTTAATTAAGTTATTTCGGAATTTACTTTATAAAATTTTGCAAAATGTGCGAGATACGTTAAATTGTGCTTTGTTGAAAATTTTGCTTGACAAGCGGAATGCACGGCGTTATAATAAGCGCAATGAAACGGCAATGACGTCGGTAATTCAGTTTACCTGTCTGCCGTTTCTTTATTTTTTAAATACGGTATTAAAAGGCGGCAACGGCGTCGCAAAAGGGATATTATCTACCTCGTTCCCTTTTATACACGCCGCTGCCGCCTTTTATTATCACAAATTTTGAAAGGAACGATCGGTTATGAGTTCAATCAACGAAATTTTTGCAAGCAACGTATTTAATGACAGCGTAATGCAGCAGCGCCTGCCCAAAGAAACATATAAGGCGCTCCAGCGCACCATAAAGGACGGTCGTTCCCTTGACCCGAACGCCGCAACCGTGGTTGCAAACGCTATGAAGGACTGGGCAATTGAAAAGGGCGCTACCCACTTTACCCACTGGTTTCAGCCGCTTTCGGGTTTATCCGCCGAAAAGCACGATAGCTTTATCTCCCCCACTAAGGATGGCAAGGTTATAATGGAGTTTTCCGGCAAGGAGTTAATTCAGGGCGAGCCTGACGCCTCCTCCTTCCCGTCGGGCGGTCTTCGCGCCACGTTTGAGGCAAGGGGCTACACCGCGTGGGACCCGACCTCATATGCCTTTATTAAGGACGGCGTGCTTTGCATTCCTACGGCGTTCTGCTCCTACGGCGGCGAGGCGCTCGATAAGAAAACGCCTTTACTTCGCAGTATGCAGGCAATAAACAAGCAGGCATTAAGGGTTTTAAAGCTTTTCGGAAAAACGGACGTTAAGTCGGTTAAAACGACGGTTGGTCCTGAGCAGGAGTATTTCCTTATAGACGAAGATGTTTACAACAAGCGCAAGGACCTTATATATACGGGTCGTACCCTTTTCGGCGCAAAGCCGCCTAAGGGGCAGGAGCTTGAAGACCACTATTTCGGAATTATAAAGCCGCGCGTTCAGGCGTTTATGAAGGAGCTGAACGACGAGCTTTGGAAATTGGGTATTCTTGCCAAAACCGAGCATAACGAGGTTGCGCCCGCGCAGCACGAATTAGCGCCGATATTCACCACCACCAACATTGCGGCGGATCACAACCAGCTGACAATGGAAATTATGCAAAAGGTAGCCAAAAAGCACCATATGGTATGCCTGCTGCACGAAAAGCCCTTTGCGGGAGTAAACGGCAGCGGTAAGCACAACAACTGGTCGCTTACAACCGATACGGGCGTAAACCTTTTAAACCCGGGCGACACGCCGTATGAAAACGCGCAGTTCTTAACCTTCCTTTGCGCGGTTATAAAGGCGGTTGACGAATACCAGGATATGTTGAGAGTATCGGTAGCCTCCGCCGGAAACGACCACAGACTCGGCGCAAACGAGGCGCCCCCCGCGGTAGTTTCAATGTTCCTCGGTACAGAGCTTACCGACGTTTTAAAGGCGATTGAAAAGGATGAGCCCTACGGCGGCAAGGAAAAGGAAATTCTTAAAATAGGCGTTCACACGCTGCCTAAGTTCCCCAAAGACACTACCGACCGCAACAGAACCTCGCCCTTTGCGTTTACGGGCAATAAGTTTGAGTTCAGAATGCTCGGTTCTTCTTCTTCCGTTTCCTGCACAAACGTTGTGCTTAACACCGCGGTTGCAGAGGAGTTAAAGCAGTTTGCCGATGAGCTTGAGGGCGCGGCTAACTTTGAAGAGGCTTTGCACGAGCTTATTAAGAAGACAATTACCGACCACAAGCGCATTATATTCAACGGCAACGGCTATGACGACGCATGGATTGCCGAGGCTGAAAAGCGCGGACTTTTGAACCTGCGCTCAACCCCCGAGTGCCTGCCGTATTCTCTGCATGAAAAGAATATGAAGCTCTTTATTTCGCACAAGGTTTATTCCGAAACCGAAATGCGCGCAAGGTATGAAATTCTTTCGGAGAACTACTGCAAGATAATCAACATTGAGGCGCTTACAATGATAGATATGGCGAAAAAGGATATTTTGCCTGCGGTGAGCAAGTATTCGCACGAATTATCCGATACGGTCATTGCAAAGGCAGCCTGCGGCGATATAGAGTCAGGCTATGAAAAAGAGCTTTTGGCAAAGGTAAGCAAGCTTAACGCAGCGGCGTATAAAAAGACCGAAAGGTTAGAGCAGGCGGTATTAAAGGCTAAAGAAATAAGCGAAACGCAGGAGCTTTCAATGTATTATAAGGACGCGGTTTTCGCCGCCATGAGCGAGCTTAGGATTACCGTAGACGAGCTTGAAACCATGGTTCCGGCAGACATCTGGCCTTATCCTTCCTACGGTGATATGCTTTTCAGCGTAAAATAAAAAGAAATTTTTAAGATTTTAAGGGATGATTTTTTATGAGTCAAGCAATATATGACGCTATACACAGCGAAGTATACGGCGTGTGGTTTTTAATCGGCGCGGCGTTTGTATTCTGGATGCAGGCGGGCTTTGCAATGGTAGAGACGGGCTTTACCAGAGCAAAGAACGCCGGAAATATACTGATGAAGAACCTTATGGACTTCTGCATCGGTACGGTAATGTTTATTCTTATCGGCTTCGGTATTTTCTTAGGTGAAGACCTTGTGGGAATTATAGGTAAACCGGGGTTTGACATTTTCACCGATTACGCGCATTTCGACTGGGCAAACTTCGTTTTCAACCTTGTGTTCTGCGCCACCACCGCAACAATAGTTTCGGGGTCTATGGCGGAAAGAACGAAATTCCTTTCCTACTGCGTTTATTCGGCGGTTATCTCGGCGGTTATTTACCCGGTTGAAGCACACTGGACCTGGGGCGGCGGCTGGCTGGCACAGCTCGGTTTTCACGATTTTGCAGGTTCAAACTGCATACATATGGTCGGCGGTATATGCGCATTGATAGGCGCGGCTATGGTAGGTCCGCGTATAGGTAAATTTAACCGCGATAAAAACGGCAAGGTCAAAAAGGTAAACGCGTTCCCCGGGCACAACCTGCCCATAGGCTGCCTCGGCGTGTTCATTCTCTGGCTCGGCTGGTACGGCTTTAACGGCGCGGCGGCAACCTCAATTGAAGAAATGGGTTCTATATTCGTTACCACCACAATTGCTCCGTCGGTTGCAACGGTTGTTGCTATGATATTCACCTGGATTAAATACGGTAAGCCCGATGTTTCAATGTGCTTAAACGCTTCCCTTGCGGGTCTTGTTGCCATAACCGCCCCGTGCGATGTGTGCGATGCGTTCGGCGCAATAGTAATAGGCGCGGTTTCGGGGGTTTTGGTTGTATTCGGCGTTTGGTTTCTTGATTACAAGCTCCACGTGGACGACCCCGTGGGCGCGGTTGCGGTTCACTTCTGCAACGGTATTTGGGGCACTATTTCGGTTGGCTTGTTTGCTACCAAGTCCGCTCCCGCATTTGCCCGCGGCATAGGCGACGGCGTTACTTTCGGCGCTAACCAAATTGCGGGCGAGGGTCTTTTCTACGGCGGCGGATTTAAGCAATTGGGTCTTCAATTGCTCGGTATGTTATCAACAGCTGCATGGACGGCCGTTACAATCACTCTTTCGTTCCTTGTAATAAAGAAGATATTCGGTCTGCGTGTTTCGCGTGAAGAGGAAATGGAAGGACTGGACGTTAAGGAACACGGCTTACAGAGCGCGTATGCGGGCATTGCAATGCTCCCCGAATATATAGACGAGGGCGAAGAAGCAACCGTGGTTACGGGTGATACACCTGTTGCCGAGGCGGTTGAGGTTAAAGAAATGCCCAAGGTTGCGGCGGACGTACCCGCAAGGGCGGACGGACAGAAGATTACAAAGGTTGAAATTGTCTGCAAGGAGTCCCGCCTTGAAAGCCTTAAAAACGCAATGGTAGGCATTGGCATTACGGGTATGACCGTAAGCCACGTAATGGGCTGCGGCGTGCAGAAGGGTCAGCCCGAATATTACCGCGGCGCTTTGGTTGAAACCTCGCTCTTACCTAAAATTCAGGTTGATATAGTTGTGGCAAAAGTTCCCGTATCGCTTGTTATAGCAACCGCTAAAAAGGTGCTTTACACAGGTCACATAGGCGACGGTAAGATATTCGTTTATGACGTTGAAAACGTTGTAAAGGTTCGCACCGGTGAAGAAGGCTACGACGCATTGCAGGATATTGAGCAGTATTAAAAAAGCATAAGAGCTTCCCGATGAAATCGGGAAGCCTTTGCACATTTAAAAATATGAAATGAGGAAAAAATTATGTGTTCTATTATGGGCTATATAGGAAGCCGTATTCCCGAAGAAGAGTTTAAGTTAGGCTTTGATATGACCGTTTCGCGCGGTCCGGATATGTCGAGAATTGAAAAGCTTAATAACGGCTTTTTGGGATTTCACCGTCTTGCAATAATGGGGCTTACCGATAAGGGTATGCAGCCGTTTTCATATAAGAATAATAAATTAGTGTGCAACGGTGAAATTTACGGTTTCAGACCCATAAAGGACGACCTTATAAAGCGCGGCTACACCTTTGAAAGCGATTCCGACTGCGAGATTTTACTGCCGCTGTATGAGCTTTACGGCACGGATATGTTCAAAATGCTGGACGCGGAGTTTGCGCTTATAATTTACGACGGCGAAAAAGACGAGCTTATCGCCGCGCGCGACCCTATAGGTATACGTCCGCTTTATTACGGGCTTGATAAGGACGGAAAGCCGATATTCGCATCCGAGCCTAAAAACCTTGTGGGGCTTGTCGGCAAGATAATGCCTTTCCCGCCCGGGCACTATTATAAGGACGGCAAGTTTATTTGCTATAACGATATAGCGGCGGTGGATACGGTTTGCCACGACGACCTTGAAACGGTATGCAAGAACATACACGATAAATTAGCAGCAGGCATTGAAAAACGGCTTGACGCCGACGCGCCGCTTGGCTTTCTTTTAAGCGGCGGGCTTGATTCCTCGCTTGTGTGCGCGGTATCGGCAAAGCTTTTAAAGAAACCTATTAAAACCTTTGCCATAGGTATGAGCACCGACGCTATAGACCTTAAATACGCAAAAGAGGTTGCGGACTACATAGGCTCTGACCACCGCGAGATAATTATAACAAAGGAAGATGTATTAAAGGCGCTGCCCGACGTTATAGCGCTACTCGGCACTTACGATATTACCACCATACGCGCAAGCATAGGTATGTACCTTATATGCAAGGCGATACACGAAACTACCGATATAAGGGTTTTGCTTACGGGTGAAATATCCGACGAGCTTTTCGGCTATAAGTACACCGATTTTGCACCCAATGCCGAGGAATTTCAAAAGGAATCGCAAAAGCGTGTGCGCGAGCTGCATATGTACGACGTGCTGCGCGCCGACCGCTGCATTTCGGTAAACTCGCTTGAGGCGCGCGTGCCGTTCGGCGACCTTGATTTTGTAAAATACGTTATGAGCGTAGACCCCGAAATGAAGATGAACAAATACAACAAGGGCAAATACCTTTTACGCCACGCATTTGAGGGCGATTACCTGCCCTATGATATACTTATGCGTGAAAAAGCGGCGTTCTCCGATGCGGTAGGTCACTCAATGGTGGACTACCTGAAAGAATACGCCGAGACAAAGTATACCGATAAAGAATTTGAAGAAAAGTGCAGAAAATATGATTTTGCCGCGCCCTTTACCAAGGAATCCTTGCTTTACCGTGAGATATTTGAAGAAAAATATCCCGGTCAGGCGGAAATGGTAAAGGATTTCTGGATGCCGAACAAGGAGTGGGAGGGCTGTGATGTCAACGACCCGTCCGCCCGTGTACTTTCCAACTACGGCGACAGCGGCAAGTAAAAAGAAGTGGTTTAAAATGAAGCCTAACAAAAACTATAAAAAGCTTGAAAGCTCATATTTATTTTACGATATTGAGCAGCGCGTCAAGGCATATTCCGCCGAGCACCCCGACAAAAAGCTGCTGCGGCTGGGCGTGGGTGATGTTACCCTGCCGCTGTGCGACGCGGTTATAAAGGCTATGTATTCGGCGGTAGAGGATCAATCGAAAAAAGAGACTTTTCACGGCTATATGCCCGAATGCGGTTGGGAAAAGCTGAAAACGGCTATTGCGGGTTATTATGCGCGCCGCGGCGTTGCACTCGGTAACGACGAAATTTTTATTTCCTCTGGCGCGGGAGACGACCTCGGCGATATTCTCGATTTATTCGACCGCGATAACACAGCGCTTGTTATTGAACCCGCCTACCCTGCCTATGTAGATTCAAATATTATAGCGGGGCATAAAATTGTTCATATGCCGTCGGATAACTGGACGCACTTTGCGCCCTTTCCCGATGATGACATAAAGGCGGATATAATATACATTTGCTCGCCGAATAACCCTACGGGGGCGGTCTTTGAGCAGGAAAAGCTTAAGGCGTGGGTAGATTACGCAAATAAAAACGGCGCGGTTCTGATTTTTGACGCCGCATATGAGGCGTTTATAGGGGATAATAACCTGCCGCACAGTATATTTGAAATAGAGGGCAGCAGGGATTGCGCCATAGAAATATGCTCGCTTTCAAAAACGGCGGGATTTACAGGCGTGCGCTGCGGATATACCATTATTCCGAAAACGCTTAAAAGAAAAGGTATGTACCTTAACGATATGTGGGTTAGAAACCGCACCACCAAAACAAACGGTGTATCATATATTGTTCAGTGCGGCGCGGCGGCGGTATTTTCCGAAGAGGGGCAGCGGCAGATAAAAGAAAACCTCGCCGTATACCGCGGCAACGCAAAAACACTTATGAAAGCATTTGATAATTGCGGAATATGGTATTGCGGCGGCGAAAACGCGCCCTACATATGGTTTAAATGCCCCGATAATATGACAAGCTGGGAGTGCTTTGACCTGCTTTTAAACGAAAAGCAAATAATCGGCACGCCCGGTGTTGGGTTCGGAAAATGCGGCGAGGGCTATTACCGCCTTTCCTCCTTCGGTGATACCGAGGAAACAAAGGAAGCCGCAAGACGGATAACCGAGCTTTTCGGGCGCAATTAAGCCGATAAAAGTGTTAAAAAGCAGCGCGGCTGACACCCGAGGGTGTCAGCCGCGCGTTGTGGGTTGCCGATTATGGATAAATCAGCAACCGCAGCCGCAGTTGTTATCGCAACCGCTGTTTCCGCAATTACCGAAACCGCAGCCACCGCAGCAAACAAGGATGAGGACTAAAATGAGGATCCAGGTACAGCTGTTTCCGCCAAAGCAATTGTTACACATTCAAAAGACCTCCTTTTTCTGTCTTCATCACATACTATGTCGGCATTTAAAAATGTGTTACTGCGCGCCGCGAAAACCGAGGAATTTTTTTTTTAAAAAAAGTACTTGACAAACAGAGAAAAAAGGTATATAATATTCGCAAATTTAAGAAAGCACCTGATAGAGGCGCGGATATGATGAGTACTTCACGGTATACGTCGGCAAACGGCGGTGAAGGAAAGGCTGTTCCGCCGAAGTGGTTTTTGCGGTTGCCGCCGCGGGCTGCTGGGGTCGCGTTTAATAGGCGCGGCACTGTCGCAATATTTGCGGAGAGCTATCATAAGTATTTGTTTTTATTTATTTTTTGAATATCAGCAAAACCTGTGATACCTTTCGGGTCGCAGGCTTATTTTTTAATATTTTTTTGGGAGTGTTCAAAATGAACAGAACAGCAAGAATTTTATCGGCAATTCTATCCGTTGCCCTTGTGGCAACCCTCTTTGCGGGCTGCGGCGGCAAAAAGCAGACCGCGGCTAAGACCGGCGTAGAG
>CAKSQS010000053.1 GCA_934486705.1 uncultured Eubacteriales bacterium
CGCGGCAGTCTTGAAGAAAATTCAAAATACCTGTGATTAACCGATTTCAGCTCCACCGTTACTTCAAGCCCGTTTTCGCACAGCTTGCCCCGACCGAAGCCGGTCATACTTCTGACCATTCGTTTTCACTTCCGATTTTTCATATTCATATTATTTTACCAAAAAACACCCCATAAAGTCAACCTTTGCGTTGTTTTGTAACCTTTTTTTAACCTTTTCTTTTTAAATATTTTTGTTGCGATATATAAAGATTTATGTTATATTAGTAATACTAACTTACTTGGGTGATTAAATGAAATTGGTGATGAGCATTGTTTATGTAGCCGTATTAGGCGTTCTTGCTCATTATATAGGCGAATCCCTGCCCCGCGGCCGTTTCAGCGAAAGCGGCTTTATTTACCGTGCGCGCAATTGGGAAAAGGGCGGCACGGTTTATGAATGCTTAGGTATCAGAAAATGGAAGACCCGCCTGCCCGATATGAGCCGCATTATGCGGGATATGCTGCCGAAGCGCGTTACATACGACGCCACAAGCGAAAGCCTTACCGCGCTTATAAGGGAAACCTGCGTTGCGGAATTTATTCACTGCTGGCTCTGCGTTTTCTCGGTGGGGATCTATGTTATTTGGAAAAATTATATCGGAATAATTTTAATGCTTGTATTTATATTCTGCAATATTCCGTTTATTCTTATTCAGCGGTATAACAGACCGCATCTTATAAAGCTGCGTGACAGAATGATAAGGAGAGAAACAAAGAAAAAATGCGATTGCTGATATTATCCTGCAACACGGGCGAGGGGCACAATTCCGCCGCCAAAGCTATAAAAGAATGTTTTTTGAATAATAACGATGAATGCGATATAAAAGACGCGTTAGCTTTCTGGTCGCCCGAAAAATCCAAGCTGATAAGCAAGGGTCACGTTTTGATATACCGTAAATTTCCCAAGCTTTTCGGCGTGAGCTACCGTTTTGAGGAAAACCACCCCCCGAAGGACGGCGACGAATCCCTTATTTACGAGCTTGTGATCAAGGGGTGCGAATCGCTTTACGAATTTTTGCAGACCGAAGAGTATGACGCGGTGGTCTGCACCCACGTTTTCTCGGCAATGATGATGACCGAGCTTAAAAAACGGCGTAAAATAAATATACGCTCCTATTTCGTCGCGACCGATTACACCTGCTCACCCGGCGTTAATCAGACGAATATGGACGCATATTTCATCCCGCACAAAAGACTTACCGAGGAATTTGCGGGTAACGGTCTGCCCGTTTCACGCATTGTTCCCTCGGGTATTCCAGTGCGGCGCGATTTTTACAGTAAAACAGAGCCGCAAAAGGCTAAGCGCACGCTGTCGCTGCCGCAAAATAAGCGCGTAGTGCTTTTAATGTGCGGCAGTATGGGCTGCGGACCTATTAAGGATTTAGCCGAGCTTTTGCCGCAGCAGCTGCCAGAGGACGCAATTCTCGTAATAATTTGCGGCAATAACGTAAAGCTTTACCGCTCGCTTACAAAATACCCGTTGTCCGATAATGTGCGGGTAATAGGGTTTACAAGCCGTATGCCGCTTTATATGGACGCAGCGGAGCTTATTATGACAAAGCCCGGGGGACTTAGCACCACCGAGGCGGCTGTTAAAGGCTTGCCTATGCTGTTTATTGACGCCGTGCCCGGCTGCGAAACACGGAATATAGAGTTTTTCATATCCAACGGCTGCGCCGATATGCGCGAGGGCGCTATTGAGCTGTGCGACGCGGTGTGCGATTATCTCGAAAACCCGTCAAAGCTCAATAAAATGTCGCAAACGCTTAAAAACGAGTTTTGCGGCTGCGCTGCCGATATTATAAGAGACTATATTGTTAAGGATGCGGACTGTGTATATGGTAGATTATAGGAAATTACGGCCGAGCAATATAAACACTCCCGAATTTAAGCACCTGCTGTTGCTGCTCTACTGGCCGATTTACGGCGCGACCTTCTGGCTTTTGGAGCGTGGGCTGTCGCTTAATTACCACCCGGTAGAGGCGGCGTTTGACGCAAAAATACCGTTTTGCGAGTTTTTCGTTTTCCCATATTATTTTTGGTTTGTCTTTTTGGTGGGAATACACCTTTACACCCTGCTTTTTGATGTTCCCGCCTTTAAAAAGCTTATGTATTTTATCATTATAACCTACACAATTACCACCGTTATATACATATTTTACCCCACAAAGCAGGAGCTGCGCCCCACCGAATTTCAGCGGGACAATTTCTGCGTGGATATTGTAAAGGCGCTTTATAATTTTGATACAAATACAAACGTCTGCCCCTCGCTGCACGTTATAGGTTCGTTTGCGGTTTATTTCACCACCCTTTACTGCAAGCCGCTCCGTACCCCGCTGTGGCAGGCAATTCTCGTTATTTTAACGGTGCTTATAAGCATTTCCACCGTATTTTTAAAGCAGCACTCTATAATTGATATTGTGGCGGCGCTGGCTGTGTGCGCAGTGGCTTTCCCCTTTGCGTATATTCTGCCCGACCGCATAAAAAAACGTGTTACCGCAAAAGAAACCGCCTGACCGGAGAAAAAAATGGATTTTTTAAGTTTAAGAAAAGAAGTTATAAAAAAATATTTTATACATATGAACGATATGCAGTTCGAGGCGGTTACGACCGTTAACGGTCCGCTTTTAATACTTGCGGGCGCGGGCAGCGGAAAGACTACCGTGCTTGTTAACCGAATTGCGAATCTTGTAAAATTCGGTGACGGATACAGAAGCACCTACAGCCCCGCTGTTACCGAGGATGATATAAAAGCGGGCGAAGACTATTTAAACGGCGTTACGGATTTTGTACCGAACGGCGTTTTTTCGGTGCATCCCGTTCGCCCGTGGCAAATATTAGCCATTACCTTTACAAACAAGGCGGCGGGCGAGCTAAAAGAGCGAATAGCCGCGCGCTTGGGCGAAGACGCAAACGATATTTGGGCAGGCACTTTCCACTCGGTTTGCGGCAAGCTGCTAAGGCGCTATGCCGAGAGCATCGGCTATACCTCGCATTTTACTATATACGATACCGATGACCAGCGCCGCTTAATGAAACAAATTATGAAAGCGCACGAAATAGATGAAAAGCTTTTACCGCCGAAACGCGTGCTTTCCGCAATATCCGACGCAAAGGAAAAGCTTATCTCCCCCGCCGAATATAAAGCGCAGGCGGGCGATGATCTGCGCCTTAAAACCGTAGCCGAGCTTTACAGAATATACCAAAAGCGGCTGCTTGAAGCCGACGCTATGGACTTTGACGATATGATTTTCAACACCGTGCGGCTTTTACAGACCGATACAGAGGCCCTCAGCTACTGCACAGGCAAATTCCGCTATGTTATGGTGGATGAATACCAGGATACAAACCACGCGCAATATGAGCTTGTAAGGCTATTGTCCTCAGGTGAAAACAATATCTGCGTTGTGGGAGACGACGACCAGAGCATTTACCGTTTTCGCGGCGCTACAATTGAAAATATACTGAATTTTGAGGATGAATACAGGGACGCCCACGTGATTCGCCTTGAACAGAACTACCGCTCCACCTCAAATATTTTGGACGCCGCAAACGCGGTTATAAAAAACAACCGCGGCAGAAAGGGCAAAACCCTTTGGACGGACAACGGCACAGGCGAGAAAATAAACGTATTCACGGCGGATGACGAGCGAGGCGAGGCGCGGTATATTGCCGACCGTATTCTTGAAAACGTGAAAAACGGCGCTAAATTTTCCGATCACGCCGTGCTTTACCGAATGAACGCGCAATCAGGCTCGGTTGAAAACGTTTTTGCCCGCAGCGGCATTGCCTACCGTGTTATAGGCGGTCTGCGCTTTTTTGACCGCAAGGAAATTAAGGACGTAATCGCCTATTTGCAGCTTATAAACAATAATAACGACGACTTGCGCCTGCGCAGAATTATAAACGAGCCTAAGCGCGGAATAGGCGAAACCACTATGGCAAACGCCGCGCAAATAGCTGCAGAACTGGGTATTTCTCTGTTTGAGGTAATAAAACGGGCGGATGAATTTGCCGCTTTATCCCGCGCGGCGGTAAGACTTCGCGGCTTTTGCGATATTATTGAAGAGCTTACCGAAATGTCGGCGGATATTTCAATATCCGACCTGCTTGCAGAAATTCTTGAAAAAACGGGCTACCGCTTATCCTTGACCGAAAGCGACGAAGAGCCCGAAAAGCAGGAAGAACGGCTGCAGAACGTGGCGGAGTTTGCCTCCACAATAGCCCAGTATGAGCAGGATACCGAAGAGCCGAGCCTTTCCGATTTCTTAGAGCAAACAGCGCTTGTAAGCGATATTGACTCGCTTGATACTGCCGAAGACCGCGTAGTGCTTATGACCATACACTCGGCAAAGGGGCTTGAATTTAATAACGTTTTCCTTATAGGTATGGAGGAGGGCATTTTCCCCGGTAATCAGTCAATTTACGCAGGACCTGAAGAAATGGAAGAAGAACGCAGGCTTGCCTATGTTGCAATTACCCGCGCCAAAAAGACCCTTACCGTTACAAACGCATATATGCGTATGCTTTTCGGCTCAACCAATCGCAATATGCCCTCGCGCTTTTTAAAGGAGATACCTGAAAAGCTTTGCAGCATTGAGGGGTATAGGCGCGCTCCCGCAAAATCCGAATACGGCTCAGGTCATACCTCATATTTGGATATTAACGCTTACAATAAAGCGCCCGCTGCGCCTAAAACAAGTGCAGCAAAATACGCGGCGGGTCAGAAGGTATATCATAAGGTTTTCGGCGAGGGGCTTATAATCTCGGTAAAGCCGATGGGCGGCGATATGCTGCTTGAGGTGGCGTTTAACACCGTGGGAACTAAAAAACTTATGGCGGCATATGCCAAATTAACAGTTTTGTAATTAAATCTTCATTTTTTAGCGGTATAGTATAGATAAAGGATGTGTTTATAATGACAGCGTCAAGCTCGGTAGTAAAGCTTACCGTCCGAACGGCACTTAAAAATAATTGGCTTAAAGCCATTGCCGCCTGTATGACGGTGATTTCGGCTTTTATAATTATTTCGGGCACAGCGTCGCTCGTAAGCTATGTGGGCGGTAATACAGCCGCGTATATCTGCGAGGCAATACTTTGTTTTCTCCTGCTTTTCCCGCTTATACACGGGCTTATACGGTTTTTCTGGCGCTTGCTTTTCGGCGCGGATGACAGCCCGCTTGCAGTTTTTTACTTTTTCTCGGGCAAAGCCGAATATATGCGCGCTATGCGGCTTATAACAGGGCTGTGCCTGCGGCTTGCTTTCTTTGCAATAGTTCTTTTTATTCCCGCTAAAATAGTTGATATATTCGGCGGGGTGAAAATTTATGACCTGCTTGATATTCCCATTCCGCTTTGGACCTCTAACCTTTATTACCTCTCCCTTTTCTTAAAAACCGTGGCCACGGTGCTGCTTTTCTTCATAATGCTGCGGTATTATGCCGCTCCCATACTCTCGGTTGCAGATGAGGAAATGGACGCGTCCGAGGCAATTCATATGTCTTGCGTTATATATAAAAGAACAATGCTTGATTTTATATATCTGTTTTTCAGCTTTGCAGGCTGGATATTGCTTTCGCTTACAGTTATACCGCTTGTATTTACAATGCCGTATTTTATAGCCGCCGTGTGCGTTCATACCCGCTTTGCAAATGCGGAATATAACGCCTTTGAAGAGCGTAAGGCAACGGCAGATATACCGAAATACGTTGCGGGCGCATAATAAATCAATGTTAAAAAAATAGGCATCTTTCTATTTTGGCAAAGCCGAAAAGAAGGAAGCCTATTTTTTATGTTGAATTTATTTATTATTTTTAATTTTTTCAACCGGTTTTTCAAGCACGGTAAACAGCGCCACGCCGCCGACAATTGCAATTCCGGCATTTATAAGGGTTGACGCCTGACCGAGAACCGCAGATGTAAACGCGGCGGACGGCGCAGAGCCCGCCAATATGTATGTAACTGTTTTCCAGGCAGTTTCACCTATAAGGTTTACCAACATTCCGCAGGACGCGCCCACTATTGCGGCTGCCGTTTTCTGCGGGAATTTGTTTTTAAGCAAACCGAAAACAATGCAGATTAAGCCGATAACCAAAAACAGCGGGAAAAGCCACGCGCCCTTGCCTGTGTATGCGTGATTTTGCGTAATGGTGTGCACAAGTATACCGCTGCTTATCATAAGCGATATAACGCCCGAAATATAAAGGGCTGCGGCGGGGTATTTTTTGCGGTTTTTAATAAGGTTATAAACAAGCCCCGTTGCAAGACCTATAAGCATTTTAAGAATGAAGGTTTTGGGGGAAGAATCGGCATGGCCGTTGAAAATATCGTAAAAGCCCATACCTATTGAGCCCGCAAGACCGCCTTGCCAGCCGCCTATAAGCAGCGCCGCCAATACCACTATAAGATTTCCGAAATGTATGTACATATTAGCAAACGGAATAAAAAGCACCGTAAGCGCAATGTAACAAAGCGCCGCGAAAAGCGGTATCATTGTTATATTTACTATTTGCTCGTGTTTTGTTTTCTTCATTTTTAAAGCCTTCTTTAAAAAATATTTGCATATCAGACTGATTGGTGTTATTATTATAGCAGTAAAGTGTACACTTATAAATAGCCAAATTTAATTATTTTTTAAAGGACAGTTTTAAAATGCTCTTGGATTTTATAGATTTAAAAAGCGGCACGGGCGCAGTATATATCAGGTTATATAACGCAATATATACAGCAATTTTAAACGGCGTTATTAAAAACGGAGAAAAGCTGCCGTCTATAAGAGAAGCGTCCGCCCAGCTTTCCGTCAGCCGAACTACGGTTGAAAACGCCTATTTGCGGCTCTGCATTGAGGGGCTTGCCGAAAGCCTGCCGCAGCGGGGATATTTTATACACGAGGTACTGCCCTTAAGAGCCGCAAAGCCCGAGGAGATAAAGAAATATGAAATACGGTACGATTTTTCGGGCAAAAAAATAGACCCCGCCGCTGCCGATACCGATTTGTGGAAAAAAACCGTCCGCGAGGTTCTGCGCGATACCGAGGAGCTTACATCCTACGGCGACCCGCAGGGCGAGCCGGGGCTAAGGCAGGTATTAGCCGATTATTCATACAAAGCACGCGGGGTTAAAACAGCCGCAGAGAACATAATTATCGGCGCGGGCGTAGGTCCGCTTATCAGTATTCTGTGCGGGCTTATGGGTAATAAGCGCACGGTGGGTATAGAAAGCGACGGCTTTGAGCAGGCGGCGCAGGTCTTTAAGGACCATTCCATTCCCTGCTCTGCGCTTAAAAGCGATAAAAACGGCGTTATTTTTAAAGAGCTTAAGGAAAGCCGAGTTAACACCCTATTTCTTATTCCCTCGCAGCTTGCCAAAATAAGCATAACAGGGCTTTCCGCCCGCAGAAACGCCGTGGCGGAATGGGCTTACATAAATGAAGACAGACTTATTATTGAAGACGATTACAACGGTGAGCTCAGAAGAAATGCCCGCAGGGTCTGCGCTTTTCAAAGCAAATGCCCCGAAAAAACGGTATATATCGGTAGCTTTTCAAAGCTGCTGCTGCCGAGTGTAAGAATAGCATATATGGCGCTGCCGCCCGCTCTTGCGGAAAAATTCAGAAAAACGGGGGGAATATACAACCAAACCTGCGGTAAAATAGAGCAATTGGCGCTTCAGAAATACATATCGTCGGGCTCGCTTGAAAAGCACCTGCGGCGGTTGCGAAAGCTGAACGGCATAAAATCAAAATGCTTTGAAGACGCAGCAAACGAGCTTTTTCCCAAAGCCGCCATAACAATTTTTGAACCGTCGCTTACCGCTTTGCTTGATTTGGGCTTAAAGACCGAGAGCGCCGTGCTTTGCGCCGCTGCTGAAAAATGCGGAATTAAAATTATTCCCACAAAAAAAGATGGGGCGGTATATCTCTGCCTTTCGGGAATGGCAGAAAAGGATATACGCCCCGCTCTTGAAATGTTAAAAAGTATTACCGATCGGTATTGACCTCGGGCAGACCCGCGACAGATGTTAAAATTGAGAGTAGCCCCGCAAGTAAAGACGCGGAAATTACCACCTTCCAATCTACCTGCGAAAGCATTGCCGACGTGCCTATTGTGGCGGCGGCGGTCTGCGCTATAGTCTTTACCGCGCGTATACCTGCGGCTTTGGTCCATTTTTCAAACTTTTTGTCCATAGCTTTATCACCTCATCAGTTTATTTACTCTGTCCTGCACGGCGGCATAGTTATAACCCGCAGCGGTAAGGCGGTTTTTACGGTCTGCACCGTTGCCCCACTTGCCGCGTATAACCTCGCGGGCTATCTCGTCAATCGGTTTAAGGCTATTTCCCGCAACCATTTTATTAACGATAGCCTGCACGGCGGCATAGCTGTAACCTGCGGCGGTAAGGCGGTTTTTACGGTCTGCGCCGTTGCCCCATTTGCCCGCTATAACCTCGCGCGCAATTTCTTCATTGGATTTTTTCACCGGGGCTGTGGGATTCGGAGCGGGCACGGGCTTCGGCTGCTCTGCGGCGAATATGCTGTTATACATAATGTTCATATCCACATTGCTGTCAATTCCGTCCACGCTGCCCTTTGAGGTGTGCTGCCATATATCATAGCTGCGGTTGAAATCGTGTACCTTGTCTCCGTACTCGGCTACCCACTTGCTGATATTATCGTACCATTTATCGGTCATCTTCTCGTTCCAAAATGCCGAGCGGCTTGAGTATATGCCCATTTTAAAGCCGAGGGCGTTAAGCTGCGCGTTATACTCCTGCATAATGCCGAGCAATTCGGCGTTTGAAATTTTGCGCCAGTCAAGACCCCTTGTATTTTCTACGTCTATGTATACGGGCGCGTTTATTTTCTTGCCGTTAAGCAATCTTTTTATGTGCGCAATTTCCGTCTGCACTTTTGCCTTATTCACGGCATATGAGAAGAAATACACCGCGAACGGAATGCCCAACCTTACGCACTCGGCATAATTCCGCTCAAACTGCTTATCGTCCTGCGAGGGTATATCGTCGCCAAGCCCCATACGAAGTATGGCAAAATCTATTTGCGGTTTTACCTTCTCCCAATTTACATTTCCCTGATAGTGTGATACATCTATTCCCTTTAACATTATATTTTCTCCTTTACTTTAATATGAGCGCCGCAACAGCGCCTAAGATCATTCCTATAGCCCCGGTAGTGATACATCCGATTATTACCCGCTTGTAATATTTCATATCCTCTGTCGGAGCTTGTTCGACAAATGCAAGCCGTTTATCAATGCTGTCCACCTTTTTTGCGGTGTTTTCGGTTTGCAGTGCAACCTTTTCCACCGCTGCGGTAAGCCTGCGTATATCGCGAACATCGTTTTTAATTTCATCAAGCTGATGAAAAATATTGCGCTCGTTTGCCTCAAGCGTACTTATTCTACCGCTTATGTTCTCTTCCGTTGTAATCACCCCCCTGCCACGGGGAAAGTATAAAGCAAAGCAAAACCGCCATTCACCGACAAAATACGTAATTCTTCACATATTGACAAAACATAAATATGGGTGTATACTAATTTGCAAGTAAGTTGCAAATTAGTATACACCCA
Organism: uncultured Eubacteriales bacterium; assembly: GCA_934486705.1. Classification (GTDB taxonomy): domain Bacteria; phylum Bacillota; class Clostridia; order Oscillospirales; family Acutalibacteraceae; genus UBA737. Next base: position 9,626 of record CAKSQS010000053.1, read on the forward strand.
TATATTAGTATACACCAATATAGGAGAAACGGTTATGGCACAGCTTGTATGTGAAAATTTAGCAGTCGGTTATGACGGAAAAGCTATATTACAAAATCTTAACTTTGAAATAAACGCCGGAGATTATCTTTGCATTGTCGGGGAAAACGGCTCGGGCAAAAGTACGCTTATGAAAACCATTCTCGGGTTACAGCCGCCTGTAAGCGGTAAAATTACAGTAGGCGACGGGCTTAAAAAAACCGAAATAGGCTATTTGCCGCAGCAAACGTCGGCGCAGCGGGATTTTCCCGCGTCGGTTAAAGAAATTGTGCTTTCGGGCTGCCAGGGGCGCTGCGGTATGCGCCCGTTTTATACAAAGGAAGAAAAGCGCCTTGCGGCGGACGCAATGAAAAAAATGCAGATTTCCGAATACGCAAAACGCTGTTATAGGGAGCTTTCGGGCGGTCAGCAGCAGCGAGTGCTGCTTGCCCGTGCCCTGTGCGCAACGCAGAAAATTTTGCTTATGGACGAGCCTGTTTCCGCCCTTGACCCCAAAGCCACGGCGGAAATGTACGCATTGATTGAAAAGCTGAACCGTGAGGACGGCATAACCGTAATTATGATTTCCCACGACGTGCACGCCGCAGTACATTATGCAAGCCATATTCTGCACATAGGCGCTTCGGTTTTTTTCGGCACGCGGGAGGAATATTTAACCAGCCCGTTCGGAAAATTTTTTGAGGAATAGAAAGGCGGATATATTGTGAGCACGGTTTTTGAAAAATTATCATTATATCTTGCGTACCCGTTTGTGCGCTATGCGCTTGTGGTAGGCGTTTTAATTGCGCTTTGTTCCTCGCTGCTCGGCGTAACGCTTGTATTAAAGCGTTTTTCGTTTATAGGGGACGGTCTTTCGCACGTGGCGTTCGGCGCAATGGCGGTTGCCGCGGTGCTGCAAATAACAAACGATATGCCGCTTATTATGCTCATTACGGTTTTATGCGCAGTCTTGCTGCTGCACACTGGGCAGAACACCAAAATAAAGGGTGATGCCGCCATTGCCATGCTCTCGGTAGGCGCGCTTGCAATCGGTTATTTGCTTATGAATATATTTTCCGTTTCATCTAATGTTTCGGGAGATGTATGCAGCACCCTTTTCGGCTCTACCTCAATTCTTACGCTTACAAAAGCCGAAATGTGGCTGTGCGTAGGAATGTCGGTGCTGGTAGCAGCGGTGTTTGTTCTCTTTTACAATAAAATTTTCGCCGTGACTTTTGATGAAAGCTTTGCAAAAGCCGCGGGCACAGGCACGGGGCTTTACAATTTGTTGATTGCCGTTGCGGCGGCTGTTATAATAGTGCTTGCAATGAAGCTTGTGGGCTCGCTGCTTGTTTCCGCCCTTATTATTTTCCCTGCGCTTTCTGCAATGCGCATATTCAAAAGCTTTTTCGGCGTGACGGTTTGCGCCGCCGTTTTGGCGGTGGTATGCTCGCTTGCGGGCATATTGATTTCAATTCTTGCGGGAACGCCTGTCGGCTCTACCATAGTCGCGGTGCAAATTATCGTGTTCGGGCTAACGTCGGCAGCGGGAGCAGCTGCACGGCGATAAAGCATATTCTGCTACGGAATTATTATAATGCCGTGCCTTTTTTCGGAATAAAAAAGCTGCTCATATCAGCGTGTTCAAGCTCAAGCAGTTTAATTTTCTTATCAATTCCGCCGGCATAGCCTGTAAGGCTGCCGTTTGTGCCCACTACGCGGTGGCAGGGAATTATAACGGAAATTTCGTTATGCCCCACCGCGCCGCCTACCGCCTGCGCCGACATTCGGGTAAGCCCCTTTTGCTTTGCAAGCTGCCGCGCAATTTCGCCGTAGGTTACGGTCTGCCCGTAGGGAATGCGCAAAAGAATATCCCACACAGCCAGACGAAATTCAGAGCCGATCGGGTGCAGCGGCGGCAAAAAATCGGGCTGCTTTCCGCCGAAATAAATATCTAACCAAAGCCTTGCTTTCGAAAGAACTGGCGTTTCCTGCTCGGTATGTACCGTCGGCAGGTTATCGGCAAAGTATTTTGCACCGTCAAACCATAACCCCGTCAGCCCGATTTCATCCGCCGCAAGTAAAATGCCGCCGAGCGGCGAATTATAACGTTGAACAGAAATCATAAATTTACACTTCCGTTGTTTCATTTAGGCATTATTTACCCACGCAGAATTTTCTGAAAATTTCATCCGATACTTCGTTTGTGACCCGCCTGCCCGTAAGCTCTAATAAAGCCGCAAGCGCGTCATCCACGCAAACGCCCACAGCGTCCACCGTGTTGCCCTCGTTCAGCGCCTCTATTGCCTCATTTATGCCGTCAAGCGCACGCTCGGCACAGGCGCGCTGCCGCTCGTTTATAAGCACGGCAGATTCAGGGTCAAGCCCCGCCGTTCCCGCAATGTCGGCAATTGTGCTACAGAGCGCGTCATATCCCCCGCCGTTTACCGCCGAGGTCACAACGGTTCTGAAACCCGCAAATTCCGACATATCCGCGTTATTTCCCATATCGGATTTATTAAGTATTACAACGGTATTTTTATGTTTTATAAGCTCCAAAAGCTTTTTATCGTCATTATCAAGCGGTTTTGTTATGTCAAACACCGCAAGCACAAGGTCGGCAAGCTCTATTCGTTTTTTCGCAAGCTCCACGCCTATGCTTTCCACGCGGTCGTCGGTTTCCCTTATTCCCGCAGTATCGGCAAGGCGCAGCATAATATCCCCAACGTTTACCGTGTCCTCAATAACATCGCGCGTAGTGCCCGCAACCTCGGTCACGATTGAGCGCTCCGCACCGCTTAACATATTCATAAGGGTGGATTTTCCCACGTTCGGCTTGCCAACTATTACCGTTTCAATGCCCTCGTGCAAAACTCTGCCCGCATTGTAGGACAAAAGCATTTGCTCGGTTTCATGCGCGCAGGCTTTAAGTGAAGATAAAAAGCTATCGCGGTCAAGCCCCTCTATTTCCTCGTCAGGATAATCGGAGTAAACGGCTATTGCCGCGTCGGCAGAGGTAAGCCTTGATATTATGCCGTCGATCTTTTCGCTTATTTTTCCCAAATGCGCCGCGCGGGAAAGCCGCAGCTGCGACTCGTTTTTAGCCGAGATAAGCCCCATAATGCTTTCAGCCCTTGCAAGGTCGGTTTTTCCGTTTAAAAACGCGCGCTTGGTAAACTCGCCCGGCTCTGCGGGAAACGCGCCTTTTTTATATAAAAGCCGCAGCGTATCGCGCAGAATAAGCGCGCCGCCGTGCACCGATATTTCTACCACGTCTTCCCCCGTGTAGCTTTTGGGCGCTTTAAAAACAAGCGCTACCGCGTCGTCAATAACGGTATCGCCTTCCCTTATTTCGCCGTAAGCGGCGCTGTAGCCCTTTAAAGCGGAAAGCGGCTTGCCCGATACGGCAAAAAACACACTGTCGGCAATTTCCGCCGCCTTTTCTCCCGATATTCTTATAACCCCCACCGAGCCCTCGCCCGGGGGTGTGGCAACCGCCGCTATTGTGCGTTCGGACATTTTTTCACTCACCTTTAAATTTGCCCCGGGTTTTTAAGCCCGGGGCAGTGTTTTTTTGTTTCCCGTAAATTTTACTGTCTTCTGCAGCGGCAGCTACTGAGATAAAGCGCTGCTACAGTGGCTATAAGCAGAATTATTCCGAGAATCGCAATCGGAACGATTGAAGACACTATAAGCTCCGCCGCATATGCTCCCGCAATAGCTCCGCCCACAAAGAAGAGCAATACAAGCAAGATAAGCGCCACGGCGTGCGGGCATCTCATACGGCAGCAGCCTGTTGTTAATCCTCTGTTATCGCACATAATTTCACATCCCTTTAATATTAGGCCATGACCATTCCCATTATATGCGCAAGTGAGGACAGGTGTAACACCGAAATCATTTCATAAACTCGTACATAGCGCGGTAGCACATATATACATCAAACTTTGCGGTGGTTTCAAAGGGCGCATGCATAGAAAGCACCGGAACGCCGAGGTCTACAACGTCAACCCCCATATTGGCAACGAACATTGCAACCGTTCCGCCGCCGCCTATATCTACCTTGCCCATTTCGCCCATCTGCCAAACTATATTTTCACGGTCAAGCAGAGCGCGAACCTCTGCCACATACTCGGCAGACGCGTCGGACGTGGAAGACTTACCCCTTGCACCCGTGTACTTTGTAACAACAACGCCGTAATTTAAGAAAGACGCGTTTTTGCGCTCCATAACGTCCTGGAAGGTCGGGTCCATTGCGGCGTTTACATCAGCTGATAAGCACTTTGAGTGCCTTAATGCCAAGGTCGGGTCGCCGCCCTGCATTTTCGCGAGGTCGCCCACAACATAGCGCAGGAAGTCCGATTCAAGCCCCGTGTTGCCCATAGAGCCTACCTCTTCCTTATCGGTAAGAATTGCAAGTGCGGTTCTTTCGGGTTCTTTAACCTCTAAAACAGCGGTTAAAGCGGGGTATGCGCAAACGCGGTCATCCTGACCGTAAGCGCCTATCATAGAGCGGTCAAAGCCGATATCGCAGGCGTGCGCGGCGGGTACCATTTCAAGCTCGGCAGAGAGGAAATCCTCTTCGGTAACGCCGTATTTTTCATTGAGCAGCTTTAAAATATTCAGCTTTACAAGCTCGCTGCCCTTGTCATCCTTAAACGGGTGGCTGCCTATAAGCACGTTTAATTCCTCGCCTTTTATTCCCTCGTTCAGCGGGCGCTTTATCTGCTCGCTTGCAAGGTGGGGCAAAAGGTCGTTTATAACAAATTTCGGCTCGTCCGCCTTTTCGCCGACCGATACCTCTTTAACCGTTCCGTCCTTTAAAACGAAAACGCCGTGCAGCGCCAGCGGCACAGCCGTCCACTGGTATTTTTTAATTCCGCCGTAATAGTGGGTCTTGAAAAGCGCAAGGTCCACATCCTCATAAAGCGGGTTGGGCTTTAAATCAAGGCGCGGCGAATCGATATGCGCCGCGGTTATATTAACGCCGTTTTCAACAGGCTGCTTGCCTATTACCGCAAAGGCAACCGTTTTGCCGCGGTTGTTAAAGAAAACTCTGTCGCCCGCGCTGTACTTTTTGCCGTATTCAAACTCGGTAAAGCCCGCCGCTTTTGCCATTTCCATTGCAGTCTTTGCCGCCTCGCGCTCGGTTTTTGCCTTGTCAAGAAAAGCCTTGTAGCCATCACAGTAGCTGTCCGCCGCGTTTACAACGCTTTCATCACTGTAAAGTCTTCCGTTTTTGCGCTTGTAGGTAAGCTGCTCCCTTAAAAGTTCAGATGCCGTTTTTTCAGCCATTTATATTACCTCCGATAATTTTTTCCAATATATCTGAAAAGCGTTTATAAAACGCCTTTTCATCCGAATTGTTATAAAGAAAATAATCCACTTTTTGTTTATAGTATTCGTCCGTTTTACCTGCGTTTATTCTTAAAATCGCCGCGTCCGGGCTTAGTCCGTCGCGCTTTATTATGCGCTCTTTGCGTATTTCCGCATCGGCGGAAACCGCAATTACCGCAGTGCATACCGAGTTAAGCCCGCTTTCAAAAAGCGTGGGTGCGTCAAGCAGAACGTTTTTGCCCTCAGTCTCGGCTAAAACCAGCTTTACTATATGCGGTAAAATTGTTTTATTTAAAAGCTCGGTTTTTTTGGGGGTTGCAAAAGCTGCTGCCGCTAAAGCCCTGCGGTCAAGCGAACCGTCGGGCGAAAGTATTTCATCCCCGAAAGCGGCAACCAAAGCCTTTAAGCCATCAGTTCCCTTTTCGGTTGCGGCTCTTGCCAATCTATCGCAATCAATAACCTGCAAGCCGAATTTTTCCGCTGCCGCCGCAGCCGTGCTTTTGCCCGCGCCAGTAGGCCCTGTTAAGCCTATAATTATGCTCATAGCTTTATCACCCTGAAAGCCGCCGCGCGAATAAGGCGGTTATACACCGCAAGCCCTATTCCGCTTTTTGAGGGGGCGTGAACGTAAATTTCGGAAACGCCCAATTTATCCGCCTTTCTAAGCACCGCAAACACGCTGTGGGCAAGGGTTTTTTCATCCTCTGCTGTGCCGTAGAAAAGGCGCGGAACGGTTATTTTCTCCCCGTCCTCATAAAAGCAGACCGCCGCGGCATTCGGCTTGGAATTTACAAATTCGGCGAATTTCTCGCTTTCGCCCTCAACCAAATACGTTTCGGTTTTAGGGGCGTAATGCTTGTATTTCATCCCGGGGGATGAAACCTTTTCCCCCTCGGCGGGCATTGATAAAACCGCTTTATCAAGCTGAATATTCGGTATTACGGCTTTAAGCTGCTCGGGCGTTACCGCTCCCGGTCTTAAAATTTTCGGAGGGTCGGTCACCAAAGTTATAACGGTGGATTCCACCCCTACCGCGCAATCCTTGCCCATAACCACGGCGTCAATTTTGCCGTCAAGGTCGCCTATAACGCACTCGGCGCTTGTGGGGCTGGGTCTGCCCGAGGTATTGGCAGAGGGCGCCGCCAGCGGCACACTCGCCGCTATTATATCCCGCGCGGTGGTATCAAGCGGCATTCTCACCGCCACGGTATCAAGGCCCGCTGACACGCATGGCGGAATTTTATCCGTCCGCTTTAAAATCATTGTAAGCGGTCCGGGCCAGAAAAGCTCCGCGCATTTATAGGCGCTCTGCGGTATATCTCTCGCTATTTCGGTAAGCACGGAAATATCCGCAATATGCACTATAAGCGGGTTATCCTGCGGTCTTCCCTTAGCCTCAAAAACCTTTTTTACCGCGTTTTCATCATAGGCAGACGCTGCAAGCCCGTACACCGTTTCGGTTGGAATTGCCACAGTACCGCCTTTTTTCAAAAGCTCCGCTGCGCGCTTTATGCTGTTTTCATAATTTTCCGAATCCGTTTTCAGTCTTTCGGTAATCATATCATTCCCCGTTTTCAGCCCGCAAAGCCTCGGTGCGGTAATAGGTGGTGAGCGCGTCTATTATTTCGTCAATATCGCCGTTCAAAATCTGCTCAAGCTTGTAAAGGGTAAGCCCTATGCGGTGGTCCGTCACTCTGCCCTGCGGGTAATTGTAGGTTCTTATGCGCTCGCTGCGGTCGCCCGTGCCCACCTGTGATTTACGGTCGGAGGCTATTGCCGCGTCGTGCTCGCGCTGCGCTGCGTCAAGCAGGCGGGAACGCAGAATTTTAAGGGCTTTATCCTTATTTTTATACTGGCTGCGCTCATCCTGGCACTCGACTACCGTGCCTGTGGGAATGTGCGTCACACGTATTGCGGACGAGGTCTTATTTATGTGCTGACCGCCCGCGCCCGATGAACGAAAGGTATCAATTTTAAGGTCGGCGGGGTTAATATCCAACTCAACATCCTCCGCCTCGGGCAAAACCGCCACGGTAACGGTGGATGTGTGTATGCGCCCCTGTGTTTCGGTATCGGGCACGCGCTGAACGCGGTGCACGCCGCTCTCGTATTTAAGGCGAGAGTATGCGCCCGCACCCTCTATCATAAATACAATTTCCTTAAAGCCGCCAAGCTCCGTTTCATTGGCGTTTATAACCTCAATATTCCAGCGGCGGGATTCGGAGTACATTGTGTACATTCTGTAAAGCGTTCCCGCAAAAAGCGCCGCCTCTTCGCCGCCCGCGCCGCCGCGGATTTCAACAATTACGTTTTTTTCGTCATTAGGGTCTTTCGGCAGCATAAGCAGCTTTAATTCGTCGGAATATTTTTCAAGGTTTGCCTTTGCCTCTTTCAGCTCTTCTTCGGCAAGCTCTTTCAGCTCTTTATCCCCGCCGTTTTCCGCTATTATTTGCAGTGCCTCTTTTTCGGCCTGCTGTGCCGATACATACTCGCGGTATTTTTCCACTATGGGTGAAAGCGCCGCGTGCTCCTTCATAAGCTTTGTGAAAAGCTCGGTATCAGCCACGGTCTGCGGCTGCGAAAGCTCTGCGCCTATCTGCTCATAGCGGCTTACAACCGCATCCAATTTATTAAACATTATTCTCTCCGTCTGTTCTGATTATTTTTTTCAGGCTTTTTTCAGCCTTTGTGCGCGGCACCATTACTTCCCTGCCGCAGCCGTCGCATTTAAGGCGAAAATCCATACCTAT
>CAKSQS010000054.1 GCA_934486705.1 uncultured Eubacteriales bacterium
TTGGTGCCGCTGACCGGACTTGAACCGGTACGGTATCGCTACCGAGGGATTTTAAGTCCCTTGTGTCTGCCTATTCCACCACAGCGGCATATATCTAATAATATCTTATTTACACGTATTTGTCAAGATTTTTTTAATGCCGCCGCTCTCTGCCGAGGTACGGTTTACCCGTACCTCGGCTTTTATAAATTTATTCGGATGGTTGTAATCGAGCTTACGGTTCAATATACTCTTCCCGTTCGCGCTCGGCTTTAAGTATTTTTTTAATATTCTTTTTAATAATTTGCCTTGCGTTTTCGCGCGAATAATTGTACTTTGCGGGGTCGCTTTCGGTTTTGAATTTTACCTTGTTTCCGTTTATCCCAAACAGGTCTTCGGCTTTGTAATAAAGCGCGTGAAACGCGTCGTCGCTTACGGAGCTGTCAGGGCTTTCTGTAAGCTTTGCTATGTAGGGCACAGCCGAATCGGAAAGGCAACCTAAATATTCCACGTCAAGCTCTTTCAAAATGCCGCTTTTGTACGCGTTTACATTGTAGCTTGCAACCGTGCGGTCAACATCGCAAAACCCGGTAATAAGACCAATTACGGCAAAGCAGCAAATTGCACATTTTGCGGCGGGAAACCTTTTTATATACATAAACAGTATCATTATAATAAAAAGCAGGGCAATTGCAGCCATAAAAATGCTTGTTAGCAGGCGCAGCCGCGTAAGACCGTAAAGATCTATATATAAAAACATTTTTGAAATTGCGGTTGCGGCAAAAATAAGCGAAAAAGCACATATAAGCGTGGATGTCGCGCGTACCGAAAGCGGTATTGCGGCGGTATCGGTGCGTTTTACAAGGCACATAACAGCACCTACCGTAAAGAAATTCATACCGCAAACGCCGCAAAGCTCAAAGAAGCCGCGCCTTGCATAGCCTGCCGCCGTAAAGGAATAGCCCGCAGGCAAAATTCCCGAAAAGCCGCTGAAAAAGTATGCCGTTTGCGAAAGCAGATAAACAAGATAAACCGCCGATAAAACGGAGCAGAGGGTAACGGCGGTAACGGGCGACAGCACCCTGATATCATTATAAACCGAAATGCCGAAATTTTTGGCTTTCAGCCCGTTTTTCGCCGCGAAAAGCATAGAAAACAGGTAGACCGCCGCAGCAGCGCCGAGCAATATTTTAAGAATAAAAATACCAAACCCTGAAAAAACCGAAAGTATAAGCCCCTCAAACGCTGCGTCCGCGCTCATAAGCAGCGGAAACACCACTGAAAGAACGGGCACAGAAAGCAATATGCCGATAAGCACGTGCTTGTTTATTCCTTTGAAATTTTTTTCCTTGCGGTAGCCGCCGTAGGAGCGGAACGGCGCCGTTATGTTATCGAACGGGTCAATAACCAGTGTGTTAAGTGCGCCCGTTACAGGCGAGGGAGCTTTATCCGCCGTGAAAAAGCCCGAAACAAAAACGCCGTAAAGCGCGTCTGCGGCTATGAAAAACAGTATGTTTAGCACGTTGTCATTGTAAACCGAGAATATTGCCGAAAAGCTGAGCGAGCAAAGCCCGCAGAAAACCGTGAATACGCTAAAGTGTTTGTGCTGCCTTATCATATACGCCGCAGTAAGGGCGAAAAGCAGAAAAAATGACGCGGTAAAGCCTGCGTTAAACCCGCCGAAAATTGATAAATGAACAAAAAGCACCGAGCATATAAGCGTAACGGCGGCAAACACGGTATCTCTTTTGCGCCAAACGGGCAGACTGTTTAATGAATTATCGGCTGCCTTATCACACATTATTCATCACTCCTGTATTCAAGTATATCGCCGGGCTGACACTCTAATACCTCGCATATTTTTTCAAGGGTTGAAAAGCGTATTGCCCGCGCCTTGTTGGTTTTAAGTATTGAAAGGTTTGCCTGAGTTATGCCCACCTTTTCGGCAAGCTCTCCCGAGGATATTTTCCGCTTTGCCATCATAATATCAAGATTTATTATTATCGCCATTTATACCACCCTATATTGTAAGCTCGTTTTCGTTTTTAATTTCTATTGCCGCGCAAAACACGTTTTTAATAACTCTTAATATAAGGGCGAAAAAGCCCGCCGCCGTTCCCACAATATAAAAAGGTAAATAAAAATACCCGCTTGCAAGGGTTATAACCGCCACGGCGACGCAGCACCACGAAAGTATGCGCAGAAATTTAACGTTTTGCGAAACGAACACTTCCGATTTTAAAATATTTTTAAGCAGCAGTCTGAGGGTCAAAAGCGCCGCTGCGGCAAACGGCAGGCAGCAGTAGCAAACGGTTATAAGCACGGATTTAAGCGCTTGCGTTTTGCCTGTTATTTCAATGTACCACCCCGCAATAAACGGAAGAAATATACCGACAGCGATTGCCGCGGCAAAAATAATATCGGTAAGAATTAGGGAAAGCTTGGTTGAACGCTTGGAGTTCCACATAAAAAATCTCCTCTTTTTTCAAATTTTGTGATTTTATGGTAGCACATTTTTTATCGTTTGTCAATAAAAATATATTGAAATTTGATATTAGAATGCAATCGGTCAAATAAGTATTGCCGAAAATTTCTTTTTTGCGTAAAAACCTTTGCGTTTTGGAAAAATTTATATTATAATGATATATTGAGGATAATATAAAGAGGGTGCAAACGAATGCGAACAAATTTTACGGTATCGCTTGCGAAGATAATTTCGGAATTTTCGTTGGAAACGCTTAATATGCCGTCCGACCCCGAAAAAATACAAATATCCACCACCGAGGTCAACCGCCCCGGATTGCATATGGCGGGGTATTTTGAGTTTTTCGATGAAAAGCGAATACAGATAATAGGCAAGAGCGAGGAAAGCTTTTTGCTGCGGTTTACCCCCGAAAAGGCGGAAAAAAGGCTTAAAGAATTTTTCTCACACAGGCCTGTGGCGGTGGTTATATGCCGCAATATGCAGGTGGACGAAATGTACGCGAAAACCGCTGCGGAATACGGCGTGCCGCTTTTGCGCACGGCAGAGACCACATCCGACTTCACCTCTGCCTTAATAGCCTTTTTGAACCTTAATTTAGCGCCGCGGGTTACGCGCCACGGTGTTTTGGTGGAGGTTTACGGCGAGGGAATACTGCTGTTGGGTGAAAGCGGAGTAGGTAAAAGCGAAACCGCAATTGAGCTTATAAAGCGCGGTCACCGCCTTATAGCGGACGACGCGGTGGAAATACGCCGTGTATCAAATAAATCGCTTGTGGGCACAGCGCCCGATAATATAAGGCATTTTATTGAGCTGCGCGGAATAGGTATTATTAACGCGAGCCGAATTTTCGGCGCGGGCGCGGTTAAGCTTACCGAGAAGATAGACCTTATAATAAACCTTGAAATATGGGATGTAAACAAAGTCTACGACCGCATGGGGCTTGATAATCAAACCACGGCTATATTGGGGCTTGATATACCGTCGCTCACCATTCCGGTAAAGCCGGGGCGTAACTTAGCGGTTATAATTGAGGTTGCCGCAATGAACAGCAGGCAGAAAAAGCTCGGCTACAACGCGGCGCAGGATCTCCTCAAACGTCTCGGTATGACCGACGAGCCTGAGGATGTAAATACAAACGAAACGGTTAATCCGTTCTGATAATTTTAAAACAGGAGTGTAAACAAAAATGTATAAGCTTGGAATTGACCTTGGAGGAACGAATATTGTTGCGGGAGTTGTAGACGATAACTATAAGATAGTCGCAACCGCGCAGGTTAAAACAAACTGCCCACGCCCCGCAGAGGAAATTGTGGCGGATATGGCTGTAGCCGCAAAGCAGGCGATTGAAAACGCGGGACTGAAAATTTCCGACATTGAGGCTATGGGCGTGGGAACACCCGGAGCTATTGACCCAGTGCGCGGTATGGTCTGCTATGCCAATAACCTTGATTTTTACGACGTGCCCATGGCGGCTATGCTCAAAGAAAAATTAGGCGTTGATTTTTATATTGAAAACGACGCTAACGCTGCGGCGTACGGCGAGTATATTGCGGGCGCGGGCAAGGGCTCGAATGACTTTATAGCAATTACCCTCGGTACGGGCGTCGGCGGCGGCGTTATAATTGACGGTAAGATTTATTCCGGCTCAAACTATGCGGGCGCAGAGCTCGGCCACGTGGTTATAAATATGGACGGTGAAATCTGCACCTGCGGCAGACAGGGCTGCTGGGAAGCGTACGCCTCGGCTACGGCGCTTATCCGCCAGACAAAGCAGGCTATGATAAGATACCCGAAATCAAAAATGTGGGAGCTCTGCGGCGGGGATATAAGCAAGGTAAGCGGCAGAACCGCGTTTGACGCCATGCGCGCGGGCGACGATACCGCAAAGCGTGTGGTTGACAGATATATTGAATATGTTGCAATAGGTATTTCCAATAATATAAATATTTTCCAGCCGGATATTCTTTGCGTGGGCGGCGGCATTTCAAAAGAGGGCAGCACCCTTATTGACCCGATTGTAGCTTATGTTGAGGGTGAAAACTATGCCCGCCACATTGCGAAAAAAACGCAGATAAAGGCGGCGGCTCTCGGAAACGACGCGGGAATTATAGGCGCGGCGTACCTTTGCGACCTTTATAAATAATTAAACCTTGGGAGTGGCTTTATGAACGCAGAAGCATTGGCGAATTTTCTTGAAAACGAAAATATCGAATACAGGCAAAACGAGCCTATGCGGGCGCACACTACCTTTAAAATCGGGGGAGAGGCGGATATTTTTATAATTCCCGCCTCTCCCGCCGCGCTTATTTCAGCCGTTAAAAAATGCGCCGAGCTTGAAATTCCGTATTTTATTTTGGGCAACGGCAGCAACCTTTTGGTATCGGATGGCGGAATAGAGGGCGCGGTTATAAGCCTTTCGGGAATAAACGGTATTTCGGCGGAGGGCGAAAAAATCACCTGCGGCGCGGGGGCTATGCTTTCGTCTGTCTGCCTGAAAGCATTGTCACTTTCGCTCACGGGGCTTGAATTTGCCTATGGAATACCCGGAACGGCGGGCGGCGCGCTTTATATGAACGCGGGCGCTTACGGCGGGCAAACGGCGGATGTAATTGAAAGCGCCGAGTGCCTGACCCCTGCGGGCGAAATAAAGACCCTTAAAAAGGAAGATATGCAGCTTGGCTACCGCAGCAGCATATTTAAAAAGGGCGGGCTTATAATAATTTCTTTGACCCTTGCCTTAAAGAAAGGCGATAAGGCGGAAATTAAGGCTGAAATGGACGATTTGCTTAACCGCCGCAAGCAAAAGCAGCCGCTTGAGTACCCAAGTGCTGGCAGCACCTTTAAGCGACCCGAGGGGTATTTTGCGGGGGCGCTTATTGAAAAAAACGGCTTAAAGGGCTTATCTGTCGGCGGCGCGCAGGTAAGCGAAAAGCACGCGGGGTTTGTTATTAACCGCGTGGGCGCTACGGCTGCCGATGTAAAGGTGCTTATAGGAAAAATACAAAAAACGGTTTTTGAAAACGACGGAGTAATGCTTGAACCCGAGGTTATTTTTACGGGGCGGAACGGAGACTGAAAAAATGGAATTGTTAATAGTAACTGGAATGTCGGGCGCGGGAAAATCGCAGGCGGCAAACGCGCTTGAGGATATAGGCTTTTATTGCGTTGATAACATTCCGCCGGCAATAATACCCTCGTTTGTGGAGCTTTCGGCGCGCAGCGGCGATTTGCTCAATAAAATGGCTATAGTGACCGATATGCGCGGCGGTGTGCTCTTTTCGGAGATTGACGGGGTACTCAGCAACCTTAAAAAGAATAATATTGAGTACAAAATACTGTTTTTGGACGCGGCTGACGACGTGCTCATACGCCGCTATAAGGAAAACAGGCGCAAGCACCCGCTGGCGGACGGCAACAATATGTCGGTAGCTGCGGCTATTGCAAAAGAGCGCGAAATGCTTAAAAAAATCCGTTTTTCGGCGGATTACGTGGTAGATACAAGCCGTATTTCAATAGCGCAGCTGAAGGTTCAGCTTTCAAATATTTTCTTCGGCAGCGTGAGCAACGTTTTAAAAATTCAGTGCAAGTCCTTCGGGTTTAAATACGGCTCTGACACAGAGGCGGATTTGGTGGTGGATGTAAGATGCCTGCCCAACCCGTTTTATGTTGAAGAATTAAAGGAAAAAACGGGACTTGATAAGGAAGTGCGCGATTACGTTATGGCAAGCGAGGACAGCAAAAAGTTTCTCGACCGCCTTTTGGCGTTTATAGATTGCGCCGTACCTATGTATGCAAAGGAGGGTAAAAGTCAGCTTGTAATATCCATAGGCTGCACGGGCGGAAAGCACCGCTCGGTCACCTTTGCGGAGCTGATAGGCGAGCATTTACGCAACGAAAATTACAACTGCTCCATAAATCACAGGGATATTTACAAGCACTGACGAACCTTATGTCCTTTTGCAGTGAGATTAAAAACGAGCTGATTTCGCTCAAAACACATTCCTGCTGCCGCTTACCGCTGATTTACGGCTTTATGCTTTTCAGCCGCGCGTTTTCTTTAAAGCGCATTTCAATGCAAACGGGCAACGAATGCGTGGCAAAAGCGTATGCGGAGCTTATAAAAAGCACCTTCGGCGCAGCGGCGGAAATAACCTGCGGCGGCACAAAGCGCCCGACCTATAAAGCCGAGGTTACATCCGATACGGACAGGCTTAAAATTTTAGCTGCGTTTGATTTCGGAATAAATGAGAATTTAATAGACCGCAGTTTACTTGCCCGCGACTGCTGCCGCCAGAGCTTTATAAGGGGGGCTTTTTTGGCATGCGGCAATATTAACGACCCCGAAAAGGAGTACCGCGCGGAGTTTGCGGTTAAAAACGAAAAATTAGCGGACGAATTTTTACTTTTGTTAGCCGAATTTGATATTCATATGAAAAAAACCGCGCGCGGCACTGCCTTTGTGCTTTACACAAAGGAAAGCGGAAGTATAGAGGATTTACTGACGATTATGGGGCTGCCGCACCGAACGCTTGATATTATGGATACCAAAATAATTAAAAGCGTTAAAAACGCGAGCAACCGCCGCAGCAATTGCGACAGCGGCAATATTTCAAAAACGGTTGAGGCGTCAGTAAAGCAGCGCGCGGCAATAAATTATCTTGAAAAGGCGGGGCTGCTTGAAAGCCTGACGCCCGAGCTTGTAAGCGCGGCAAGGCTGCGGCGGGATAACCCCGATTTGACCCTTAAAGAATTATGTAAGCTATCCGATGAGCCGCTGACCGTTTCGGGGCTTAACCACAGGCTGCAAAAAATAACCCGAATTTATATGGAAACAAAGGCACACAGGGGGTAGAAGCATATGGATTTTGCTCATTTGCACGTGCACACCGAGTACAGCCTGCTTGACGGCTGCTGCCGCATAAAGGCGCTTATAGACCGAGCGGCAGAGCTCGGGCAGAAAAGCCTTGCAATAACCGACCACGGCGTGATGTACGGCGTTATTGATTTTTATAAATACGCCGTTTCAAAGGGAATCAACCCCATAATAGGCTGCGAGGTATACGTTGCGCCGCGCAGCCGCTTTGAAAAGGTAAAGGGAGTGGACGCACGCTACACTCACCTTGTGCTTTTATGCCGCAACAATGAGGGCTACCGCAACCTTATAAAGTTGGTTTCCGCAGGGTTTACAGAGGGGTTTTACTCAAAGCCGAGAATAGATAAGGAGCTGCTTAAAAAATACAGCGGCGGGCTTATTGCCCTTTCCGCCTGCCTTGCGGGGGAAATTCCGCGTCTTTTAAGCTCGGGCGAATACGAAAAGGCAAAGGAAACGGCGCTTTGGTTTGAGTCGGTATTCGGCAGGGGCAATTATTATTTGGAGCTGCAGGACCACGGAATTGAGGAGCAGCGAAGAATAAACCCGCAGCTTGTAAGAATTTCGCGGGAAACGGGAATACCGCTTGTCGCTACAAACGACGTGCATTATATTAAAAAAGAGGACGCGCGCCTGCACAAGGTGCTGCTTTGCATACAAACGGGCACTAAAATAAACGAAGAAAACCCGATTGAATTTAAAACGAACGAATTTTATTTAAAATCCGCCGAGGAAATGGCATCACTTTTCCCCGAAGCACCCGAGGCTATTGAAAACACGGTGAAAATAGCCGAAAATTGCCGCGTTACGTTTGAATTCGGAAAAATAAAGCTGCCGAGGTTCGATATAGGCGACAGGGATCATTTTGAATATTTCCGCAATAAATGCCTTGAAGGCTTGCACCGAATTTACGGCGATAACCCGAAAAAAGAGGTTACCGACCGCCTTGACTATGAGTTAGGCGTTATAAACCGAATGGGGTATGTTGACTATTATTTAATAGTAGCCGATTTTGTAAATTACGCTAAAAGCCATAATATACCCGTAGGTCCCGGGCGCGGCTCGGGCGCGGCAAGCCTTGCGGCTTACTGCATTGGAATAACGGGAATAGACCCCTTGAAATACGACCTTTATTTCGAGCGTTTTTTAAACCCCGAGCGCGTTTCAATGCCCGATTTTGATATTGATTTTTGCTATGTGAACCGCCAAAGGGTAATAGATTACGTTATAGAAAAATACGGGTCGGACAGGGTCTCGCAAATAGTCACCTTCGGCACTATGGCGGCGCGCGGCGCCGTGCGGGACGTGGGCAGGGCGCTTGACGTGCCGTATGCCGTGTGCGATAAAATTGCAAAGCTGATTCCGCAATCGCTTAATATGACTATCGAGCGGGCGCTTACAGGCTCTCCGGAGCTTAAAACGCTTTACGATAACGATGCTCAGGTGCATGAGCTTATAGACACGGCAATAAAGCTTGAGGGTATGCCGCGGCACGCCTCTACCCATGCGGCGGGGGTAGTAATATCCGATAAGCCGATAGCCGAGTATGTTCCCCTTGCCGTAAACGACGAGGCGGTGGTGACCCAATACACAATGACGGCGCTTGACGAGTTAGGGCTATTAAAAATGGACTTTTTAGGGCTGCGCAACCTGACCGTTATTGCCGATACGGAAAAATATATAAGAAAAAAGCAGCCTGATTTTGATATTGAAAAAATACCGCTTGACGATAAGGAAACCTATAAAATGATGGGCGCGGGGCTGACCGACGGCGTTTTCCAGTTTGAATCGGAGGGTATGAAAAACGTGCTGCGGCAGTTCGGGCCGGAAAGCATTGAGGACCTTACCGCAATACTTTCTCTCTACCGCCCCGGACCTATGGACTCAATACCGAAATATATTCACAACCGCCACCACCCAGAGGACGTGACCTACCCGACGCCTCTGTTAAAACCGATACTTTCGGTCACCTACGGGTGCATTGTGTACCAGGAGCAGGTAATGCAGGTGTTCCGCACGCTTGCGGGCTACACCCTCGGCAGGGCGGACATTGTGCGCCGCGCAATGGCAAAGAAAAAGCACGACGTTATGGAGCGGGAGCGGCAATTTTTTATTCACGGCGAAAAGGATGAAAACGGCAACGTGCTGTGCGCGGGCGCGGTTGCAAACGGGGTAGACGAGCAAACGGCAAACAAGATTTTTGACGATATGCAGAGCTTCAGTTCCTATGCTTTTAATAAGGCGCACGCTGCGGCGTATTCCTTTGTGGCTTACAGAACGGCATACCTTAAATGCCACTACCCGGCGGAATATTTTTCAAGCCTTATGACAAGCATGATGGACAGCCCCGCAAAGGTTGCGCTTTATACCGCCGACTGCCGCAAAAACGGCATACGGGTGCTGCCGCCATCGGTCAATTCATCGGGCGCGGGCTTTACGCCCGACGGAAACGCCATACGCTTTGGGCTTTTGGCGGTTAAAAACCTGGGTACGGGGGTTATAAACAGGCTTATAGCCGAGCGCGAGGAAAACGGCGCGTATACCTCAATGTATGATTTTTGCCTGCGCAATTACTCGCGCGAATTTAACAGAAAAGCGCTTGAGGGGCTTATTAAAAGCGGCGCTATGGACGGTCTTGAGGATAACAGGCGGCAAATGCTGTATAATATAGACGGGGTACTTGCCGCCGTGGATGATGAGAAAAAGTATTCCGCAAAGGGGCAGTTAAACCTTTTCGGCGAAATGGGAACGGACGTTTCCTTTAAGCCGATAAAGGCGGAGGAAATGCCCAAGGAGACCCTTTTGGCGCTTGAAAAAGAGGCTACGGGGCTGTATCTTTCGGGGCATCCTATGGATGAATACACCGCGTTCACCGAAAAATTGGGCTTTGCGCGCGCGGCGGACATTGCGGCGCACCGCTACCCCGATTCAAAGCGGCTGACGCTGGCGGGCATAGTGGACGGGCTTAAAGCGCGGCAGCTTAAAAACAACAGCATTATGGCTACGGCTTTTCTTGAGGATATTAGCGGCTCTGTGGGGCTTACTGTTTTTGCCGCGGCATATACGCAGTTTCGCAATCTTTTAATTTCGGGCGAGCCGGTAACCGTGAGCGGCAGGGTTTCGGAGCGGGAGGACAGAGACCCCGAGCTTGTGGTGGAGCGGGTGGAAAAAATACCCGAGACCGCAAGGGGCAGAGCGGCTAAAAAATACAAAAGCGGGCTTTATTTAAAGGTGAAGTCGCAGGCGGGCAAAGAATTTGAAGAGGTAAAGCGGCAGCTTTCACTGCACAGCGGCAGCACCGACGTTATAATTCTTTGCGCCGACACGGGCAAAAAGCTTGCAGTACCGCCGAATTTGCGCATAACGCCCTCGGAAACGCTTTTTAGCGCGCTTAAAAGTCTTATCGGGGCTGAAAATGTTAAATTTATTAAATAAACGTAAATAAAAGAAAAATACTGTTGAAAAAAAAAATCGAATGTGTTAAACTCTAAGTTGAAGATGTATATGGAGATGGTTAAGATGAAAACAATAGGTGTGCTTACAAGCGGCGGAGACGCGCCGGGAATGAACGCAGCCGTTCGCGCGGTTGTGAGAACAGCAATAGCAAGGGGTATGACCGTTAAGGGCATACGCCGCGGATATAACGGACTTATTGAGGGAGATATTATCGATTTGGACGTTCGCTCGGTATCGGATATAATCCACCGCGGCGGAACGGTGCTTTACACCGCAAGAAGCCCGCGTTTTAAAACCGAGGAGGGCATGCAGGAGGCAATTGCAAACTGCAAAAAGC
Source organism: uncultured Eubacteriales bacterium (assembly GCA_934486705.1). Taxonomy (GTDB): domain Bacteria; phylum Bacillota; class Clostridia; order Oscillospirales; family Acutalibacteraceae; genus UBA737. The sequence goes on from CAKSQS010000054.1 coordinate 11,128, forward strand.
ACGGCATTGAGGGTATAGTTGTAATAGGCGGCGACGGCTCTTACCGCGGCGCGCGCGATTTATCCATGCGCGGAATACCCTGCGTAGGCGTTCCCGGAACAATTGATAACGATATTTCCTCAACCGAATACACCATAGGCTTTGATACGGCTATGAACACCGCCATGGAAATGGTTGATAAAATAAGAGATACCGCCCAATCGCACGACCGCTGCTCGGTAGTTGAGGTTATGGGCAGGCGCGCGGGCTACCTTGCGCTGCAAAGCGGCATTGCCGTAGGCGCTACCGCAATTCTTGTGCCCGAGGTTGAGCATTCTATAGATGACGTTATAGCAAAGATAAGGGAAACCCAGAAAACCGGCAAAAAGCACTTTATAGTGGTTGTAGCCGAGGGTGTGGGCGGCGTTGAGCAGATAGCCGAAAAAATTGAGGAAATAACCGGAATAGAGTCAAGAGCTACCGTATTGGGTCACGTTCAGCGCGGCGGCAACCCGACCGTTCGCGACCGCGTTGTTGCAACCCAGATGGGCTTTGCCGCGGTGGAGCTTTTAAGAGAGGGCAAGGGCAACCGCGTTATAGGTATGCAGAAGGGCGAAATAGTGGATTTCGATATTTACGAAGCGCTCAATATGAAAAAGCCGTTTGATAACGATATGTACGAAATCGCACATATTACTTCTATCTGATTTTACTGCCCGGGGAACTCTTTGTTCTTCGGGCTTAATTTTATTTTATCGGAGGTTTAAAGGTGAGCGGAGAAAAGGTAATGGTAGGAATGAGCGGGGGAGTGGATTCCTCTGTTTGCGCGGCGCTGCTGAAAGAGGCGGGCTATAATGTCTCGGGAGTCACCCTGCGCCTTTATGACGGCGAGGATTACAACGCCGGGCTTACCAAAACCTGCTGCTCTTTATCGGACGTGGAGGACGCGCGCGCGGTTTGCATGCGGATAGGTATTCCGCACTACGCCTTTAATTTTAAGGAAAGCTTTGAAAAAGATGTCATTTCCGATTTTATAAACGAATATATAAGCGGCAGGACGCCCAACCCCTGCATTGAGTGCAACCGCAAAATAAAGTTTGATAAAATGCTGCGCCGCGCCGAAACGCTGGGGTACGATAAAATTGCCACGGGGCATTACGCGCGCGTTAAAAGGGCGGAAAACGGCAGATATCTGCTTTGCCGCCCTAAGGATATAAACAAAGATCAGACCTATGTGCTTTACTCCATGACTCAGGAGCAGCTTTCAAAAACTCTGTTCCCCTTAGGCGACCTTACAAAGCCGCAGGTGCGTGAAATAGCCGAGAAACACGGCTTTGTAAACGCGGCAAAGCCCGACAGCCAGGATATTTGCTTTGTGCCCGACGGCGATTACGCAGGCTTTATTGAGAGAACTACGGGTAAAACGGCTGACCCGGGGGATTTTACGGATGAAAACGGGAATCGTCTCGGTGAGCACAAGGGAATAATAAGGTATACAATAGGTCAGCGCAAGGGGCTTGGCATTGCGCTCGGTAAGCCCCGCTTTGTAATTGAAAAAAACGCCGAAAGCAACACGGTGGTTTTAGGGGACGAGGATCGGCTTTTCTGCCGAAAGGTATTGGTAGACAGGCTTAATTTTATTCCGTTTGACACGCTTGAAAACGAAATGCGGGTAACCGCAAAGCTGCGCTACCGCCACTTGGCGCAGCCCGCCGTTATAAAGCCGGACGGCGATAACGTTATAATAGAATTTGACGAACCGCAGCGCGCGCCGAGCCCCGGGCAGGCGGCGGTGTTTTACGACGGCGACACGGTAGTGGGCGGCGGAACAATAGTGAAAGGGTGGAACTGATGAACGCTGTAATTGAAAAAACAATGAAAAGCCTTGAACGCAACAATATGAAGGCATATTACGCCGAAAACAAAGCGCAGGTTTGCGAAATAGTAAAGGGTATGCTTTTTCCCGGCGCGGTTATAACCGCGGGCGGCTCAATGAGCTTAAACGAGAGCGGCGTGTGGGATATTTTAAACGACCCCGAATATAAGTTTTTTAACAGATTAAAGCCCGGAATTTCCGAGGAAGAAAGGCTTGAAATTTTCCGTGCGGCAATAGGGTGCGATTTCTTTTTCTGCTCTTCAAACGCCGTTACCGAAAACGGCGAGCTTATAAATGTTGACGGGAACGCAAACCGCGTGTCTTCAATCTGCTTCGGACCTAAAAAAGTAGTTATGGTGGTAGGCGCGAATAAAATTGTAAAGGATGTTGACTCCGGGATTCTGCGCGTAAAGAAAACAGCCGCGCCCATGAATACGGCACGGCTGAATGTTGACGCCCCCTGCAAAAAGTTAGGGCACTGCGTTTCCCTTGAAAAGAGCGATAATCCTAAAATGACCGACGGCTGCTGCGGCAGCACCCGCATTTGCTGCGATTATTTGGTTTCGGCAATGCAAAGGGTAAAGGACAGAATAAACGTTATAATCTGCGCGGAAAGCTTGGGCTATTAACGCCCGATTTTACAAAATAAAATATGCTCCAGAGGGCTGCGCGAGCGCTTTCGGGAGCATATTTATATGTATGTATTTATTTTATCAGCATCATAAGTGTGCCCGCAACTATAAAAAACAGCCCCGCCGCCGATTTTTTGGAAAGGCGCTCCTTAAATACTGCGGCGGAAAACCCGATAGATACCAAAATGCTGAGCTTATCTATCGGTACAACAACGCTTGCAAGTCCGTCCTGCAGCGCCTTATAATAGCAAAGCCACGAACCGCCCGTGGCGAGCCCCGAAAGGCAGATAAACCCAAGCTCGCTTTTGGGTATACTTTTGAGCATATGATGCTTGCCCTTTAAAAAAACTATAAGCCACGCCATAACAAGCACAACCGCGGTGCGAATCGCCGTGCCGAGGTTGGATTCTACCCCGTCTATGCCTATTTTGCCTAAAATTGAGGTCATTGCGGCAAATGCGGCAGAGAGCACGGCGTAAACAAACCAGCCCTTTTTGGCAGAGCCCGTTTCGGAAACGTCCTTTTTTTCTATCATCATCACCGTTCCCGCGCCTATTAAAGCAACGGCTGCAGCTTTAAGCAGCGTAATATTCTCCCCGAGAAAAACAAAGGCTAAAATAATCGTAAGCACGGTTGAAGATTTATCTATAGGCACAACCTTGTTTACATCCCCCGCCTGCAGCGCCTTAAAATAGCAAAGCCAAGAAGCGCCGGTTGAAAGCCCCGAAAGCACGAGGAAAAGCCGGGTTTTACTACCGAGGGAGGTAATGCTGCCTGCCGACCCGACAATAAGAACCATAAGCCACGAGAACACAAGAACTACTCCGGTGCGGATTGCGGTTGCAATATCCGAATCGGTCTTTTTTATGCCGCACTTTGCAAGAACGGCGCTAAGCCCGGCAAAGAGTGCCGCGCCGAACGCGAAAAATACCCACATAAAAATCACCTTATAGATATTATACCATAAATATATGTAGGGTCAAGCAATATAAAAACGGCAAAATACAACGAAAAATTTTATTTTTCAAAAAACCTTTAACATTGTTGAAAATGACTATTGCAATTTCAAGAATTTGTGTTATAATAGTTTTTGCACTAACAAGATATGGTATGAAAAAGCCGTTTTTCCTATTTGCGGCTACAAGGGGATGTTTTGATGAAAATTATAAAAAGGAGCGGGGCGGAAGTCGATTTTGACCCTAAAAAAATTGAAACAGCGGTTAAAAAAGCCAATGAAAGCGTAGTTCCGAGCGAGCGTATGTCCGATATTCAGATAAAGCGCATAGCAGAAGACGTTGAAAGCGCGGCTACCAATGTCAACCGCTCGTTGAGTGTGGAAGAAATACAAGATATGGTAGAGGACCAGATTATGAACCAGCGCGCCTTTGACGTTGCGCGCAGATACATAACCTACCGCTATCAGCGTGCGCTTGTAAGAAAGGCGAATACTACCGACGAGCAGATTTTGAGCCTTATTGAGTGTAATAACGAAGAGGTAAAGCAGGAAAATTCCAACAAAAACCCCACCGTAAACAGCGTTCAGCGCGACTATATGGCGGGTGAAGTGAGCAAGGATATTACCAAAAGGCTTTTGCTTGATAATGATATAGTAGAGGCGCACGAGCAGGGAATAATCCATTTTCACGACGCGGACTATTTCGCCCAGCATATGCATAACTGCGACCTTGTAAATCTTGAGGATATGCTGCAAAACGGCACGGTTATAAGCGGCACTTTAATTGAAAAGCCGCACAGCTTTTCCACTGCCTGCAATATTGCAACGCAGATAATAGCGCAGGTAGCCTCCTGCCAGTACGGCGGGCAGAGCATAAGTCTTGCGCATTTAGCTCCCTTTGTTGATATAAGCCGTAAAAAAATATACTCCGAGGTTTTAGAGGAGTTTCGCGAGGCGGGAACGGATATTTCCCCCGAAAAAGCGCGCGAAATTACCGAAAAACGCCTGCTTAACGAGGTGAGCAAGGGCGTTCAAATGATACAGTATCAGGTGGTTACACTTATGACCACCAACGGTCAAGCACCGTTTGTTACGGTATTTATGTACCTGAACGAGGCTAAAAACGAGCAGGAAAAACGCGATCTGGCGCTTATTATAGAGGAAGTTTTAAAGCAGCGTTATCAGGGCGTAAAGAACGAGAAGGGCGTGTGGATAACCCCCGCGTTCCCCAAGCTTATTTATGTGCTTGAGGATGACAACATAACCGAGGACGGCGAGTATTGGTACTTAACAAAGCTTTCGGCAAAGTGCACCGCAAAGCGTATGGTGCCCGATTACATTTCCGAAAAGGTTATGCTTAAAAACAAGATTGATAAAAACGGCGAGGGTCACTGCTACACCTGCATGGGCTGCCGCAGCTTTTTAACCCCCTATGTGGATGAAAACGGCAAGCCTAAGTATTACGGCCGTTTCAACCAGGGCGTTGTTACCGTAAATTTGGTTGATATAGGTCTTTCGGCACAGGGTGATACGGATAAATTCTGGAAGATATTCGACGAGCGTATGCAGTTATGCCACAGAGCATTGCAGGCGCGCCACGAAAGGCTTACCGGCACAGTGTCCGACGCAGCGCCCATTCTTTGGCAGTACGGTGCGCTTTTGCGCCTTAAAAAGGGCGAGACTATTGACAAATACCTCCACGGCGGATATTCCACGCTTTCTCTCGGCTATGCGGGACTGTGGGAATGCGTTTACAGTATGATAGGTAAAAAGCTTACCGAGCCCGAGGGCGAGCAGTTCGGTCTTGAAATAATGAAGAAACTGAACGAGTATACCGCTAAGTGGAAAGCCGATGAAAATATTGACTATTCGCTTTACGGCACGCCCCTTGAAAGCACTACATACAAGTTTGCCAAGTGTTTGCAAAAACGTTTCGGCATAATAAAGGGCGTTACCGATAAAAATTATATTACAAACAGCTATCATGTTCACGTTACCGAAAACATTGACGCGTTTGATAAGTTAGCGCTTGAGGCAAAATTCCAGGCGCTTTCTCCCGGCGGCGCTATCTCTTATGTTGAAGTGCCGGATATGCAGAATAATATTGACGCGGTTATTGCGGTTATGAAGTTTATTTACGATAATATAATGTATGCCGAGCTTAACACAAAGAGCGATTATTGCCAGACTTGCGGGTATGACGGCGAGATTGAAATAAGCGAGAACGACGACGGCAAGCTGGTTTGGAAATGCCCGAATTGCGGCAATACCGACCAGGACAAAATGAACGTTGCCCGCAGAACCTGCGGATATATCGGCACACAGTTCTGGAATCAGGGCAGAACACAGGAAATTAAGGAAAGAGTTTTACATCTTTAATTTCAATAACTTAAAAGCAGAGGACGGCAAAGCGCCGTCCCCTACTTCTGTAAGAAGGGTTTTATAATGAATTACGCGGCGCTTAAAAAATTTGATATTGCAAACGGTCCGGGCGTCCGCGTTTCTCTTTTTGTGAGTGGCTGCCGCCACAGGTGCAAAAACTGCTTTAATAAAGAGGCGTGGGATTTTTCCTACGGTAAACCCTTTACAGAAAGTACCGAGCGGGAAATAATGACCGCCCTTTCAGCCGACTATATAACCGGGCTGTCGCTTTTGGGCGGCGAGCCGTTCGAGCCGGAAAACCGAGCGGTGCTTGCCGAATTTTTAAAAAAAGTAAAGGAAGCTCTTCCCGAAAAAAGCATTTGGTGCTATACCGGCTTTGAATTTGAAAAATTGAACGACGGTATATCGCGCAAAATGCTTGAATATATTGACGTTTTGGTGGACGGCAGATTTATAGAGGAAAAGAAAAGCCCGGCGCTTATATTTCGCGGCTCTTCAAATCAGCGCATAATAGACGTTAAAAAAACACTTAAAACAGGCAAAATAATTTGGCTTGACGGCGTTTGGGAAAGAGCTGTCGGCAGCGGAAATATTTACGAATAAACATAAGGAATGATAAAAATGAAAGTAAATTTTAAAAAGCTTGATAAAAACGCGCACGCCCCGACCTACGGCTCGCTTTCAGC
>CAKSQS010000055.1 GCA_934486705.1 uncultured Eubacteriales bacterium
TACTAAAGCGGAATATAACGCTTTATCTTCAAGGGTAAAAGGTGAAATATCCGGCAAAATGCTTGAAATCGGCAGCTGCCGGAAAAGTATTCTTGAGGATATTCTGCTGCGCTCATTTGGTGTTAAACCGTCAGACTTTTCTAACGTTAAGACCTTTAAGGACTTAATAAGCGTATTTGAGGAAGATAAAGAAATTAAGGGGGAAACCGAAAGCGAGATAAACCCCGACACAGAAACGGATGCGGACAAAGAATCTGATATACCCGAAAATGACGCGCTTGCCGACGCGGAACTGAACGATAACGACGCCGAAAATATAAAAGAAACAGAAAATATGTCAGAGCATGAAAACGAGGAGCAGCAGGAAAATACAGAACCCGATACGGATATAACCGATGCCAATGAAGAATTTACGGACATAGATAATCTACACGAAGCCGAACAGGATTTGGTTACCGATACGGACATTCCCGAAGAAGCTTTAGACGAACCCGAAAAAGAAACAAAAGACCCTGCAGAGGACGAAACAGAGGCCGAGGAAAATTATGAAAAATCGGAGTCCGAAACCGACAGTTATGAGAAAAAGGAAACTGACGAGGGCGGATATGCCGATGATGATTATAATACGGAGGACGAGGAAGAACCGGAGGATTCCGAAGAACCCGGAAGTAAGACGGAAGAAGACTGCGAAGCCAGACCCGAAATTCAGTATGATGACAACGGGGAATACTCGGATATTACGGACGAACAGGATATAACGGCAGACCAATCGGACAGCACAGAAGATAACTCCGACCGTGATTATGATATCCCCGACCAAAGCACGGAAGAAAAAGAGAACGAGCGGTCTGACGCCGTTTCCGAAGAAGACGGGGAATATGAAGAAACCGAAAATTTCGATTCAGATAATACAGATACCGAAATAAGCGAGAAAGATATTTCCGAAAATGAGGAACTTACGGACGCCGAGGATATAGACGCGGATAATGATACAGATACCTTTGCCGAGGATATAATGAGCACCGACCCGGAAACGGAAGACAGCGACAACGGCTTTTATGACGATTCGGAAGATGTACCGTTCGGGTCTGAAAACGAAGGAAAAGACGATGCGGATTTTAATAAAGATATGTTAGAGGACGGCAGCGATGAAATTGAAATCACCGATAACGGGGAAATGCCGGATGACAGCGATATTGATATGTACCCCGAAAACGAGGACGATATACCCGACCCGCAGGAGTTTGAGGATATGCTTGACAGCAGCGCCGAGGAACTGTCGGGCGAAAACTTCACTTATGACAGGGAGGAGCTCGGAGATTATGAGGATATGGGAGATTTTGATTATTTGCAGGAATCGGATATTGAACCCGGCGAGCCTGAAGACCCGACAGACGCAGAATTTTCACCGGATAACGCGGCAGAGGGATATAGGGGAAATGGCAGAGGAAATAGGCGAGGCGGCGGAAGAAGGCGAGGTGATTATCGCGGCATTATTGTAACTGCTGTTGCAAGAAAGTTAAAAATATGTTATACTGCCATTAGCTTTTAATGCTGAAATATAAAACGGAGGTTTTGTAAGATGAACAAAACAGAATTTGCAGCCGCAGTTGCCGAGGCTGCCGGTGCAAGCAAGAAGGACGCAGAAAACATTATTAACGCTGCTTTGGCCCAGATTGAAAAATCGCTTGTTGAGGGCGATAAAATTCAGTTTGTAGGCTTCGGAACGTTTGAAACCCGCGAGCGCGGCGAGAGAACAGCAAAGAATCCGCGCACAGGCGAGCAGATTACCGTAAAAGCCGCAAAGGTTCCGGCTTTTAAACCCGGCAAGGCCCTGAAAGACGCCGTAAACAAATAAGAAAGTAAAATGTGTGCAGCTGTCGGTATGATGGCTGCACTTGTTTTTGTGATGTTTTGATGTATTGACATAAATGAACCATAATGATAGAATATTATTATAAACAATTTGATTTTAACAAAATTTATAACGGCATATATCTATTTATTAAAAAGGGAAAAGAAAGCTGAGGAATATTTATGTTGGTTTTTATTGATGAAAGCGGTTATCCGCGGCCCACAGATGGCAATGGTTTCTCTACCTTAATGGCTGTATGTATTTATGAAAAGGATGTCAGAGCGATTACCAATGATATATATAAGTTGAAAAATAGAATATATGCAAAACAAGACGAGATTAAATCTACAAATTTAATCAAGAAGCAAACAATTGAGAAAAACAGAACCAAAAACAAAGAATATGCGGAACAGTTTGTTAAGACGGTATCAGATTATAATATCACAACTTTTTGTATTATTATGAAACGTCCGACTTCTTTACCTTCAACCGAAGAAACGAAATTTCCTAAGCAGTATCATTTGCTAATGAAAAAAATAGAGTATTGTTGTGAACGGCGGAATACAGAAAAAGCGATTTTTGTTTTTGATGAAACTAATGAACGGGAAGATCTGAAGACGGCAGAAAATTTCAATAACTTTCTTTTTAAATCAAGATTGGGTAAGAAATTCACAAAAATTCTTGAAACACCGTTGTTTGTCAGCTCGGCAATAACCCCGGCAGTACAGATTGCAGATATATTTGCAGGCATAGCACGCCAATATTATGAGCAAGGTCTAAATATCAGAGAAGCATCTACCGATTATGAAAAATGGTTATATGAATTGTATAAAATGATATATCAAAAAACAGAAAATTTCACTCAACCTAATTCGAGCTACTACGAACACGGATTTCAGTACATAGAAAATTTGAATTATATAAGAAAGGATAAAAAGTCCTTGACAAACATATAATTATTATGTATAATATAGTTGGAGTCGAGAGTTATCCCGTCCGGGGGTTGCATTTGGCTCCGTCTATTTATACGGAAAAGAGTTATTGTCATTTATATGTGACGATAACTCTTTTTTTCCATGAATTTCAAGTACAACATAAAGATGAAGGTAAAATGTTATAATTGAAAAATGAAATATAAGGATTGACCGCCTATCCCAATTACGGGATGGGCGGTATTTTTTTGCGCAGTTTTCTTGAAACCTCTTCAAAACCAAAGGTATTTTGTTATTATACCGAATTATATTTATGAAGGAGAGGTTTAAAATGAAACTGAAAGGCACGGTTACCCATATTTTTGCCGAAAAGGAAAGCGGTTTTAAAATTATAGTAATAGACGTGCGGGATATTAAAAGCATTGAGCCTGACAAAAGAAACCCGGATTTTCCCGGCAGCGTGACTGTTCTCGGTATGCTTAAAGGCGTTAAGGAAGATTATGTTGTCGAAGTGACGGGCGAGTGGGAAAAGCGGCGGAACGGAAACTATTTCCCTTGGCAGTTTAAGGCGGCGGATTATGTCATTTGCGAATTTGAAACACCTGTTTTAATGCAAAGGTTTTTGTCTTCGCTTAAAAGCGCAGGACCGGAGACGGCAAGAAGAATAATGAGAATTTTCCCCGACCCTCAGAAAGCAATAGAGGAAAATCCGACGGCGCTTGCGGGTATCGGCGGGATAAGCTCCGAGCGCGCGGCGAGAATAAGAACCGAATTTCTCGAAGAAAAGGAAAGACGCAGCCTTGCAACTTTTCTGCATAGCTACGGCTTTAAAGCAGAAACGGTAAACGCAATTTCCGCAGAGCTTGGTAACGATGCAATGAAGATAGTCAAAAGCGACCCGTACTGCCTGTACGAAAAGGGCTTTGCTTCATTTAAAACGTGCGACAGAATAGGGAACGACTGCGGGTTAGCTCCGTATGCGATGTGCCGAATGAAATGCCTTGTGCGCGCGGTGCTTAAAACAAAAGCAGGTGCAAAGGGACATACATTTTTACCCGCCGACCTTTTAACGGAGGAATGCAATGCTTTTTTAAAGGAAAATGCGGCAATTGAAAGCGCAGTTACTAAGGAAAGGTTTGAAACGGTGCTTCATAACCTTGTATCCGACGGCGCGGTTGTGTATGAAAGCGGAAGATATTATCACCCCGACAGATACAAAAATGAAAGGGATACCGCAGAAATTCTTTTAAGAAGAATCGGGCATAGATCCCGTTATGCGAATGTATCGAAAGATGCTTTAAACGACTGTATTTCGGCGGCACAGTATGAAATAGGAATAACACTTGACGAAACGCAAAGAAACGCAGTTATAACCGCGATAAGAAATAGCACAACCGTTCATAAGGTGCAGGGCGGGGAGTACCCGGTGGTTATTATGGTAATAACAGGCTTTCATTCGATGATGCTTATAAGAAACCTGTTTTACACCGGCGTTACCCGCGCAAAGGAAAGAATGATAATAGTAGGCGACGAAGACGCCGTACGCTATGCGATACGCAATACCAAAGGCACTAAAAGATTTTCGGCGCTTTGCGGGCTTTTGAAAAGAAAAAGTGAGAATGAAAAAATAAAGGAGCAACCGTGATGATTTGGAAACAGAATACAGAGCTTTCGCAATATGATTTTTTCAGGGAAAACGGATACAGCGCTTTCTCGGCAGTCGCTTTGTGCAAAGCAGGAATAAAAACGCTTGACGAGGCGGACGATTTTCTGAACGGCGACGAGCTATGCGATTTCAGACTTATACGAAATATAGATAAGGCAACGGATATTATCTGGAAACATATTTTTGCTCATAACCGTATTTGTATATTCGGCGATTACGACGCCGACGGAATAAGCGCGTCAGCCGTTATGTTTTTGGCGCTTAAAAAAATGGGCGCCGAGGTATGCGTCAGACTGCCCGACAGAATTGAGGAAGGCTACGGCATAAGCAAAAAAGCAATTAAAGAGCAGGAGGAACTTGGCGCAAAGCTTTTTGTTACGGTGGATAACGGAGTGCGCGCCGTGGAAGAAACGGAATATGTAAAGGAATTAGGCTTGGATATTGTAATACTCGACCATCACGAGCCGGGAGATGTGCTGCCGCAGGCAGACGCGCTTATAGACCTGCATATTGAGGGCGAGACTTACCCGTATAAAGAACTGACGGGTTCGGGGCTTGCTTGGAAGGTTGCGCACTGTATGCTTGAGCAAATAGAAGAACACGATTTCGCACTTTCGCTTGCGGATATTGCGGCTATCGGTACAATAGGCGACGTAGCGCCGCTTAACGGAGAAAACCGTGTGATTGTAAAAAGAGCCGTTAAGCGTATGCATGACCCTTATTACGACAGACCCGGTATAAAAGCGCTTATGGGGGATATGTCGCATATAACAGCCGAGGATATTGCCTACCGTTTAGCGCCGTGCCTTAACGCTGCGGGCAGACTTAACGTAAAGGGCGCTGAGCTTTCCCTTATATTGCTGCTTGAAACAAATCCTTTGACTGCGGCAGGGCTTGCCGGAAAGGTTTTAAGTATAAATGAGGAAAGAAAACAAATGCAGGCAGCGGCATACAGTCAGATTCGTGAAGAAGCTGAAAGACTTGTAATTGCAGGGGATAAGGTGCTTGTTTTATGCACTGAAAAAGCGCCCGGCGGAATAGTGGGTCTGCTTGCAGGAAATTTAAAGGAAGAATTCGGCAGGCCTGCAATAGTTTTCGCCTTTAAAACGGATAAGGACGGTAAAACGGTGCTTACAGGCAGCGCAAGATCGGTTGAGGCTTTTCATATTCTGAACGGTATAGAAAAGTGCAGGGAGCTTTTGTTAAGCTACGGCGGACACGCTATGGCTGCGGGGCTTTCGCTGAACCCCGAAAACTTTGAGAGCTTTCGCCGTGCAATTCAGCTAACCGCAAATTATCTTACAGATGAGGAGCTGCAGCCTACCTGCTTTTGGGATATGCAAACAGAACAGTCCGAGCTAAGCGATGAACTGTTTGCCGAGGCAGAACGCCTTGAGCCGTTCGGCGCCTGTGCGCCAAAGCCTGTTTTAAAAACGGAAATAAAGCTTTCGGAAAATGAAGCGCATAAATTTATAGGGCAGGACGGAAAGCATATAAAGCTGTTTGCCGATGGTTTTTCGCTTATAGGGTTTAATCAGGCGGAAAAGTATATGGAGCTGTCGTTGCCGGATAAAATAACCGCTTACGCAACCTTGGGTGAAAACTATTTTAACGGCGAAAAGCACAAGCAATTATCTTTACTGGATTTTTCCGCATAAGAAAGCGGGGTGAACAGGCATGGCGGGAAAAACAAATACCAAGCAGATATGCGTTTATAAAACACAGAAGGCTTTGCTTGAATTTATGGACGATACAAGATATGAAAAGGAGCCTATGGCGTCGCCGCACACGCTTATGTCGAGAATAAGGCTGAACGCCAAGGATTACAGCAAAGGCACGGGTGAGAGTGCCGTTGACGCCTTTTATAACCTGTCGGCAGAGGAGTTTTTTCAGTTAAACGACGCCGTAATAAAGGCAAAGACCGTAACGGCAAGAGAGCTTGCAATTTGTAAGCGCAATATTGAACGGCTGCAAAAGGCTTTAAAATGCACAGGGGATAATTCTGCTCTTAAAGAGATTGAGGACTTATGCTCGCAGTTTTCGGAAAGCCCGAATGAAATATTCAAAGAAGCGGGAGAAAAGATAAGCGGAATACTCTCACGTCTTAAAGGAACGCCGGGTTCGGATGATGTAAGCGGTGCGGCTCTTTTGGAAAAAGCAACCGCCGAATACGACGAAGCAAAGTCGCAAAGGGAAATATATTCCAACATAAAAATTCTGAATTACGACAGATATGTAAATCCGGAAAATGCGGAAGAGCGGACAATTACAATGCTGAAGGTCACATATAATCCTCAAAGGAATTATCCTTATGTGCTGACGGTAGCAAACGGTTGGGCGGTGCCGCTTATTACAAAGCTGAAGGGCGTTATAATAAAAGAGGGAAGCACAAGGCTTACGGATAAGGTGGTAATATCTCTTGACGAAAGAAAAATGTTTTCAATGCTCGGAACGGTGGATTCTTTTTTAAAGGCTATGACGGCGTATGCGTTAGGTCCGTATTTTGAAACGGTCACTAATCCGATTTTATACTCCGGTGCATACGAGGATTAAACGAAAAACGGTTGACGGACTCAAAAAGCCTGTCAGCCGTTTTGTTTTCTTGAAACAGCATAAGAATTCCCCTTGAAATAGGGCGCGGAGAAGGGTTTGACAGGGTTTCTACGGTTATGTGCGAGCAGATAAGAACGCTGCCGGATTATATGCTTGTAAAGAGAATAGGCGCAGTCAGTGATTCGGATAAGGTACGGGATATAAATTATGCACTTGCAAGGTCGCTCGGACTGACTCTTAACGGTTGGTAATTGGCGGATAAGGTGACTTATTCGCAGATTATAATAAATTTATGAAGGAGTTTTTTAAAAATGGAAAAAGGATTATAAATGTCACACAATACGGAAAAATGAGAAAGAAGGCACTGTGAAGTTAATATATGTTATAATGCCGATATAATGTGATACTGCCGAATTTTAATAAGGGGATTATTTAATGTTTCATAAGATTAAAGATGTTATGCCATTGCCCGATTACCGTTTAAGCGTTCGGTTTTCTGAAGGGTGTACTAAAATTTACGATGTTAAACCGCTGTTTGATAAAATACCGGTATTTGCCGAGTTGAAAGACGGAAACAGGTTTGAAGATGTATATGTTGATGTCGGCGGCCACGGTATTGCGTGGAACGACCGCATTGATCTTTCGTGTGAGGAATTATGGGATAACGGTGTTTTGGAAGTGTAAAAACTAATAAAGAACGGTATAGCTTAGCTGCTATGCCGTTCTTTATTAGTTTTGTTTATTTGCATAAAGTCAACAGCCTAACAAACTTGTCTTTAACAGCTACACATTATTTTTAAATATTTTAATGTGCGGTTGTTATTAAAGGCTTGACAATAACACATTATTTTTATATAATATAATGTGTGAAAGTCGAAATTGGGGGTGAAAGCATGAGTGACAGGGAAAAAATAAAAAAAATGTTGGAAGCCTCAGAGAACGGCGTAATAACTTCAGCACAGGTGACGGAAGCCGGTTTGCACCGCAGCACTTTACAACAACTCGTCAAAGATGGTGAAATATACCGTTTCGGGCGTGGATTGTATGTGCGGAGTAACTCATGGGAGGACGATCTCTACCTCTTACAGAAGAAATACGGACGGGGAATTTACTCGCACGACACTGCGCTGTATCTGCTCGGATATTCAGACCGAACCCCTGCAAAATATACTATGACATTTCCAAAGGGCTACAATGCGCCGTCATTGAAACAGGAAACGATTATTATTAAGCGTGTTGTACCGGAGAATTATGAGTTCGGACAAATTCAAACTAAATCGCCGGCAGGCAATCTCATTCGCACTTACGATTTGGAACGAACGCTATGCGATATTCTTCGCGGAAACGGCAGCGATATTCAAATCATCACTGATGCTATGAAACGCTATGCGGCGTCCGGAGAAAAGAACATTCACAAACTAATGCAGTATGCCGAACGGCTCCGAGTCTGTCCTAAGGTACTGCGCTATTTGGAGGTTTTGCTATGATTACAAAAAATCCTATGCAACTGAAAGCCTTTATTAAGAATAAAGTGGCAGAAAAACATATTTCCGCACAGCTTGTTATGCAAAACTATATGCTGGAACGGCTCTTGGAACGAATATCCCTTTCGGCATATAAGCAAAATTTTATTCTCAAGGGCGGATTTCTGATTTCCGCCATTGTCGGGTTGGATACTCGGGCAACAATGGATCTTGATACAACGGTAAAGGGTTTCACACTGACGCATGAAGCAATCCGTGCAATTTTTAATGAAATTTGCGAAGTTCATATAGAGGATGATGTTAAGCTTGAGATTGTCGGAATATCTGACATTCGGGAAACCGATGATTACCCCGGCATACGGGTTGCACTGAAGGCAAACTATCCCCCGATCAGCGTACCGCTGACGGTTGATGTTACTACGGGTGATATGATAACGCCGCGTGAGGTGGAATACACATTTTCATTGCTTTTTGACGATCGCAAAATCAGCATTCTTGCCTACAATCTTGAAACAGTATTGGCGGAAAAGCTGGAAACCGTGTTGTCACGAAACATTGCGAATACCCGTCCGAGAGATTATTATGACATACATATTCTGTACGCGCTGCGCGGAGCAGAGTGCGATAAGAAGATACTGAGGCGGGCTTTGGAGCTGACGGCAGGGAAACGCGGCAGCAGCGTAATTTTAACGGACTACCCGGAAATTATGAAGGAAATCCGCGAAAGCGATACGCTTCGTAAGCTCTGGGAAAAGTACAGTCGCGAGTATGAATATGCAAAGGATATTTCCTTTGATGAAACCTGTAATACCATTCAAACGATTATGGATGCAGTTATGAAATAAAAGATAGGCTTTTTGTGTTAGCTATAATTGCACATACCGCACAGGATAGCTATGTTATACTCATTATAGTCAATAAATTATAAAAGAGTTCCAACCTTTTCAAACTTCCGTGTCTATATAGTTGAAAGCTTTCGAAAGGATAAAACAAATGAACGGAACCGACGCCGAAAAAATCATAACCGAATATTTAAAGCCTGTTTTCGGATTTGCGCTCAAGCGCTGCCGCAGTATTCAGGACGCAGAAGATTTGTCACAGGAAATTGCCGCCAAAGTGTTTAGAACACTACTTACAAAAGATGATGTCGTGGATGTAGATAAATACATTTGGACGGTAGCGCATAATGCTCTCAGTAATTATTACCGCGACACTGCAAAAAGCACAGCGACTGTCTCAATTGACGATGTTTCTGAGCGGCTGTCTGTTACGGATGATTTGCAAAGTGCGGATGAATCCGAAATTGTAATTTCCCGCTTACAGTCGGAAATCGCTTACCTTACAAAGCTGCAACGGCACATTGTAATAGCCTATTATTTTGAAAAACGAAAACAGGCGGATATTGCAAGCGAACTGAATATTCCTATCGGCACGGTTAAGTGGCATTTGTTTGAAGCCAAGAAGGAATTGAAAAGAGGGGTAAATATGACGCGTAATTATGGGGAACTTAAATTTAATCCCATTAGACTCACAAGAATCTGCTGCAACGGCTCTGCCGGGACGAAGGGGAACAATGCCAACTTCTTTCGCAGCGCATTATCGCAAAACATAGCTTATTCTGTAAGAAACAGCTACAAATCGGTAAATGAAATAGCCGATGAACTCGGTGTATCACCCGTATACGTCGAAAGTGAAGCGGAATTTCTTTATGAATACGGTTTTCTTTTGAAAAAGGGCGATAAATTCATTTCTAACATTATCATAGATGAAGCGGATGAGGAAATTATTAGGCTTCACGATGAAATGTGCGGGAAAGCGACCGCATTATTTGCCGATGAGCTGTTCGATACCTTATGCGGCAGCGGGCTGTTAAAGGACGACCGCATTTTAGGCGGAAGATACGGCAATATTTCGATGACAGCCGATCCGCCAAAGGATGAAAACTTTTTGCTTTGGTCGCTGATTCCGTATATTATAGCAAACAGCGGGGAGCATTTGTATAAGGAAAATGTTTCTTTTGAGGAAGCGGCAACAATCAGACCCGACGGCGGACATAATATTTGCTCTGCCGATGTGGTTAATCCTAATGCTCCGAAACCCAAGTACGCCGACAGTATGAGTGAGTTTTGCGGTTGTTGCTGGAACAGCTATGAAAATCTGACGCTTTGGCAATGCGACAGCGAATGGTCCGAAAAGAGGATAGGCGAGCATTATTTGTTACCTGTCACACAAGATTTAATGCTTTTAAAACGCTGGCTGAATGATACCGAGTTATCTGCCGCCGAATATGCACGGCTCGTAGAACGGGGATATATTTCTGTGCTTAATAAAAACGGCGATACAAAAATTGTTCCACAGGCTGTTATTCTTGAAAACCAAGATATAGCGGCGGCTTTGTTTGCGGCGGGCGAAAAAATCAAAGAAAAGCATTGGGAAGAATTGTGTCGGCTTAGGGATAAATTTATCAGTGCTGTTCTTGCCAAAACGCCGCCGCATTTGCATAAAGCCGGAATTTACGGTTTGCAGCACATTTTCTTTGCAGACCCGTGGTTTATTCTACATGTATTAAAGCACTTAACGGAAAACGGAAAATTGAAATTACCGACAGAAGAGCAAAAAAAGACGCTTATGACTGTAATAACAATCAGTAAATAAAATTTTCATCAATCTTCTTGCTTATAGAAAGCATTATTATTTTAGAACCAAAAATTTCGCAACAAAACGCGGCGGGAAGTAATTTCCTGCCGCTAATTTTTTATATAACCAAATTATGTTTTGAAACAGTTTCGGGAATTTAAAATTACAGGTAGAGGTATTTTTATTTTTTCATATCCCAAACAATGTATGATGCAGATTGCCCTGAGCTTAAACTCATATCACGGACAGCATTTTAAAACTTGTCAGCTCAACCAATGGTTGCATAGTGGTAAACGGATATGTTATACTCATATTAAAGATAAAGTTTTATAATATAATCAGAAAGCGCTTTCTAATAAAAAATGAGGTGAAGCAAAATGTTGAAAATCGGGGAAAAGATTAAAGAATTAAGAAAAGCACAGGATGTTACCCAGGAAAAGTTGGCTGATTATTTGAACATCTCCTATCAAGCGGTATCTAAGTGGGAAAACGGTCTTGCTCTGCCTGATATAACATTATTGCCGCAATTGGCAAACTTTTTCGGTGTGACGGTAGATGAGCTGTTGGGCGTAACAAAACCTGAGCAATCGGAAGAATTAACTCAATATGAAAAACAATATTTTAAATTCGGACGGGAAGGAAAAGTTTTAGAAAAGATTGCGCTTTGCCGTGAGGTTTTAAAAAAGTATCCCCGTAATTATCAATGGATGTTAAATCTCGCTTACGGCTTGGTTTCTTATGCTGCGACGAAAGAACAGGAAGAATACAGCAAAGAGCACAAATTCACAGAAGAAGCAATTAATTTGTGTGAAAAGGTATTAGAGGACTGCACAACCGACAGTATAAGACACGGTGCCATACAAATACTTTGCTACAATTATCCTTATATCGGCAAAAGGGCAGAAGCAATTCAGTTAGCTGAAAGTATGCCCGATATGCTTTTATCCCGCGAAGCGTTGCTTTCAAGAATTTATAAAGGTGAAGAATGCCTGAAACAAGACCAACAAAATCTGTCAAATATGATTGACTGGTGTGCGGGAATTATTTATGAAATGGCTTGCAGAAGCGATTTGAAGCAAGGGCTTTCTAATGAACAAAGGATTCATTTACTTAATACGGCAATCAAATTGTATCAAATAATCTATGAAAAAGACGATAACAGTTCAATATATAATTGCAGCCTTTCCCACTATTACTTAATGATTGCAAAGCTTTATTGTTACGAAAATAAATTTGAAGAGGCGATGAAAAATCTGCTGATTTCCGAAAATCACGCTAAAGTGTTTGATAACAATTTGAATTTGGGAGAGCAAAAATTCAAATCGGTATTTTTAAACCGACTGACTTGGAATCCTCAAAAAATAGTTACTAACTCTGATAAAACATTGTGCGAAGAATTGTTCATGAACTTGAATGAGAGTTGTTTTGAAGGGTTAAAGGAGAATGAAGAGTTTGTTGCTATAAAAAAGAGATTAGAAAATTTTTGATTTTCAATTAACCAAGTCAGCGGTATTTACACTATATTATCGAAAGCTTTCAAAAGGAACGGTAGAATAAATGGAACAGGCAACGGCTTATAAAAAATTACAGGGATGCTTGAAGGATATTTTTGCGTTCTCTATTTCTAAGGTTTACGATAAACAAGATGCAGAAGACCTCACCCAAGATATTATCACCGAGGTACTTGCTTCGGTAGACCGTCTTGAAAACGATTCCGCATTTTACGGTTATATGTGGAGAATTGCCGAAAATGTTTTTAAACAGTATATCCGAAAGAAAAAAGCTCCGCAAATTGAATTTAATGAAAAGTTTTGCGGTGTATACTGGGAAACTCCCGAACAGAAAAGTATTGAAAATGAGGAAATTGCCGTTTTAAGGCGAGAACTGACTCTTTTATCAAAACAGTATCGGGAGATCACCGTTAAATACTATATTGAAAACAAAAGCTGTTCCTTGATTTCAAAAGAGCTGAATATCAGCGAAGAAATGGTAAAATACTACCTTTTCGCAACACGAAAAATTTTGAAGGAAGGTATAAATATGGATAGAAAATACGGTGAGAAAAGCTACAATCCCAGTAACTTTTGTATTGATTTTTGGGGTAACGGAGGCAATTCCTATATATGGGAAACCTTTGAACGGAAGTTGCCCGGAAATATTGTTCTTGCGGCTTATGAAAAACCGTTAACCATAACAGAACTGTCTTTGGAATTGGGTGTTTCGGCTGTATACTTAGAGGACGAGCTTGAAATCTTGCTTAAATTTCATTTTATTACAAAAAAGGCAAACAAATATCAAACCAATTTTTTGATTTTTAAGTCCGATTTTGAAGAAGAATTTAAAGCACAAATTCCAGTGCAGGAAATTTGTAAACCGACAACAGAGGCAGTCAAAGCATTCACCGAAAAACTTTTAACGAAATACCGTCAAAAAGATTACGGCGTTATTATGGATGAAAACGCGTTAAGATGGTTTCTTGTTAATCTTTCAATGATAAATGCGTTGGGTGATTTTGAAGAAAATATAGTACAGGCGAAATTTGGAGAATACCCCTTACTAAGCTCAACTACACGCGGTTTTGTTTTCGGTCATGATAACCGTTACCAATACAGTTATTTTAACGGAATTTACGGCAGATGCGATAACGCCGAGCATACCGCATATTATTCCGCGGTGAATTACAATGTAATTAAGAAATGCCAACGGTGGCAAGGCGGCTCCGTAATAAGATCCAACACGCTTTGTGATGCGATTTTAGAGAAAAATGTTAATGAATGCAAATCACAGGAGGTGATTGCACAACTTGTTAAAGAGGAAATGATCTCCGTGCAAAACGGTGTTTTGAAAGCAAATTTCCCCACTTTCACAAGCAAAGAAAACTACCATATTCGAAACGATTTAAAGCCGATTGCCGTAAAAATTGTTGACTGTATGGATAAAATCTGTACCGGCGCAGCCGCACTTTTCAAAAAACATACCCCGAAAGAATTAAGAGAGCATTGTGAACAACTGGCGTATGTTCATTGTCAGGCGGATGCAATGGGGATTATTGTTGAAAATCTAGTGGCAGATGGTTATCTGACAATACCGGAAAAACGAGAAAATTTGTGCGTATACGGAGTCAAATCGGCAGAGAATAAATAAACTTTTTAATAATGCCTTTGCTGTTTTTCGGCAAGGGTATTATTAAAGAGACCTTTCCAACCCACAGTTGGGGAAATCCAATATCTGCGTTATTGATTAAAGGCATAGTGGTATTTACAATATAAGTGTAGCTACAAGAAATAATTTAGGAGGGCAAAAATATGGAAAGCTTAAAGCTTTATGACACCATTTCATTTTACAGAAAAAGGCAAGGTTTAACGCAGGAGGAACTTGCAAAAAAATTAGGCGTGACCAATCAATCGGTATCCAAATGGGAGTCGGCGCAGTGCTGCCCGGATATAGGTTTATTGCCGATGCTTGCAGATATTTTTGAAATCAGCATTGACGAGCTGTTCGGACGAAAAAACGAAAAAGAGATACACTATGACCTTTGCTCTGAGCTTCCCTGGAATGACGATAATACCATTCGGGTTTTCAGGACTTTAGGAAAGAATATTTTAGAATCTACCGACGAAAACGGATGGATCAACATATCATTTCCAAAGGAATGCAACGAAAAGACCCGGCAATATTTTAAGGTCGAAGTTATGGGCAATTTAAACTGTGACGCGAGCATTAACGGTGATGTTGTGTGCCAAGGAAACATTGAATGCAACGACATCAACGGCGATGTCAAAGAATGTCGCGGCAATATTTCCGCTGCCGGAGATATCAACGGCAAAGTGAGTTGCGGGAATAATGTGTCTTGTGGTGATAATATTTCCGGCAACGTCAGCTGTGGGGATAATGTGGCTTGCGGAAAAAGCATTGAAGGCGATGTGTACTGCGGCGGCAAGGTCGAATGCCGGGAAATTAAGGGCAACGTGGAATGCCAAGGCGATATTATTTATAAATAAAATGCAAATTCATACCTAACCAACCTCAAAAAATTCCGACTATATAGGCGTAATGATCATTATGAAATTTAAGGTGCGAAATGAAAACAAATGAAATATTAAAGCTGATCGGTGACAAAGCGTTTCTTGATAAAATTTATCAGTTCTCTTACAGAAGATGTAACACTTCTTATGAGGCGGAGGATCTATGCTCGGACATTATTCTCGCCGTAATATCAGCCGTACATAAGCAAGAAAGCATTGAAAATTTTTATGCTTTTGTGTGGACTGTTGCCCGCAGAATTTACGCCGATTTTTGCGAGAACAGGACGAAGCTGCGGCAGGTATACTGCGAAGATGCCTTGAATTTTGAGCTTTCGGAAAAGGAAAACGGGATTGACAGATTGATTGAGAAAACAAGCGATCGGAAAATCTTGAAAAGAATCTTTGCCGAGATCGCATTTTTAGCAAAGGCTTACCGAGAGGTCATGGTGCTTTATTATCTTGATGAAATGAAGGTAAAAGATATAGCAAAAAAGCTCGGTATAGGCGAAACCACCGTAAAACAGCGTTTGTTTTTTGCACGAAATACCGTCAGAAAAGAGGTTGAAATTATGAATGAAAGAAATTTATCCTTAAAACCGGTGTCGTTGGCGTTTATCGGAACGGGAAATCCCAGCGGTAACGATCCGCGAACAAAAGCGGAGCGGATCTTATCGCAAAATCTTGTTTACGCCTGCAAAGATAAGGCAAAAAGCGCCAAGGAACTTTCCGATGAGCTTTGCGTACCCATGCCATATATTGAGGACGAGCTGGAAATTCAGCTGAAAGGCGAAAATGGCAGCTACGGACTTTTGCGCAAAATGGGTGACAAATATATATCCAATGTGATTATTGTAGAAAACAGCGAGTTTAACGAAGCGGGAAAAATCTACACAAAGCATTTAGATGAGCTGTGCGAAAAGCTGAAAAATCACTTGCAATCGCACCGCGAGGAATTTTTGAATTTTTCCTATTTAAGCCGCCAAACCGATTTGCGATTTATCCTTTGGACATTGATAAGCGAATCAGTCTGGCACCTTAAAGACCGTGTAGATGAAATTCTTGAAACTGAATATTTCAAAGAAGTAAACCAACCTCAACGAAAATTCACAACTGTCTGCGTCGCCATTCCATACGGTGCGTCTTACAGCGTTCGGTTTTACGGCTGCGACGGCAACGAAACGCACGATTTCTGTGGCTATTCTTATGTTTTTATACGCAATATTTACGGCAAAAGAATGGACAGACACTTTTATTGCGGCCAAACGATCACCAACGACGAAAAGTTGCGGTTAACACTGAAAGCAATCGGTGGAATGGATATAAATACGCTTGATGAAACGCAAAGAGAAATTGCTGCAAAAGCGATTGAATGCGG
The DNA here is from genome assembly GCA_934486705.1 of uncultured Eubacteriales bacterium. Taxonomy (GTDB): domain Bacteria; phylum Bacillota; class Clostridia; order Oscillospirales; family Acutalibacteraceae; genus UBA737. Next base: position 16,528 of record CAKSQS010000055.1, read on the forward strand.
CTTTTTAAGAAAAAACGGGGAAATGTTAGAGCCGCGGATCGTTGCGATTGAACAAAAGGACTGGGAGAATTTCCGCAATCTTCTTTGTGAGTACTATGACTCCATTGAGGATATTGCAAAAGAGATTGCCGAAGAGATGTATGCCTATATGCTTTCGCACATTCAAAAGCACCTTTTAAATGAATACAAATCATATAACCTGTTGGTTTCCGGTATCAACCTTTTGAACGATCTGATTGAAAAGTGCATTGCCGAAGATCTGCTAACAGAGCCTCAACAAAGAATCGGTCCGGAGGGTGTATTGCTGGTGGTTGAAAGATAAAACCGACTTCAATCTTCTTGTTTATAGAAAGCATTATTATTTTTAAACTAAAAATTTTGCAACAAAACGCGGCGGGAAGTAATTTCCTGCCGCTAATTTTTTATATAACCAAATTATGATTTGAAACAAGGTTCGGGAATTTAAAATTTTAGATAGAGATATTTTATCTTTTCATATCCCGAACAATGTATGATTCAGATACAGCGTTAAGCTGTGTTGTTTGCATGCAAACAAAGGGTGTTTTTTGTTGCAAAAAAATTCCCGTCCTTTTTAAAGGGCGGGAATCGGATAAAGTAAATTATGCTTTTTGCTTTACACTTTTTTTATGCAGATAACGGCTGTAATAGTCAAGCGCAGTGATAATATATTCCTCTGCTTTGGCGTCTGGCGTGCCTTGAGGGATA
>CAKSQS010000056.1 GCA_934486705.1 uncultured Eubacteriales bacterium
GAGTATTTCGGCAAAACGGGCGGAATAACCCTTTCGGGCGGCGAGCCGCTTTTGCAGCCCGAATTTACGGCTGAAATTTTCAAACTTTGCCGCGAAAACGGAATAAACACCTGCCTTGATACAAGCGGGTGTGTTTCCTTAACCGATTTTGTTTTGGATTACACCGATTATTGCCTGCTCGATATAAAATACACAAACGACGAGCAATATAAAAAATATGTCGGGTGCAGCCTTGCACAACCGACATATTTTTTAAAACAGCTTAATAAAAGAAATATTCCCACAAGAATAAGGCAGGTCATAATTAAAGGCTTAAACGACAGCCCCGCAAGCATTAAAAGGCTTAAAGAATTGGTATCGCCTTATAAATGCGTAGAGGAAATTGAACTTTTGCCGTTCAGAAAGCTTTGCGTTTCAAAGTACGAAAAGCTCGGGCTTGACTTCCCGCTTAAGGAAACGCCCGAGACAACACAAAAACAAATTGATGAATTGAAAAAGCTTTTGTAGGGATTATTTTAAAAAAGTACAAATCAACCAAAATTCATCATAGCCAAAAACAGGCAACCGAAATTTCGGTTGCCTGTTTGCTTAATCACTTTTAAATCAATTGCAGATTGTAAGCTCGGTGTCCTTATCGAACAGGTGAATCTTAGCAGTCTCAAATGCAATTGTAATCTTGTCGCCGGGGCGAGCGGTGTTTGTCGGGCTAACGCGAGCGTTAATCGCCTGACCCTCGCAGTTCATATAGAGGTAAGTTTCGGCACCCATAAGCTCGGTAACCTCAACGTCAGCCTCTACCAAGCCGTCCTTATGGATAGCTATGAGGTCTTCCTCGTTGTGAACGTTTTCGGGACGGATACCCATAATAACTTCCTTGCCGACATAATTTTCAAGGCAGTTATCCTTATTCTTAGAAGCCGGGAGCTTAATTTTATACTTAACACCGGCGCGGGTCTTTGTATCTTCAGAGCCGAACTCTACGAGATAATCCTCGCCCTCTTTAAGGAGCTTGGACTCGATAAAGTTCATCTGCGGAGAACCGATAAATCCGGCAACGAAAAGGTTGCAGGGATAGAGGTAAAGATTATTCGGGGTATCAACCTGCTGAATAAGACCGCTCTTCATAACAACAATGCGAGTACCCATTGTCATAGCCTCGGTCTGGTCGTGGGTAACGTAAATGAACGTAGTACCCAAACGCTGATGCAGCTTAGAAATTTCGGTACGCATCTGTGCACGGAGCTTAGCGTCCAAGTTGGAAAGCGGTTCGTCAAGCAGGAATACCTTAGGCTCACGAACTATTGCACGACCCAAAGCAACACGCTGACGCTGACCGCCGGACAAAGCCTTCGGCTTACGCTCTAACAGGTGTGAAATATCAAGAATACGGGCAGCCTCTTCAACACGGCGCTTGATCTCATCCTTCGGGGTTTTGCGAAGCTTAAGACCGAAAGCCATATTGTCGAAAACAGTCATATGAGGATAAAGCGCGTAGTTCTGGAAAACCATCGCTATATCGCGATCCTTAGGAGCAACGTCGTTAACAAGCTTGTCACCGATGTAGATCTCACCGTCGGAAATTTCCTCAAGACCGGCTACCATTCTCAGGGTAGTGGACTTACCGCAACCTGAAGGACCAACGAGAATTATAAACTCTTTATCCTTAATCTCCAGGTTAAAATCCGAAACAGCCGTAACGCCGCCCGGGTATCTTTTGTATACGTTACGCAAAGACAAACTTGCCATATTGCAGCCTCCTAAAAAAATTGCTTGAGTTTACTTTGTTATTATACCAAAACGCCTTTAAAAATGCTATGCAAAATATATCCAATGTTAAAAGAAATGTTTTGTTTAATATGCATATTCGGGCGTTATTCGTCGGAAAATATACTTCCAAGTGTTTCCAAATCGGTCTCCGAACACGCGCCCTCGGGCAGATTTTCAGGTAAACGGAAATTTCCCACCGCCGTTCTTTTAAGCGCGTTTACTCCGAGACCCACAGTGCCGAACATTCTTTTTATCTGGTGATATTTTCCTTCGCATATTTTAATTTCGGCGGTATTTTTTGCAAGCGGCTTTAAAAATGCTTTTCGGCATTCCGTTCCGTCGCAGAGAATAATTCCGTTTAAAAATTTCTCGGGCATATCGGGGGTTATATCGCCGTCCAATACCGCGATATAGGTTTTAAAAATTTCTTTTTTGGGGGAAAGCACCCTGTGGGCAAAATCTCCGTCGTCGGTTATAATAAGCAGTCCTGTTGTGTCCTTATCCAGTCTACCCACGGGGAACAGTCCGTTCCGCCGCAAATTTTCGGGAATTAAGTCGATAACCGTCTGCTGCCGTGTATCTTCGCTTGCCGAAAGCACCCCGCGAGGCTTGTTCATAACTATATAAATAAATTTTTTATAGCTTAACGCCTGTCCGTCAAAGGTGACCGTGTCGGCGGTTTCGTCTATTTTAAAATCAGCGGCCTTAACCGTTGCTCCGCCTACCGCCGCCCTGCCCCTTAAAATGGCGGAGCGGGCGTCCTTGCGGGAAATATTAAGCTGTGAAGAAATAAATTTATCAAGTCTCAATTTTCTTTACACTCTCACTTAAAAGCGGCAGCATAAACCCGTCAAGCGCGGTTGAAGAAATATCTCCGCCTACAATGTTGCCGTTTACAATTATAAGATTTACAACCCTTTCGGGCGCGCCCTCAAATCGGTAGGAATAGACGCTCGCCGCCTTTCCGCGAAACGGTTCAAGGTCAAAGCCCGCCTTTTTCTGCAATGTATTATACCTTTCATACACCTTGCCGAAGCTTTGCGGAATTACCGTTTCCTTTGAGGAAACAGCCGTTTCCTCTACATTGCAGCCGAGGCTGCTCATATAATCCACCCGTTCGGCATTTGTTGAGCCCTTAATGCCGCCGCCCGACAGTGCCGTGACCCGACTTAAAACGGCAAGCGCCGCAATAAGCGAAAGCAGCACCGCCGCAAGACTTCTTTTTGAAAAGGTTATAAAAAGCTTCATATTTACTCCCCCGTAAATAATATGCGGGGTGCGGCGCTTATATTCGCTCAATAAGGCAAACGGCATGCGCCGCTATGCCCTCTAAGTTGCCCGTAAAGCCCAAGCCCTCCTCGGTTGTAGCCTTAACGTTAACGCAGTCGGGGTCAATGCCGCAGTCAGCCGCAATATTTTTCACCATTTCGGTAATAAATGCCGCAAGCTTCGGCTTTTGGGCTATAACCGTGGCATCTATATTAACGGGCGCATAGCCGCGCTCGCGCAGCAGCTCCGCGGTTTTTCTAAGCAGTATGCGGCTGTCAATATTGCAAAACGCGGGGTCGGTATCGGGGAAATGCTTACCTATATCCCCCAGCGCCGCCGCGCCGAGCAATGCGTCGCAAACGGCGTGGAGCAGCACGTCCGCGTCGGAGTGCCCCAAAAGCCCCTTTTCAAAGGGAATTTCCACCCCGCCTATAACAAGCCGCCTGTTTTCAGAAAAGCGGTGAACATCATAGCCGTGACCTATTCTCATTCCTTTTCATCCTTTAAAATAAGATATTCCGCAAGCGCTATGTCTTCGGGCGTTGTCACCTTTATGTTCTCATAACTGCCGGGCACGGTGAACGGCTTATGCCCCGCCGCCTCCATAATCGACATATCATCGGTGAACCTGCCGAGATCTCCCGCGTTTTCAAGTGCCGAGCGGTAAGCCGATACATTCACGCCCTGCGGGGTCTGCACCGCCACAAGCGTATTTCTGTCGGGCGTTGAGAGCACGTTTCCGTTTTCGTCAACCTGCTTTACCGTATCCTTCAGCTTAACGGCGCAGGTTACGGCGCTATGCGTACCGAGGGCGAATATAACGCTGCAAATTATTTTCTCTGTTACAAACGGGCGCGCACCGTCGTGAATAAGCACGGTTTCGGCGTTTTTCGGCAGCCGCTCCAACCCGTTTTTAACCGATTGCTGGCGGTTTTCCCCGCCGCATACAATGTCCGTGAGCTTTTTTATGCCGTACCTGTCGGCTAACTGCTGCATACTGAAAACGTCATCGGGCTTTACAACGAGAATAATATTTGAAATTTTGCCGCATTTTTCAAACCGCATAAGAGTTCTTATTATTAAAGGAACTCCGCAAAGCATTGCGGTTTGCTTGTTTATACCGTTCATACGCGTTGAAGAACCCGCAGCCACAACTATTACGGGCACGCCGCCGTCTGCCGATAATTCTTCAATTTCGTATTCAAGCTTAAATTCCGTTTCGAGCATATATAAAACCTCGGTCTTTATTAAAAAAGCTCCCGATATAAGGGAGCTTTGCAGTCTTTAAATAAATTCGCTTTAAAGAATTATTCCTTTTCGTCTTCGTCGGTATCGGAATCGTCGTCGTGGCAGCAGCCGCAATCGCACCCGTCGAAATCAAATTCAAGCTCTGTTCCGCAGTTCGGGCAGGTTATTCCGTCCTCGCTGAGCATATCTTCGTCAAGATAAACCGTGTCGTGGCAGGCGGGGCACTCTATTTCATAAAGCTCCTCATCACAGCAACCGCAGTCGTCGTCGCAGCAATCGTCGTCGCCGTAAACAACATCTTCAAGATTTGAAAGATCCTCGTCAACAGCGTCAAGCTGCTCCATAAGCTCGTCGCAGCCGTCCTCTATTTCGCAGATTTCGCCTGTAATATCGCCCAACACATCAATAATAGCGGCAAGAACCTTGCCTTCCTTGGTGCTTTCGTCAAGCGCAAGACCCTCGGCAAGACCTTTAATGTAAGCTACTTTCTCACAAATATCCATTTTGCAAACCTCCGTTTTTAAATTACGCACGTTCCATATACTCGCCTGTGCGGGTATCTATTCTTATCATATCGCCCTCGTTAATAAAGAGCGGAACGCGAATTTCAGCGCCTGTTTCAAGCGTTGCGGGCTTGGTGGCGTTGGTGGCGGTATCACCCTTGAAACCGGGGTCTGTGGCGGATACCTGAAGCTCAACGAATGTGGGCGGCTCTACGCCGAAAACCTTACCCTTATAGGAAAGAATTTTGCAAACCATATTTTCTTTTACAAACTTAAAGTTATCGCCCAGCTCGCTGCCGTTAATCGGAACAAGCTCATAGCTTTCCTGATCCATAAAGTAGTAAAGGTCGCCGTCGGAATAAGAATATTCCATATCCTTTCTCTCAACAAAGGCAGTCGGGAATTTTGCGGTAGGGTTATAGCTCTTTTCAACAACCGATCCGGTAATAACGTTTTTAACCTTAGTTCTTACGAATGCGGCGCCCTTACCCGGCTTTACATGCTGAAATTCAATTACCTGAAGAACGTTGCCGTCTTCCTCAAAGGTTACTCCGTTTCTGAAATCTCCGGCACTAATCATATTTTTTAATTCCTCCAAAAAGTTAAATCATACTGAAATTATAAAGCTTTTCGGAGCATTTGTCAAGTTTTTACTTCTTTTTCTTGCCGCCGTCCGTATTTTCGTCGCAATCGGTTTCAATAATACCCTCATTAAAGCCGTGCGCAACGGCGGGATACATATTTTCGGTATCGGCGGTAGACTGTATATTATAGGTGCCGTAGCGGTTCACCATATCGAAAGCGGTTTCGGGCATTCCCGTAACCGGAACGGACGATACGTCTACAACAGGCTTGATTTTTTCTTTTTTATTTTTCATTTTTTCACCCCGCGTTTATTATATGCGGCAAAATCGTCATTAAACAGTTTGACATAAAAAGACATTCGTGCTATAATGTAACGAGATTACGGTCTGACGGAGGAATAAAAATGCTGGATATTAAATTTATTTGTGAAAATCCGGAAATTGTAAAGGAAAACATTAAAAAGAAATTTGAAGATAAAAAGCTTCCGCTTGTTGACGAAATAATTTCGCTTTACGGCGAAAAATGCGCCGCAAACAACCGCGCTAACGACCTGCGCGCAAACCGCAACAAGGTAAGCCGGCAAATAGGCGCTTTAATGGCGCAGGGCAAGCGCGACGAGGCGGAGGAAATGAAACGCCTTGTAAACGAGCAGGCCGAAGAGCTTAAAGCCCTTGAAGAAAAAGAGGACGAGCTGCAAAAAAAGGTTACCGAAATACAAATGAAAATACCGAACATTGTGGACGCAAGCGTGCCCGTAGGTAAGGACGACAGCGAAAACGTTGAGGTTCAGAAGTTCGGCGAGCAGACCCACCCCGATTTTGAAATTCCCTACCATACCGATATTATGCAGCTTTTCGACGGCATTGATAAGGACGCCGCAGGCAAGGTTGCGGGCGAGGGCTTTTATTACCTTATGGGCGATATTGCGCGCCTGCACTCGGCGGTGTTAGCTTATGCCCGCGATTTTATGATAAATAAGGGCTTTACCTACTGCATACCGCCTTATATGATAAGAAGCAAGGTTGTAACGGGCGTTATGAGCTTTGAAGAAATGGATGCCATGATGTATAAAATAGAGGGCGAAGACCTTTACCTTATAGGAACCTCGGAGCACTCTATGATAGGCAAATTTATAGAAAGCATTACCCCCGAGGAAAAGCTGCCCTTAACCCTTACAAGCTATTCCCCCTGTTTCCGCAAGGAAAAGGGCGCGCACGGCATTGAGGAACGCGGAATTTACCGTATACACCAGTTTGAAAAGCAGGAAATGATAGTTATTTGCCGCCCCGAGGAAAGCATGGATTGGTTCAACAAAATGTGGAGCTACTCGGTAGAGCTTTTCCGCAGTATGGATATACCCGTAAGAACCCTTGAGTGCTGCACCGGCGACCTTGCCGATTTAAAGGTCAAGTCTTACGACGTTGAGGCGTGGTCGCCCAAGCAGCAGAAGTATTTTGAGGTATGCTCCTGCTCCAACCTCGGCGACGCACAGGCAAGAAGACTGGGTATAAGAGTAAAGGGCGCGGACGGTAAAAAATACCTTGCCCACACCCTCAACAACACGGTTGTAGCCCCGCCGCGTATGCTTATAGCTTTCCTTGAAAACAATCTCCGTTTTGACGGCGAGCATTACAGCGTTTTGATTCCCGAAGCTTTAAGACCCTATATGGGCGGTAAAACCGTTCTTACAAGCGATAAAAAGCTTTGATTTCATTCCGATACACTTAAAAAACATCACCCAACGGATGTATCCGTTGGGTGACGTTTTTTATTAACCTTTGCAAACCGTAAAACGGTAATTGCCCTGCGTTAAAGCGATATTTTTCTGTCCGTCGTTAAGCGCGTAGCCCTCGGGCAGCGCAAGCTCACCGCAAACGCCCTGCGGCACGGCGGCATTAAGAATAATTTTGCCGCCGACCTTTTCAAAGCCGCAGGAAAGTCTGCCGGTGCTGAAATCATAATATGCGGCAGCGGAAGAAATTTGCGGAATAAACTTCGGCGCAAGCTTAAACGACGAAATATCGGTAATATCGGGATTGATATTTATTCCGGCTATATTCCGTATCATCCAGCTTGAAATATCGCCGAGGAAGTGGTGGTTCTGCGACTCGCCGCCCTTATCGGTCGAATCGAACGTCTCCCACAGCGAGGTAGCCCCGTGCTCTACCCAATAGCCGTAGCAAGTACGGTCCTTACCGGTAATTATTTTATAGGCAAGCTCCGTTTCGCCCGCGTCCGTCAACGCGTGGAAAATGTAACGCAGACCTATCATTCCGCAGGTGTTAATATCACCGTCGCGGCGCACTGTTTCAATAAGCCTTTTACGCGCCGCCGAAACCTCGTTTTCATCAAACAGTCCCCTGCAAAGCGCCGTCGCCTGAGCGGTTCTGTTTTCTCCCGAAACGGTCATGGTATCAAAATCAATCAGGTGTCTGCGGAAAGCCTCGCGCAATTTCTTTGCATAATCCCGCGCAAATTCCGCCTCTTTTTCAAGCCCCGCTTTTTCAAACAAAAAAGCCGCCTTAACGCCTATATCGTAAAGCTCGGCGGTCGAAGTAACCTCAAGCGGAGTGCGCGGCATACCGTTTTCATCCGGGAACGGATCTACCCAATCGCCCAGCCCGAAATTTGCCAAGCCCTTATCATTAAGCCGAGTAAGGGTATATTTGAAATAGCTTATTATCATAGCGGCATTATCGCGTATAACTTCGGTATCGCCGTCAAATTTATAAATAAAATACGGCAGATTAACGCAAACCGCGTCCCACGCAGGGCCGTTGCCCCATTCAAAGCCCCAACCGCCCGTAGGAACAATTCCGGGCAGATTGCCGTCCTTACGCTGAGCGGCGCGTATATTGCAAAGCCATTCCTTTAACAGCGGCGTCATACGAAAACCGAGGAGAAAATGCTCTGCGGAAACGCTCGCGTCCCCCGTCCAGCCGTTTTTTTCGCGGTGCGGGCAGTCTGTGGGGAAATAGAAGAAATTGGCGCGGTCGCTGCGGCGGCTGTACTCAAAAAGCTTATTAAGAGTATCATCGGAGCAGCTGAAACCGCTGCGCGTTTCCATTTCGGAGGATTGCTCTATAAGCACTAAGGTATCGTCCGTTATCTGGTCGGCGTTAAGCCCCTCAACATAGGCGTACCTGAATCCGTCATATTTGAATATCGGCGTAAAGCTTTCATCACCGCCGCGGCATATGTATTCGTCAACCTGACCGTATTCAAGGTACTTTTCATATGCTCCGCCGCCGCGCTTGAAAATGGTAGTTCCCACCGTCACGCCGCCGTCAAGCTTACGCTCGGCATGGCGAACGGTAATTTTCTGCCCCGCAACACCGTTTATATGCAGGCGTGAAACACCCGCGGTATTGACCCCGAAATCAAAAACATACACATTGCTGCGTACGGTTGCGGGCTCGGGCTTTGAAGAATCGGCGGTTGTTTCGTAATCAAACGGCAGGCTGTCAAAATGCTCTGCCGAAACAGGCTTTATCTCGCGCAGGGTCACAATAGGCGGCACGGTGCAAAGGCGCGCTTTGCCCTTGGGCGTATCGCTTTTTTCGGCAAAGCTCCAGTCGCTGTCGTCAAAATTCGGTAAATTCCAGCCCTCAATTTCAAGGCGCGCGTCATATCGGCAGCCCATACGCAGCTCGTCAAAAATAACGGGTGACGCGTGCGTTTTAAAGCTTTCGTCAGCCTCAAAGCAAAGCTCCCTGCCGCCGCCCTCGGCTTTAAAGGTAAGCGCAAGGCAGACAGGACCTCGGCTTTCCATTTTTTCAAACTCCCAAATAAACCCGCCGAACGGGTTGCGGAAACCGTTGCCGAGCTGCACTCCCAAAACGTTTTTGCCCTTTTTAAGCAGTGCGGCAACGCTGTACAAATCATAATAGCAAATATCGCCCGTATTGCTGATATAGGGTGCAAGCGCGCCCTTGGTTATTTCGCTGCCGTTTATCCACAGTCGGTAAAAGCCGAGCCCGCATATCAGTATCTCGGCATTTTCCGCCGCAAAATCCAGTTCAAATTCTTTTCTGAAATACGGCGACGGAACATGGTTATTAAAATCGCACACCTTACCGTTTGCACGAATAAACTTATTTGAAAAATGCATTTTTCGCTACCCCCGAAAATGTTTTTTTCATCATAGCATATGCAAGGGGTAATTGCAAGCCCTTAATCACCAATTGACCTGCCAGCGCCCGCCGCAGCTTTTATCGGTTGAATTTTTTACGGTTTTTTCTTTTATTTCGGAGCTTTTCTGTTTTTCTTTGAGTAATCGGTCAAATTCGGCGGTATCAAACGGCAGGGTTACTCTTTTATTTCCCGTCCATTCGGATAAATACGCCGCGTTGGATATTGTAAGCTCGTTTATTCCGTCGTACCCGGGTGAAATAAGCTCCTCTCCGTAAAGTATAGCGCCCGCAAAATTTTTAAGTATGCCCGCGTGCGCCTCTTCCCTTTCGGCGGTAAATTCGCTGTATTCGGTTTCGGGGCTTACAAATCCGTCGGCGGAATTTTTGCATATATCGCGCTCGTCCTCTTTTAATTTCCAAAGCTTTAAAATTCCGCTTTCAAGCACCATCTTGCCGCGCGTGCCCGTTATTTCAAGCCTGTTTGTGCCGGGGCAATCGCCTGTTGAGGTGATAAACACGCCTGTTGCGCCGTTTTCGTATTCGGCGTATATTGTCGCCTCGTCCTCAACCTCTATATTATGGAATTTACCCGCATTGCAAAACGCGGTAACGGCGGCGGGGCTGCCGCATATCCATTGCCAAATATCAAGGTTGTGCGGTGCCTGGTTTAAAAGCACGCCGCCGCCTTCGCCCGCCCATGTGGCGCGCCATGTGCCCGAATCGTAATAGCTTTGCGTTCTGTACCAGTTTGTTATAATCCAAACCGAGCGCTTTATTTCCCCCAATTCACCGCTCTTTACAATTCTGCGCGCCTCGCGGAAAAGCCCGTTTGTACGCTGATTGAACATTATAGCAAACACCTTGCCGCTTTTCTTCGCAGCGGCGCATAAGCTTTCGGCTGCCGATACGGTAATATCAATCGGCTTTTCCACAAGCACGTGCTTACCGTATTTAAAAGCATCGATTGCGATTTTTGCGTGCAGCGGGTGCGGCACGGCTATAATTACCGCGTCGGTATCGGAGCTTTTCAAAAGCTCGGTATAATCGCCGAAAACGGCAATATCGGGGTATTTCGCCTTTGCCGTCTTTAGTTTTTCGGGGTTTATATCGCAAACAGCGGTAACTGTCATTTCGGGAATATTCCCCGCCGTGACCGTTTGTAAATGAGCATAGCCCATATTCCCTATTCCGATAATTCCTACCTTTACCCCGTTCATAACATACCTGCTCCTTTTATTTACTTCCCGCGTAAGAGCTGCTTGTGTCCGCAACCACCTCTTTAACGTTTGTTTTGCGCTTTGAATTTGCCACGCGCTTCATAAGCTCGCTATAGTACAAATCCTCGTCAAACGGAAGAGTTATTTCCCTGCCGAGCCAAGAAGATAGGTGCATTGCGTTTGAAAGGGTAAGCCCGTTTATGCCCTCTTCTCCGCCTGCTACAAGCGGTTCGCCGCGAAGTATTGCGCCGCCCCAGGCTCTTATAACGCCCTTATGCTGCGGATTTTCACCGTCAAGCTTTAAATCAACCTCATGCGCGTTTACACTTGCAAACGGCTCTGTGTTGGTTTTTGAAAATTCCTGCTCGGTCATATCATATTCAAGCACCGAAAGGCTGTCGCCCTCGGCTGCTATTTTTACCTTATCAAGCTGAATTTCAAAGCGGTTTGTGCCGTGCGCGTCGCCCGTTGAGGTAATAAACACGCCCGTCGCACCGTTTTCGTACTCAACATAGGTTGTAACGTCGTCTTCAACCTCTATATCATGCCATAAGCCGTAATGCAGGTGTGCTTCTACCTTTTTAGGCATACCGCATATCCACTGCCATAAATCAAGCTGGTGCGGGCACTGATTTAAAAGTACGCCGCCGCCTTCACCCGACCATGTGGCGCGCCAATCGCCCGAATCGTAATATGCCTGCGGGCGATACCAGTTTGTTATTATCCAGTTGGTGCGGCGAATATTCCCGTACACCCCGCTTTGCACAAGCTCCCGCATTTTGCGGTAAATGCAGTTTGTACGCTGATTAAACATCATACCGAAAACCACGTCGGGGTGCTTTTTTGCCTCCGCGTTCATTTCGCGCACCTGCTTTGTATAAACGCCTGCGGGCTTTTCCACCATAACGTGTATTCCGCGCCTAATACACTCAATTGCGTATTTCGGGTGATCATAGTGCGGCACGCAGACCATACAGGCGTTTATAAGCCCGCTGTCAAGCATTTCTTCCGCATTGTTAAAACAGTTAATATCGGGTGATAACTCGTTTTTCGCCCATTCAAGCCTTTGCGGCTTTATATCCGCCACGGCAACAAGCTCAAAATCGGGACATTCACCGCCGAAAACGCACCTTGCGTGCGCAGAGCCCATATTGCCTATACCTATTATTCCGAGTTTGATTTTTTCCATAATTAAAAACCTCTTGATTTCAAATATTCAAAGCTGCGTTTTAAACAGTCAAACGGGTCTTCCCCGCCGCAATCGTCCTGCTCAACAAGCATATATTCCGTGCCTGCCGATTCCGCCTTTTCAAAAACACGGTCAAAATTTATATTGCCCTCGCCTATTACCGCCATTTTTCTGCCGTAAGCGTAATCCTTTAAGTGTATGCACGGCACTCTGCCCGAAAGCCTTTCAAGCCACTGTGCGGGGTCTCCGCCGCCCGCCTGCACCCAAAAGGTGTCAAGCGTAAAGCCCATTTCATCGGGTGCGGTCATTTCGGCAAGCCGCTCGATTATAAGCCTGCCGTTTTCTTTTTTAAACTCGTGTTCGTGATTATGATACATAAAATACTTGCCGTTCTTTTTAAGCGCCTGTGCAACCGGGCAGTATTCCTTTATAAAATCATCGCAGCCTTTCTCATTAAAGCCGAAGCTGCCGAGCCCCACATATTTACAGCCGAAAATATCGTGATCGCGCGCAACGCCTGCGGGATCGGCTTTAAGCTTATCTGCGGGGGTGTGCGTAAGAACGCATTTAAGCCCGTTTTTATTAAGCTCCGCTTTAAGCCATTCGGGGTCAAATTCGCAGGTACCCGAAACCTGAACGTTTTTATAGCCTATATCCGCCACTCTTTTAAGCGTGTCCGCAAAGCCGCTTATATCCTTGCAAAACTCTCTTACGGTGTAAAGCTGTGCGCCTATTTCCATATTTTTCACCTCATATAAGCTCGCGCAGCGCGCTTACCGCCGCCGAGAACGCCTCTTCGGCGGTGGCATATTTGTAAACCTCGCCCACAACGCTTTTATCGTCCTCTTTTTCAAGGTCTTTCAGTCCCGCAAATACTGTAAGGTGCGGCTCTACCGTAACGCTTTCGCCGCCGAGCTTTTTAAAATCCTCTAAAATATATTTAACATTACCTATTCCCTTGCCTGCGGGAACAACGCTGCCGTCCGCAAGCGCGTCCTTAATATGCAGATATTTAACATAACCTTTAAGCAATTCCCACGCTTGCAGCGTATCCACTCCGCACTGAACATAATTTGCGGGGTCAAATATCGCTTTCATTTCAGGCAGTGCCTTATGAATTTCAAGGCAGCGCTCGGGTGTATCACCGTAAATTCCCTTTTCGTTTTCGTGGCAAAGGGTTATGCCGCTGCCCTTTGCAATTTCGCAAAAAACGCCCAAACGCTCTATTACCTTATCCTTGTAGCTATCGCGGTTTTCAGACGGTGTAAAGAAAGAAAACAACCGTATATTTTCAGCGCCCAAAATATCAGCCAATTCAAGCGTGCGCTTGAATTTTTCGGTGTGAAGTGCAAAATCGTCCTTTTCTATATCAATTTTGCCTATCGGCGAGCCGATCGTCCACACCCGAAGGCAGACGTCGTCAAGCTTTTTCCGCACTTCCTTTGCCTTGCTGTCGGATATTTCGGCAATATTCACGTCGTCAACGTTTCTTATTTCAAGCCCGTCAAGCTTGTTTTCTTTCATTGCCTTTATCTGTTTGTCTATAATCGGACTTGCCTCGTCCGCAAATGCGTAAATTTTCATTTCTTATACCCCCGAATAAGCCGAGAAACCGCCGTCTATCGGTATGGTCACTCCCGTTACAAAGCCCGCCTTGCTTTCGTCCAGCAGCCATTCAACCGCTCCCAAAAGCTCCTCTGCCTCGCCGAATCTGCCCATAGGCGTTGAACGCAGTATTTTGTCGGTTCTCGGCGTTGCGGTGCCGTCCTCGTTAAACAGCAGCGCGCGGTTCTGGTTTGTAACAAAAAATCCCGGAGCTATGGCGTTTACGCGTATATTTTCCTTTGCAAAATGCACCGCAAGCCATTCCGTAAAGTTTGTAACCGCCGCCTTTGCTGCCGAATACGCGGGTATCTTGGTAAGCGGACGGTATGCGTTCATTGAGGAAATATTAAGCACCGAGCAGCCCTTTCTGCCTATCATATCCGCCATAAATACCTGGCTGGGCAAAAGCACGCCCTTAATATTAAGGTCAAACACAAAGTCGAAGCCCTTTTCGTCTATATTGAAGAATGTTAAGAAATCGCTTGCCTTCTCGTCGCCCTTTTCATATTCTTCGTGCGCGGTGGTGCATTTCGGATTATTTCCGCCCGCGCCGTTTATAAGTATGTCGCATTTTCCGAGGTCTTTGAGCACCTTTTCGTGCACCTTTTCAATATTCGCCTTATCAAGCACGTTGCACTTGTAGGCTTTGGCTTTACCGCCCGCCGCAGTGATTTTATCAGCCACCCTTTGCGCCGCCTCTTCGTTTAAATCAAGCAGTGCTACCTTATTGCCCTTGCCTGCCAAAAACTCGGCAAAGCCGGAGCATAAAACGCCGCCCGCGCCTGTTATTACAATTACCTTTTCCATTATTTTTTCTCCTTTTCTGCGGCCTCAAAAAGTCCGTTTATATATGCCGCTCCGAGCGCCCTGTCAAAAAGCCCGTAGCCGGGTTTTCCGCTCTCTCCCCATATCATTCTGCCGTGGTCGGGGCGAACGTATCCGTCAAAGCCAGTATCTACCAGCGCCTTTACTGTTTCGTACATATCAAGGCTGCCGTCTTTCGATAAATGCCCGCGCTCTTCAAAGCTGCCGTCCTCTAACAGCTTTACCTGGCGGATGTGCATAAACGCAATCCTGCCCATTTCACTGTATTTACGAACCATTTTCGGAATATCGTTAAACGCCGCACAGCCGAGACTGCCCGTGCAGAAGCAAAGGCTGTTGGCAGGGCTGTTTACTATATTTAACATTCGGTCTATATTCCGCTCGTTTGTTATAATTCTCGGAATACCGAAGATAGGGTACGGCGGATCGTCCGGGTGTATCGCCATGGTAACTCCGCAGTCTTCCGCCACGGGAATTATCCTTTTAAGGAATTTTTCAAGGTTGCGCCACAGCCCCTCCTCGCCTAAAGCGGAGTAGGCTTTTATTAAATCCCGCACCTCTGCCTGAGTGTAGCTTGCGTCCCAGCCGGGCAGGTGAATATCGTCTTTAAGAGGGTCAAGACTTTTAAGCCGATCCATATACATAACAAGGCTTGTTGAGCCGTCTGCCGCCTCTTTGTCAAGCTGGGTTCTTGTCCAGTCAAACACCGGCATAAAATTATATGTAATACACTTTACGCCGTATTTCGCGCAGCGGCGAATGTTCTCGCAGTAAACCTCGGTGTATTCTTCTGCCTTTTCTGTGCCGAGCTTTATTTCCTCGGGCACGGGCACAGACTCTGCAATATCGAAAATAAGCCCGTTTTCCTCTGCCTGCTCCTTTAATTTTTTAAGGCTCTCTTCGGGCCAAACCTTGCCCGGCTTTACATCGTAAACCGCGGTTACAACCGAGCGCATATTCGGTATCTGCCTTATGTATTTAAGCGGTATCGGGTCGGTTTCCCCGTACCACCTGAAGGACATTTTCATTGCTCTGTCAGCTCCTTTATATTGTAATAACTGATTTTTTCGGCAAGCCTTACGGCGCTTTCCTTATCGTACTCTCCGCCGTTTACCCACTCGCCTAAAATATCCGCCGCAATTCTGCGAAAATAATCGTGCCGCGCATAAGAAAGAAAGCTGCGCGAATCGGTAAGCATACCGAGGAACGAGCCGAGTGATGAATTTTCGGCTATAATTTCCATTTCCTCGCGAATGCCGCGCTTGTGGTCGCAGAACCACCAAGCCGCGCCGCAGCGTACGTTCGGGAACGCCCCCGCAATAGATGCTATCTGCGCCGCGTTTGAGGAATTAAGGGTGTAAATAACCGTTTGCGGCATACCGCAGGTTTTATTTATCGCGTCAAGCATGTGTATAAGCGCCGTGCCGCTTATTTCGTCTCCCACGCAGTCCACGCCGCAATCCGCACCCAAGGCGGCGAACAAATTGCTGTTTGCGTTGCGGTAAACGGCTAAGTGCATTTGCATAACAAGGTTTCGCTTTTTATATTCCGCCGCCAAGAAAAGGTACATATTACCTATAAATCCCGAATATTCGGTATCGGAAATTTCTGCGCCCGCAAGCGCCTTTTTAAATGTATCGTCCGCCGAAGGCTCATCTGCAATTCTGTCGGGGAAATAGGGAATACCCACGTCGGTAAAACGGCAGCCGTTAAGGCAGAAGAAATCGAGCCTTTTAATAACTGCGGCTTTAAGGCTTGCAAGGTTTGATATTTCCGTGCCCGATACCTCGGCTGTTTTTTTTATGTAATCGGGGTAGCCTGCGCGCCGCACAAGCAGCAGATTATCCGTTCTGAACGAGGGCAGAACCCTTGTTTTAAAGCTTTTGTCTTCCCTTATTTTTTTGTGGTATTCAAGCGTATCAATAATATCGTCGGTAGTGCAGAGGGTTTCTGCTTTCGACTGCTCTATAAGTTTTCTCGGTGACAGTCGATTTTCAGCAATAAAGGCGTTTGCCTCGTCGTATATTTCGGCGGCGTTATCGCTTTTAAGCGGCTTATCTATGCCGAAAAACATTGATAATTCCATATGCGACCAATGGTAAAGCGGATTACCCGCGGCAAGCTCCAAAGCGGCGGCGTATTTAATGAATTTTTCGCGCCAATCGGTGTTGCCTGTAATGTATTTTTCGTCTATACCTGCGGTGCGCATAAGCCGCCATTTGTAATGGTCGCCCCCGAGCCACATTTCGCCGATATTGTTGAAAGGCTTATCCTCAAAAATCTCTTTCGGGGATAGGTGGCAGTGGTAATCAACAATAGGCAGATTTTTTATTTTTGAATATATCTCCCGCGCTTCCGCGGTTTTGAGCAAATAATTATCCGTCAATATGTTCACCCTTTTTTATTTTAATTATACCGCAATTACCAAAGCAATAAAATTGCTTTTATTATCAATATATATTGCAAATATTATCATATAAAAGGGACTGAAAATCGGATTTTTTCGTTTGAAATAATAAAAGCCGAAAATAATAAAAAAAACACTTGATTTTTTGCGCGTAATCTGTTATTATAATGTTTGCTATGTAATCGGCTTTTCGCCGATGTAGAAAGTTAAGGAGGTGCAGACCATGGCTAAATGTGATATCTGCAGTAAAGAAATTGCTTTCGGGATTAAAGTTTCCCACTCGCA
>CAKSQS010000057.1 GCA_934486705.1 uncultured Eubacteriales bacterium
GTTCTCTCTACGCTTTCCATAAAGAAACGCTGGGCAATAAGATATATAATAAGCGGCGGAATAATAAACAGCAGCGCCGCTGCGAAAATTACGACCGTTTCCTCTGCGCCGTCGCCGCGCGCCTGCCCGCTGAACGAAAGGCGAATAAGCTCCTGAATATTCACAACCTTGTTTGCAAGCATCATTTTATTGCGCATTAAAATGTTGGAATAAAATGTGTCGTTCCAGTACCATATAAACGAAAGTATAAGTGTCACTATAAAGGGCGAGCCGGCATTCGGCAGCATTACGCGTATAAAGGTTTGAAATTCTCCGCAGCCGTCAATTCGCGCCGCGTTTTCAAGCTCCTTGGGCATTTGCCTGAAAAACTGATAAAATATGAGAATAAAAAGCCCCGAGCGTATGCCCATACCCATTACCGAGAGCAGGTAATAAGAAAGCTCGCTGTTGGTAAGATTGATATTTACGGGCGAACCGGTAATAAGGCCCGCAAGACTACCCACCCCGAAAAAGTCAAAATAATTGAACTGGAAAAATATTGGAATTAAATATGTTTGCGGCGGTATAACGATTGTAAGCACAATAAATAATATAAGCAGCTTTGAAAACCTGAAACGGTAGCGCGCGAGCGCATATCCCGTTATTGCGGTAACCGCCATTGTGCAGAGGGTGCTTATTACGGCAACCCTAAAGGTAAGCCACGCCGTGTTTGCAAAATCCGTAATTTTTATTGCAAGCTTAAAATTATCAAGCGTTACGTTTTGCGGTATCCAAACAATAGTGGGGTTAAGCATATCCGCAGAGGAACGGAACGAACGTGAAAGCATTATAAAAATGGGATTCAGCAGGACGTATGACATTCCTATGAAAAACAGCGTTCTTAATACCCGCGCCGCTATATCGCCCATACGCTTGCGGGCGCAATGTGCGCTTCTTGCGCCGAGCTTTAAAGATTTCATACCGTCTCCCCCTTACTGATTGTAGAATACACGCTTGGAAAGCAAGCCGAATATTGCGCCTATAACCGCTATTATCACAATGAAATACACTATTGCCGAGGCAGAGGCAAGGCCGTACTGTATATTATCAAAGCGTGATAAAATGCTTGTCATAACGCCGTTTGTCTCGGAGGTGAAGGAATCTATCATTGTGTATACCACCACGAGCAGGCTCGTGGGCGAAAGCACGGGAAAGGTTATTTTCCAAAAAACATCCCACACCGAAGCGCCCTCAACCGCAGCCGCCTCGTAATACGAGCGGGGTATTCCCTGCAGGGCGCTTATGAACAGCAGTATTTGTATGCCCGATTGCCACGTTAAATCAAATATCTGGCTGCTCGCACGGCTTACCGCCGAAATAAGCTTTGTGGGCAGCCCCGTGCGGATAAGAATATCCTCAATTACGCCGCTTTGAAATATGGTTGACGCCTGATCTACGGTATCGCTTACGAAAATATCGCGGTTGATAATTACAATAACCACGCCCGAGGCGATTATTACCGGCAGGAAAAACAGCCCGCGCATTAACATTCTGCCCTTGAATTTTTGATTGAGAAGTATTGCGACAAACATACTGAATATAAGCACCACCGGCACAACATACAGCAGCTTTGACATTGCGTTTCCTACTTCCTTTATAAACGACGCGTCGGTAAACAGTATGTAGCGGTAATTTTCGCCGCCCTTGGGCGTATACTGCAAGCCGCCGCCCGTGCGTACCGAAACATCATTAAAGGAATAATATACCGTTTTGGCAAACGGAATTATAAAGAAATACACAAGGCCTATAAGGTACGGTATAAGAAAAATGAAACCTACGCGGCTTTGATGCCGCTCAACAGAAAGCTTTTTTGTTTTCATTCCGTCAATCCTCCCGTACCGTAAAATCCATGGGCGGCACAATCACGCCGTCTGCCGTTATCTCGCTGTCGGTGTAATTAACATACACGCTAACACCGTTTGAATACACGGTTTTTGAAAGGCTGCCGTTTGAGCTGTGCGCGGTAATTCGGCTGTTTTGCACCCTTTCAAGCACCTTTTCAAGCCGTAAATACCAATTCTTAACGGTGCTTTTAAGCGTATCGTAATTTGCCGAATAAAGCTTGTTTTCGGTGCTGTTTAAAAGTAAGTCGGGCTTGCCCGCCATTACCGCAAAGGATAAAGCGGAGCCGTACTCGGCGCAGCGCAGCAGCTCTGTAACGGTGTAGCCACCGAGATTTATCTCCTCACCCGAGTAATCGATAAAGCCGCGTATTACCGCCTGAAAAAACGGAATATCCCTATCGAATATATTTCTGCCGCTTGAAGAGTTCGGTATATCCGTAACATAGGACGCGCTGTATAAGGCGTAAAGATTCGGCGCGCTTAAAATCACCTTGTATTCCTTTGAAATCTCGCTTAATACCTCGGTCACCTTTTCTTCGGCGTCCTCGCAGCGCAGTCCCCCGTTTTTAAAATCGCTGTATAAAAGGCTGCCCGCGTTTTCAAAGTAGGCTGCGCCGCCGTACTTTTTAAGGGATTTCTTTATATCCTTTACTCCCCTTGAATAATAATTAGCAGGTATTAAATAGGTCGGGTCGGCGGTTTCGTCAAGCTCACCCGTGTTAAGTCCGTAAGGATAAAGCTTTACGGTAGAGAGATCCAGCCCGAAAGCGGCGGTTTTGAATTTGCCGTATCCGCCGCCCGATTTTGTGAAACTCATAAAATCAAAGCCGAGCCCTATAAACGAGCCGTTTTTTTGCGCCGACGCATTTAATTTTTTAAGCTTGCCCGCACTGCCGAGCGAGGAAATAAGCCTGAACGAGGTTGCTGCCTTACCGTTTATTTCCGATGATGAAAACTGCTTTAAAACCGCGTTGACATTCGCATATTCCCCTATTTCCGCCATAACGGCGCTCACGTCGTCAATGCCTGTCAGCTTTTGTGTTTTGGTATACTGAAAACCGAGGAATGAGGCGGGCTTTTTCACCGCGCCGTAAAATTTAAGGGTCATTCCCGCATTTCCGCTTGCGCGCGATTTCATACCGCGCTGTTTAAGCGTCTCGCTATAGCTTTGCGCCGCCAAAATGTAATCGGCATTATCGGGGCTTAAAAATCTGTACTCAACCGAATATTCAGCAAGGCTTGTGGGCGCGCCCGCAGTAAACAGCACGCTTTTTGTGGTTTGCGCGTTATCCTTAACGTCTATTTGGTTCATAGTGCGGTAAATAAGCGCCGTGCCTATAAAGTTATAGGAGTTTTCCATTCCGCTTACAGCCGCGTTAAGCTCTGCCGCGGCAGCACCCGAGGTTATTTCAGCCAAAAATCCCGTGGAGTTTTTAACCGCCCCGAAAATCGGCAGCATAAGATTTTTTTCATCCGGCTCTGAACCCTTGCTCTGAATAGAGCCGTCTCCGCCGTAATACCGCTTTGAATACGGCGCAGTATTGTATTTGCCGTTGTTGAAATCAATAAGCGCCCCGCTGCCGTCAGGCACTATCATATATCCGCTGTCGTTTACGGTCGCCGCGCCGAAGTAGGGCAAAACCGAAATTTTCAAAATGCGGTTCGCGGCGGTTTCCTTAATTTCCTTTACCTTAACGCATACCGTAAATTTACCGTTTTTAACCGAATAGGTAACGGGTATTACAAAGCCCGTTTTTTCAAAGCGGTATGTGGCGGTTATTTCGTCGGCTGTCCTTTTGTAATCCACGGTTTTCTTAACAACGCATTCCGAATAGCTGTTTGTCGTCATTTCCGAAAGCCCGCTCGATTTATAAACCACCACAAGCTGTGACATAAGGTTTGTTTTGGAAATTCCAACCGCCGCCTCATCCTGAAAGCCGTTTTCGGGGTTAGAGTACCAAACCGTTTCGGTTTTGGTATCGGTTACGCTGATTATGCCGTTTTTTTCGTTCAGCCCGAGTGAAAGTCCCGTTTTTTTATTATCTGCACCGTCTGCTGATAATTGGCATACGCCGCCCAAAAGCGCGGAAACAAGAATGAATACGCCGAGCCTTAAGGTTATTTTTTTAAGCAATTCATTCCCTCCTAACCCGCAATACGTCGGTAATTAAGCTCTTTAAATACCGTTGATACAAAATCGATTATCTGTGCAGATAGATTAAACATTAAGAATACAAGGAAAACCACTATAAGAACCCCCACAATGCTGAGCGCAGAGGAAGCCAACGTAACGCCGAAGCTGTACTGATGAACCTCCAAAAGCGCCGTGAAGCAAAGGAAAAGCGTCCATGCGGCGGCAAATACCCTGAATGCGGTTATAAACGCGCCCTCCTCGGCTATGAGAATATTTGAAAGCATAAGCTCTGCCGCGAGCCACGCCGTGTAGGGTATAAGCGAATAGGCTAAGGTTATCCATATTTCCCTGAATGTTCCCTTACCCTCAAAAAACGAGGCTAACAGCACGTTTGAAAGGGTAAACAGGAAAATCACGCCTACGGTTGAAAGCAGTATTACAAACACGTTAAAATCGTTTATATTATTTTCGTTGAAAATATAGCCGTTGTAATTAAAATTAAGGCAGGAAACAAAAAACCACAGAAAGACTATAATATTTGCTGCGGCAAGGCTGTGCTTTTTGTTGTATCTGAGATCCGAAAAGCCGTCGCCGGGGTGCAGCAGTGTGTAGAAAATATAGGAAATTTTGCCCCTGTCGCAAAGCGCCGTGCGTTCCTTTTTAGGATTTTTCGCTTTTCTTTTCGCATATATCAGGAATGCGGCGGCTGCAATTATTACTGCCGTCATTACAATCGGAAAGCTTTTCTTTATGGTCGCCGAGCGCTGCTTTTTCATAGCCGAGGAATAATTTACTCTTGAATCGCCCAAGCGGTAGTATTCCATAGCCTTTGCATAATCACCGCTCATTTCCGCTATTTTGCCAAGCCCCGTGTATGCGTATTCATAATTGCCGCTCTGCTTTAAAATGCCGTTCCACAGTTCTTCGCTTTCTCTGAACTGCGCTTTACGGTAAAGCGTTACCGCGCTGCGCACATCCTTTCCGAAATCGGTAGGACGAAAAACCGTAAGCGACGCGGTATCCTTATCAAGCACAAGCAATCTGTCGCCTATGCTTTCAAGGCAGACCGCATTGCTGAAATAGCCGTCCTTAATGCCCGCGCCGGAAAATACGAACATAAGCTCGCCGTCGGGCGAATACTCAAAAAGGCGCTGCCTTGTTTTATCAAGGGCGGTTATAAAGCCGTCGTCGTCAACCGTTACCGAAATAAACGCCGTGGGGCTTGAATTGCCGAGGCTCATATCTCCGAACTCGCCTGTGTACCTTAATACGTTTTTGCCTGCGGGGTTCAGCTTTCTTATAAGCTCCTTAGTGCTTTCGGAAACGCCGCGCGCGGCATAAACAAAGCCGTTTTTATCAAGCGCTATATCGGTATATCCGCCGGGAACATACTGCACGGAATTTTCTATCTGCTTATCGGTCATAAAATTACGCCAGACCATATCAAGCAGCAGCCCAGCAGTTACGTCAACATCCAAAGCGCCGAAAAACGAATCAAACGAAAGGTCGTTATCAAGCACTATAATTCCGCGGTATTCGTTTTCCGAAAGCACGTACACATAGCCGGTTTGCGCAACCGTTATGCATTGCGGGCGAAACGCCGTTGTTCCCAACTCCTCTTCACCGAGAACGCACTCTTTTTTCACATTGCCGTTTAAATCGGCGGTGAAAATTTTTCCGCTGTAATCGGCAGCGTAAATAGTGTCCTTGTAAATGTAAAACGAGCTTAATTTTTCCGCCGCATAATCAGCTCCGTTTTTTACGAATTTTACACGGCTGCGGATATTGTAATTATTATCAAGCACCGTAATATCCCGCCGCTCGGAATCGAGAATGTAAATTTCACCGTTGTAGGCGTGAATATCGGCAGGGGCTATAAGCTGCGCCTTAGTGCCGATTACCGTTTCCGTTTCATAGGGTGCGGGCAATTCCATAACCTCTGCGCGCCCCGTGTATGTATAGCCGTATTCGTAAGCCGCTGCGGAGGGCGCTAAGGTCAGCGCCGCCAAAACCGACGCCGCAAAGCATAATAACCGTTTTTTCATAAGCGCTACTCCTTTAAGCCGGAATGTGCCATTGTTTCCATAACATTGCTTTGCGAAAGCACAAATATAAGTATGGGCGGTATAATAAGCAGCAAGGCCGCCGCCGAGCCGACGCCCGCACGCGATATGCCTGCGGTTGCTATCTGGCTTAAAACCATGGGCAGGGTTTTAAGCTCCTCGGAATAAATGTAATCGCCCGAGGTCTGATTCCAAACCGTTTGAAACTGGAAAATAAGAATTGTGAAAATAACCGGGCGTATATTGGGAATTACAAGCTGAAAGAATATTCTGTAATCCCCCGCGCCGTCAACCTTGCCCGCCTCTATAAGCGAGCCCGGCAGGGTTTCAAGAAACTGCACGCAGAGAAAAACACCCATTGTGCCCGCAAAGGTCGGCAATATAAGCGCGTAATAGCTGTCTATAAGCCCCAACACCGACATTACTATGTATTTCGGCAGCGCGGTTACCGCAGCGGTAAACATAAGCGCGGTGGTTATAAGCGAATTAAGCGTTTTTTTACCCGGAAAATTGCACTTTGCAAGCGGATATGCAGCCATGGTTGCAATTACAAGATAGCCGAGCGTGCCTATTACCGATACAATAATGCTGTTGAACATATAGCGGGAAAACGGCACCCATAAATTAGATACTATTTTCGTCATTGATGAAAAGTTTTCAAGCGTTGGGTGCATGGCGTAAAGCTTGGGCGGGAAAAGGAATATTTCCTCAAGCGGCTTGAATGCCGATGTTATTATGTAAACCATAGGCAGCGCCATAAATACGCCGAAAGCTATGAGAAGCAGCGAGATAATTACCGTAACGGCAGGCGAACGGTTGATTTTTTTCTTTTTCATTTATCTCACTCTCCTACCATTTAAGCAATCTGAAAACAAGCTTTTTAGTTAAAAGCACAAGCAGAAACAGCACCACTGCAACGGCGGATGCATAGCCCATTTCGTACCTCACCGTTCCGTAGTCGGTCATATGGTTTATAATGGTAAGCGTTGAGCCTTCTATGCTTAAATATCCGCCGGTAAGCTCCTGCGTTACCTGACCCACCGAGAACATATTCGCAATCTGCATTACCGCGCCGAACAAAAGCAGATTTTTCATATTCGGAACGGTAATGAAGAAAAGCTCCTGAAAGCGGTTTTTAATTCCGTCTATGCTGCCTGCCTCGTACTGTGCTTTATCTACCGACTGAAAGCCTGCTATAAACGCAAGAAAGCTTACGCCGAGGGATGTCCAGAACTGTATAATTATTATTACGGTAAGCGCCGTGCCCGCGTCCGACAGCCAAAGCACCGGCTCGTCGATAATACCTATCTGCATAAGCAGACCGTTTATATAGCCGTAGCTGTCGCCGCTGAAAAGAAATTTCCAAATAAAATAGATATTTCCCGAAATGCTCGGCGCGTAGAATATAAGCGTTACCGCAACGCGCAAAACGGAATTGAGCTCGTTTATAAGCCACGCTATAAAGAAAGCGACTATATAGCCGAGCGGCCCGTTAATAAGCGCCAATATCAGCGTGTTTTTAAGCGCCTTTAAAAAGTCCGCGTCGTCGGTAAAAAGGCGCACGTAGTTATCCCACCCGACGAACTTCGGAATTTCCAGCATATTAAAATCCGTAAAGCTTAAAGCGGTTGCCGCCAAAATGGGAATAACGGTGAAAAGCAGAAAGAAGATCATAAAGGGCAGCATCATAATATAGCTGGAACGGTTATCGCGTATCTGCTTTAAAGTATCGCCGTGTTTTTTAATCATACCCGTTCCCCCTATTCCTTTTCAAATTCCGCGCGCTTTCTTGCAAGCTCGGCGTTTATAAGGTCAACCGCCTCTATAAGCTTTTCGCGCGGTATTGTATCCGTATTCGTTACCGAAACCACAAGCGCGTTATTGATTTCCTTTGCGGTGTAATAGCTGCCCGGCAGTTGAACAAAGGAAACCGACGCGGCGCGCTGCTCTTCAAGCAGCGCAAGCTGACTGCTGCTCCAACCGAGGTTACTCATAGCGGCTATATTGGCGGTATCGTACCTGCCGGACGCACCGAGAACCGATTCTATTTCAATTCCGTACTCGGTTTGGGCTTTATCCCCGGTAAACCAATCAAGAAACTCAAAGCAAGCCTTTTTGTCCTTTGCGTTTTTAAATATCACGCATCCCGTGCTTGCCATAAGCTGTGTGCGGTCAATATTCCCCTCTTTGTCGGCAGTGCCGGGAATGGGCAGCATTTTCCAAAGTCCTTCAAGCTCGGGCGCGCCCGCCTTTATGTTGTTATAATTTGTGTATGCGTCAATTATAATCGGGTTTTCTCCCGTGCGGAATCGGTTCAGAAAATCGTACTCCTGCGGAATACCGTATTCCCTGTAAAGCGATACCGCCTTATCAAACGCTTCAAGCGCGCCCGAGGTATCCATGGCGCACGCCGTAAGCGATTCGTTATACAGTGTGCCGCCCGTTTGGTAAAGCAGCGTGTAAAACTGGTTTGAGGCGTTTATATTGGCCGATTTGTTAAGTAACCCTAAACCCACGGTAAGGTTGTTCCTTTGCAGCGTGGGTATTGTAACGGTTATAAGCTCATCCCACGTGTTAGGTATTGCAACGCCGAGATTTTCCAATATATCCGTGCGCACAAACATCATATTAAAGCTTTGGGTCATAGGCAGCGCGTAAACAGCGCCGCGGTATGTATAGGGCTGCATTGCGGTGGCGGAAAATCTTTCGGCAAGCGTTTCAAAGCCCTCAAAGCTTTTTAAATCGCATATTGCGTTTCTTACCGCGAAATTCATAATATCGGTTTCGCTCCTTGCAAGCGCAACGTCCGGGCCTTTCCCGGCTAAGGTCGCCTGTATTACAGAGCCCGTAACCAGCCTTACATTGACCTGTATACCGGAGCGCGGTGAAAAATCGCTTTCTACCATTCCCCGCATTACCTGCAATTGGTCGCGGCCCGTTGCAATCCAGACGGATATTTTTCTGTCGCCCTTGCCCGACGAGGTGTTATACTCGCTTGTAAACGAAGCTATAAAGCGTTTCAGCGAATAGCCCGCCTTTTTGAAAAAGCCTATACTGTGCAGGTCGGGCTTACTGTCGCCGCCGAGAGTAAATCTGTCAATTGCGAGCGGTCCTCCCTGCAGCTTTGCCGCAAAGGACGCAACGGACGAAATATTTGATTTAAGCCTTTGCAGGCGGCTGCCCTTTGTAACCGAGCGCAGATTTGCCGCAATATCCCGCAGCTGCCTTGAGCTGTCGGAAAGCGCAGAGATCTGCCCCTTATTTTCGCCGAATACCGAAGTAATATCCTTGCAAAGTCCGTCAATTTCGTCGGCAAGCTTTGTTACGGTTTCAGTCAGGTTGGGAATTTCCCTTTCAAGGTGATAATCGCGGTAGCTGTCGGGACTGCTGCCTATTACCGTAAGCAGGCTGCCGTATAAAGAGTTTAAGGATGTAATTACCGAGTTGGTTTTTTTAAGCAGCTCGGCAGATTTACCCAACACGCATTTAAGCGAAATTGTGTTTTTGCCCTTTTCAAGCAATATATAGTTATCCGATGAATATGTTTGCCAATCGTCCCCATAGCCGAACGGTATCGCCTGTGCCTCGCTGTACTGCACCGTGCCGTTTACCGCCAGCTCGCGGTAAGAGGTGAACCCTTGGTATGAATCCTGCTTAAAGCGAAAGCTTATACGGTAGAGCGCTCTTTCGGGGGCTTCTATTTCCCACACAACGCTGTCGCCGTATTTTTTCCAGTTACTCCCGCCCAAAACGTTCAGAAGTGAGGCAGAGGTACTGTTGGGAGTGGTAAGGGCGCTTGTCATATCGCTGTTTGCTATTACCGAGCGCGAGGAAACAAGCGCCGCATTTTCCGCCTCAAAGCTTAAAAGCCCGCCGTCGTATACCTTCACGCCCGAATTCGCCTTTAAAAAATCATCATAGCTTACAGGCTCGCTGTAAGCGTACGCCGTCAAGTTTTTAAGCTTGCACGCGCCGTCGCTGCCCATGAATGTAAGCGTATGCTCGCCCGCGCCGAGGTAAAAGCGGTAGGGCTCTGCCTCAATTCCCGAGGTGTCACCCAAAACGCCCTGTATCCATTCGTCGCTAAGCGTCATTTCTCCGCGAATATCGTTACCCGATAAATCCTTTTTAATTTCGGCAACGCTCCAATATCGGCTGAGCCCGAGCGTTCCCGCACCCGAAAACGGAATTTCACCGTCAATGCTCAACGAGAACGCGGGGTCGTTTTTCCCCTCGGGGAGACACTTATATAAGAAACGAAGGCTGTAAAATGCCGAAACCTCAACCTTAATTCCGAGCGTTACGCTGCTCCCGTCGGTTACGGTAAATTCGTCGTTGCCCGTAACCGAAATATCAGCCGGTGCGTTTCCGCCCGCCGCGGTCTTGCCCGAAATATAGCTGTCATAGCTTGTTTTTGCTCCCGCAGCCGCGTTTGTTTGTGCGGCGCAAGGCAGGCTGCCCGCAAGCAAAAGCGCCGCCAGGCAAAGCAAAAAGCATATTCTTAATTTCACAGCCTTTTCCTCCCGAAAGTATTTTTATATTTTAAGAAATAGAGTTTTCAAATTCCTGAATGGAAGCCGAAAGCGCCGCCTTATCCGCCTCAATAAGCTGCGCGGCGGTTTTGGTTATCTGCCCGCTGCCCCAAATGGTGGACTGATATTTCGTAGAGCCCGAAAGCGCGGCATTTATGGCAATATGGTCTTCCTTGCTGTCAACCTTAAGATTTGAATAAACTTCCTTTTCCTCGTCGGTCAAATAGTCGGTAACGGTTCCGAACTTGCCGCTCTTTTTGGAAATATTTGAGGCAACCTTGGTTACAAGGCGCACAAATTCGGCGGCAGCCTCGGAATTTTGCGGCGCGGAGGAAATTGCAAAGCCGGGGTAGCAGGCTGTTGCGCATCCGCGCGGCTGGGTATCGCCCAAAAAGTCAAGCGTAGGCACAGGGGCAAGACCCATTTCGTACACGCCGCCGTTTGCGGCTGCGCGCTCAACGAATTGCGGGTATTCAAGGCTTTCTATATAAGCCATTGTGTCCTGACCGTTCGGTAGGGTCGTTCTTGCGTCCATACGGGTGCTGTCGCGGCGGGCAACCGGGTCTGTTACAAGAATATCGTAAAGCTTGCCGTACATACTGCGATATTCGGTATTATCAATATTGTTTACAACCTTGCCGTCACCCGAAAGATACGCAAGGCTTACCGCCATATTAACTCCGTAATTCCACCCGGTAAGACCGTAATCGTTTTTAGAGGTATTTGTCATCGCCTTGCAAAGCTTTACAAAGTTTGTCCAGTTCCACTGTCCCTCTTTTGCGTATTCTATCGGCGTTTTCTGACCGCTCTGTTCTATTTTTGTCTTGTTATACACAATCGACAGCGAGGGCATATTCATTGCCTTGCCGAAAAGCGCGTATATTTTATCCCTTACCGCATAGCGGCGGCTGAAATCAAGGTCGTAGTCCTCGTCGTCAAGCGAAAGATATGTATCTATAGGTGAAATAAGGTTGCGCACAGCCCATGTCGGGTGGTTTGTATTTTCATAATAGCGCATTACGTCGGGCGCGCTGCCTGACGCCGTTGCGGTTATTAAATGGTCGGTATAAGAATCCCAGTCAACAAGGTCAATGGTTACGTCCTTTCCGTAGGTCTCCTTCCAAATTGACATTGCGTGGTATATGGGGGTCGGGGATTTTTCCTTGTTCTCTTCACTGATAAATTCCCATGAGGTATTTGTCATGTACACAACCGTCGGGTCTTTTAACGGCTTTAAGTAAATACCCTCGGCATACTCCGAGCCCTTTGCCTCAAGCGTGTGTTCCCCGTCAGACGGCTTTGCCGAGCCGCTGCTGTTTCCGCCGCTTTTTCCTCCGCATCCGGCAAGAAGCAGAGCAGCCATAAAAAGGCTTACGGCATTCACTGTGATTTTCTTCATATAAAGTTTTCCTTTCTTAACGGTGACGTCTCACCGATTATTGGCAAAAAAAGACTTGGAGCAAAATGGCAAAATTTATTGTGAAGTTTTTGCACTGAAATTGCAAAATCAAAAACCAAACAATGCCATTAAATATTTTTTGATATTTCTCTCCAAAAAAATCATTTTACAGTGGGTTCTTTTTTTACATTTATTTTATTATATTATACAAGCAACAAATAATTATTTCTATCAATTATTTAATAAAAACATTGCATTTTTTATGCTCTTGATTTATACTGTATGTGTAACACAGAATTTCGGAGGTATAAATATGGATAAAGAAAACAACCTCGGCGGCAAGCTCGGCAAAAATGAATTTTCGTTTGTTATGTTGGAAATACGCGAAAGCAACGCGACGCCGCCCCGCGACCGTTTTAAAATAGGCTATGTGCTGCGCGGTGACGGTGAAATTTCCATAAACGGGGGCGAATACCGCCTTTCCGCCGGCACGCTTTATCTTATTACGCCGAATGATACAAGCTTTATAACCGTAAACAATAAGGTGATTGTAAAGGAGCTGTGCTTTGACAGCAGCCTTATTGACGCGGAAACTCTCAGGTATATAAGCGGCGGTCTTATTATAAACGAGTACCCCTCCAATATGTTTGATATACTCTCAAACGAAACCGAATCCGAAACGCCGCTTACCCGCAGGTGCATAACGCATATCTTAAATTATATAATGATTGACATTGCAAACCACTTTATTTCACAGGATTCCACACTTAAAGCACAATCTGGCACAAGCCTGCGCCAGGCGTTGCAATACATTGAGTCCAATTACAAAAAGCCGATTACGCTTGACGATGTATCGGAATATGTCGGCTTTTCCCCCACCTATTTCAGCGCACTGTTTCACAGGGAATTGTCAGTTACCTTTAAGCAATATCTTACCGACCTACGCCTGAATTTTGCCGTAAAGCTTTTAATAACCACAAATATATCCGTATCGGATATATGCTTTCTCTCGGGCTTTACCAATTTTTCAAACTTTTCGCGTTCCTTTCGCGGCAAGTTCGGAATATCCCCCACGCAGTACCGCAAAAACCCTGCCGAAAACAAAATCCCCGTTGCCGCGAGCATTAAATCCGCCCGCCACAACAGGGATTCATATGATGATTTTGAATCTATAAAAGGCAACTATAATAACACGGTATCATAAATACCTACATTTTGAGTCTGAATTTTCTTTGTCAAATAAACCGAATATTGCATTTTTTATTATTTTATGTACTTTTTTATTCTTTTATACGGTGCTGAATACCGATTTAAGGTGATTGCATGGGGGTTAAAAAAATGAAAACGGTTAAAAGCTATTTGTGGATATCCTTCGGCACGGTGTTGCTTACTGCGGGAGTTTACTTTTTTAAAATTCCTAACGGATTTTCAACGGGTGGTGTGAGCGGCATAGGCACGCTGCTCGGAAAGCTTACGCCGCTTTCCCCCGCAATGTGGATATCGTTTATCAATCTTTTCTGTTTACTTATCGGCTTTGCGGTGCTCGGAAAAACTACAGGAATAAAAACGGTATATTGCAGCCTGCTCTTTTCGGGGCTTACGCAGGTTTTTGAGTGGACGCTGCCGCTTAAAAATCCGCTTACCGACCAACCGTTTTTGGAGCTTGTATATGCTATGCTGCTAACCTCTGTCGGTTCGGCGATAATATTTCGGTACGGCGCTTCCTCCGGCGGCACGGATATAATAGCGCTCATTCTCAAAAAGTATTCTTCACTCAATGTGGGCAAAGCGCTGCTTTGCGTGGACTTTTTGATTGCAATAAGCGCGTTTC
Source organism: uncultured Eubacteriales bacterium (assembly GCA_934486705.1). Classification (GTDB taxonomy): domain Bacteria; phylum Bacillota; class Clostridia; order Oscillospirales; family Acutalibacteraceae; genus UBA737. Next base: position 13,843 of record CAKSQS010000057.1, read on the forward strand.
CGGTCTTCGGGGTGAAAACAGGACTTTATTCCCTGCTCGGGCTGTTTGCAAAGGCATTTTTGGTAGACGGCGTTATTGAAAGTATGGATGCCTGCAAATACTTTACCATATTTACAACCGAGCCCGAAAAAATATCCGATTATATTATTAAAAAATTGCATCACGACGCAACCCTTGCCGAGGTGCGCGGCGCGTATACCCACAACGGGAAAACCGCCGTGCATACCGTTTGCCGGCGTTTTGAGGCAATCCAGCTCCAGCATTTTGTGCGGGAAACCGACCCACACGCATTTACGATCATAACAACAAGCAGCGAAATTATTGGCAGGGGCTTTCGCGGGGTTTAATATATTTAACAAAAAAATCAGGCGGGCTGTAATGCACCGTCTGATTTTTTATAACTAAATTATGAGCTCAATAATAAATACCGCAGCGCAGGAGCAAACGGCAACCCCGAAAAGGCTTATGCCGAAATAAGAAAGCAAAACGCCGATTATGAGTGCAGCAAGCCCCGACCATATGCTGTTTGTCGCGTTGATAATTGCGGGAAAGGTCATTATTGCAAGGGTGACATACGGCACATAGTAAAGAAACGAGCGCAGGGTTACGTTGGTTATCTTTTTTCTTATAAGCGTCAGCGGTAAGACCCTTATAAGGTATGTTACGGCTGTCATTACCGCTATGTAAATATAAATATTATGCTGCATTTGCGTTCCCTTCCTCTTCGTTCTTTACAGGGAAAAGCACCGCCGCAAGCAGTGAAATTACAACCGTCAAAATAATAATTCTCATTCCGTCGGAAACATTTGCCAAAAGCGGAATTTTTGAAAACGCCAGGCTTGCCGCCATTGAAATTATAACAAGCGCCGCTATAATTTTGTTTTTCTTTGCGGGCGGTATTATTATCGCCAAAAACATACCGTAAAGTCCAACGCTTAAGGCGCTTACAAGGCGCGCGGGCAACACGTTGCCCATTATAACTCCGAAAAGCGTGCCGAAAGCCCACCCGGGAATAGCAACCGACATAGCGCCGTAATTGTAAAACGGGTTTAGCGTGCCCGTAACAGATACGGAAATACCGAAAATTTCATCGGTCACGTCAAACGCCATAAGCATACGGTGGAAAAGCGGAGTTTCGGGCGCTATTTTCTGGCTTAACGCGCAGGACATAAGCAAATACCGCGCGTTTACAATAAGCTCGGTTATTGCAAGCTCTATATAAGCCGCACCGGCTCCGATAAGTGTAAAGGCGGCGTATCCGCCGGCGGACGCGTTTGTGAGCCCGGACGCCAAAAACGCCTGAAACGCGCCGAGTCCCGCTTTTTTCGCGGCTATTCCGAGGGTAAACGCCACGGCAAAATAGCCGAGCGCTATGGGAATACCGTCTCTTAATCCTTTAAAATACCATTCCTTGTTGTTTGACATTAAAAATACACGCCGTTTCTTAAAAGGGCGCGGCGGGTACGGCAATAAATACCGTACCCGCCGCGCCGCAAATATTACCGAATAATATTTTACATACTTAAAACGCCGCCGTCAATAGTTTTTTAAAATTTTATTGCTCACAATTACAGCTTTTGCCCGCACTCTGAGCAAAAGGCGCTGCCTTCGGCTATATCTGCGCCGCAGTTCGGACACTTGGTATTAAGCTTTGCGCCGCATTTACTGCAAAATTTAGCGCCCGCCGACATTTGCACCTTGCAATTCGGGCAAACAACCGCGCCCTCTGCCACCACAGCGCCCGCGGAATTTACAACAACGGTTTTGCCGCCCGATAAAATGCAGGTCTCTATTACCTGAAAAATTTCGGCGGGCAGCTTTTTCTGCTTAAAAGCGCCCATTCCTGCGGTTATGGCAAGCGGCCATGCTATAAACAGCCCTATTGCGCCCGCGCCTATTTTATCCGACCATTGCCCTTCGCCTACCATTACGTTTAGCTGATTGCCTACAACTGCCATTTGAACAGATACCGCAAGCCTCATTCCCGAAATGGTTTTCCAGCTATCCTGCGGCTGACTTGCCTGCATAACGTAACCGTCGGTTGTGCGTGAGCTTTGCACATCCATTCCCTTTTCGCCGCGGAAAAAGTTTTCAAGGCGTGCGGCAACCGTTTCCACGTCTACTCCGTTTAACATAAAAACTCTTGATTCTGACATTTTTTAAAACCTCCGTTTATTGTTTTTCAATATAGCCGCTTATAGGCTCGGTATACATATTGTCGTCCGTTACGGGCTTATAGCGTTTGCCGTCGTAAACATCGGTAAAGCCGTTAGTAGCTTTATAAACCTCGTTTGTCTCGGTATCGTAAACGCGCTCATAGCCGAGAGTGGCGTCACTCTGCTTCTGGCTCATAATGTCATAGCTTTTGTTGCGGTTCTCCCAGGA
>CAKSQS010000058.1 GCA_934486705.1 uncultured Eubacteriales bacterium
CTTTTTTCAGCCTTTGTGCGCGGCACCATTACTTCCCTGCCGCAGCCGTCGCATTTAAGGCGAAAATCCATACCTATGCGCAAAACCGAAAAGGTATCTGCTCCGCAGGGGTGCTTTTTCTTCATAAGCAGCTTATCGCCCACTCTTATATCCATCCGCGCACCTCTTTTCCGTAATTTACATTTTATTATACATCTTTTCAGTCGGAAAGACAAGCCCGAATTTAACACACAAAGCGCCCCTCAAAGCAGTCCGCAGACCGCAGCGAGGGGCGACAATTAAGCCATATTACATTTTAGCAAGGTTAGCCTTAAGGTTTTCAAGCTGTTCTTTCAGCTCGTGCGGCAGCTTATCGCCGAACTTCTTGTAGTGCTCTTCGATTTCGGCAGCCTCTTTCTCCCAAACGTCCTTGTCAACCTTTAATATGCTCTTCAAGGTATCCATATCCATATCAAGGTCGGTAAGGTCAATGTCTTCCGGCTTCGGAACATAGCCGATAGCGGTTTCGGTAGCGTCAGCCTTGCCCTCGCAGCGGTCGATTATCCAGTTGAGGACGCGCATATTGTCGCCGAAGCCCGGCCATACAAAGTTGCCCTCGTCGTCGGTGCGGAACCAGTTAACGTTGAAGATCTTCGGAGCTTTATCGCCAAGCTTAGCGCCCATATCAAGCCAGTGCTGGAAGTAGTCGCCCATATTGTAGCCGCAGAACGGCAGCATAGCCATCGGGTCACGGCGAACAACGCCTACTGCACCCGCAGCGGCAGCTGTGGTTTCTGATGCCATGGTAGAGCCTACAAACACGCCGTTGACCCAATCCTTTGATTGATATACCAGCGGAGCGCACTTAGCGCGGCGGCCGCCGAATATAATAGCGGAAATCGGAACGCCTGCGCCCTTATCAAATTCATCGGAAATGCAGGGGCAGTTTTTAGCGGGAGCGGTAAATCTTGAGTTCGGGTGAGCGGCATAGGTGCTCTTGTCGTGCTTATCGAACTTAGAAGCGTCCCACTTGTTGCCCTTCCAGTCAATGCAGTTCTGCGGCAGATCCTTATTAAGACCCTCCCACCAAACCGTGTTATCATCAAGGTTCAAAGCAACGTTTGTGAAAATAGTGTTCTTCTTTGTGCTTTCAAGCGCATTGAAGTTTGAGTGAGCGTTTGTGCCGGGCGCTACGCCGAAGAAGCCGTTTTCGGGGTTGATAGCGTAAAGGCGTCCGTCCTCGCCTATCTTCATCCAGGAAATATCGTCGCCGACTGTCCAAATCTTGTAGCCCTTATCGCGCAGGTATTTCGGCGGAATAAGCATTGCAAGGTTTGTTTTACCGCAAGCCGAGGGGAAAGCGGCGGCAACATATTTAATTTCGCCCTTAGGATTCTGGAGACCCAAAATGAGCATATGCTCAGCCATCCAGCCCTCTTTCCAGCCCTGGTAAGAGGCTATGCGGAGCGCAAAGCACTTTTTGCCGAGCAGAACGTTTCCGCCGTAAGCGGAGTTAACCGAAATAATGGTGTTATCCTCGGGGAACTGGCAGATATAGCGCTTTTCGGGGTCAATATCGCAGGAAGCATGGAGACCGCGAACCCAGTCGTTTGAGTCGCCCAAAACGTCAAGCACCTTCTGACCTACGCGGGTCATAATAGCCATATTGAGAACAACGTACTTGGAGTCGGTAACCTCAATACCCACCTTAGCAAGCGGAGAGCCTATCGGGCCCATTGAGAACGGGATTATATACATTGTTCTGCCCTTGTAAGAGCCGCGGGCAATATTGTAAAGACGGTCATACATTTCTTTCGGGTCGCACCAGTTGTTGGTAGGGCCTGCATTTTCCTTTGTCTTGGAGCAGATGAAGGTTCTGTCCTCAACGCGGGCAACGTCGTTCGGGCGTGTTCTGTGCAGGTAGCAGCCCGGCAGCTTTTCTTCATTGAGCTTTATCATTTCGCCGCTCTCAACCGCTTCCTTACGGATGCTTTCAAGCTGCTCCTCGCTGCCGTCTATCCAGACGACCTTATCGGGGCTGACAAGCTCTTTGACTTCGTCAAGCCATTTTAAAACCGTTTTGTTGTTGGTCATAATTATATCCCCTTTTCGTAAAGTAAAACTTTCGTCAGCCTATATTATAAGCGATTATTTTTCCAAATTCAATAAGATTGTAAAAAAATTAACAATATTTTAATTTTTCCCCTAATTTTTGCTTTTAAACCCCGCCGTATATGTAAATAATATTGACATAAAGTAAAAAAAGCTTTAAAATAATTACAAACGTTATTAAGGAATGAAGCATATGAAAGACGGTTTTATAAAAGTCGCGGCGGGCGTTCCGCGCTGCACCGTGGCGGATGTGGCTGCCAACACTGCCGAAATAAAAACGCTTATTGATAAAGCGGACGCGGAAAAAATAAATCTTTTGGCTCTGCCCGAGCTGTGCATTACGGCATACACCTGCGGCGACCTTTTCTTTTCGCAGGCGCTGCTTACGTCCGCCGAAAAGGCGCTTGCCGAAATTTGCGAATACACCGCAGGAAAATATCCTGTTGTTATAGTCGGCGTTCCGCTTTTGTACCGTTCAAAGCTTTACAACTGCGCCGCCGTTTTGCAGGGCGGTAAAATTCTCGGCGTTGTTCCCAAAACCTATATGCCTAATTATGCCGAGTTTTACGAGCAACGGCAGTTTTCTTCGGGCAGAGAGGTTGAAAAAAACGCCGAAATAAATATTTGCGGCGTTTCCGCTCCGTTCGGCACAGGGCTTGTTTTTGCACATTCCGAAATGCCCGAATACACATTCGGCGTTGAAATATGCGAGGATATTTGGGCTGCGGCGCAGCCTGCCGAAAGGCTCTGCCGCGGCGGCGCGCATATAATGATAAACCCCTCCGCCTCAAACGAGGTTATAGGCAAAGCCGCATATCGCCGCACACTTGTGATTTCCACCTCCGCAAGGCTTTTGTGCGGGTATATTTACGTATCGTCGGGCAGCGGCGAATCCACGCAGGACTTAGTATATTCGGGGCACTGCATTATAGCCGAAAACGGCACTTCGCTTGCCGAAAACAAGCCCTTTGAGGAAAATGAGCTTACCGTTACCGAAATTGACGTTAAAAAGTTAGCTTACGAGCGGCATAAAAACACAAGCTTTGAGCCTTCGGCAGACGTTACGTTTATAAAATTCGAGCAGGAAATTCAAAAAACCGAAATCACACGGCAAATTGATAAAGCGCCCTTTGTGCCGTCGGATAAAGCGGCATTAAGCTCCCGCGCCGAGGCGATTTTGCGCATACAGTCCTACGGGCTTAAAAAGCGCCTTGAACACACCTGCGCCAAAACCGCGGTTATAGGCGTTTCGGGCGGGCTTGACAGTACCCTTGCGCTGCTTGTGGCAGTGCGGGCTATGAAACTCTCAAACCGCTCGCTATCTGATATTTGCGCCGTTACAATGCCGGGCTTCGGCACAACAAAGCGCACCCACTCAAACTCGGAAACCCTCTGCTCGCTTTTAGGCGTTACATTTAAAGAGGTTAATATAACCGCCGCAGTAAATCAGCATTTTAAGGATATTGAGCAAGACCCCGAGTGCCTTGATGTAACCTACGAAAATTCGCAGGCGCGCGAGCGCACGCAGGTGCTTATGGATATTGCAAATAAATCGGGCGGAATGGTTATAGGCACGGGCGATTTATCGGAGTTAGCTCTCGGCTGGGCAACCTATAACGGCGACCATATGTCTATGTACGCCGTAAATTCCTCCGTTCCCAAAACGCTTGTGCGGTATTTGGTGCGTTACGAGGCAGAGTGCGCAGGCGGCAATACGCAAAAGGTGCTTGAGGATATTCTTGCCACACCCGTTTCCCCCGAGCTTTTACCGGCGGATAAAAACGGCGAAATAGCGCAGAAGACCGAGGATTTGGTAGGCCCTTATGAGCTGCACGACTTCTTCCTTTACCATATGCTGCGTTTCGGCGAAACGCCCGCTAAAATCTACCGTTTAGCGCTTATCGCATTTGACGGCGTTTACAGCCGAGATACCATTCTGCACTGGCTTAAAACCTTTATTCGCCGCTTTTTCTCGCAGCAGTTCAAGCGCTCCTGCATACCGGATGGCCCGAAGGTCGGCTCTGTAACCCTCTCCCCCCGCGGGGACTGGCGTATGCCATCGGACGCGTCCGCCGCACTCTGGCTTGCGGAGCTTGAAGAAATCGCCTCCCCTGTGTAAGGGTGCGGGTGTCCGGTGGACACCTCTGCGAAGCAGAAGCACCGACCGAGGCGGCAGCCGAGACGGTGGGTCGGCTTGTCCGACACGGAGGGGTTGTTACAAATTAGATATTAGATGGTAGACTTTAGAAAATACCCCTCAGTCTCGTTTCACTCGACAGCTCCCCTCTGTTTTGACATACGTCAAAAAGAAGGGAGCCTTTGTTTTACTCTTACTATGCCTTTTCCGCAACAAGCTTTTTAACCTTTATCAAATCAAGAATGTTGAGCCTCGTATCTTCGTTTACATCGCACCGAACATTGTCGCGGTTTATCTCGGCGGAAGACAGCAAAACCTTTTTAATCACAGCCAAGTCAAGCGAATCAACTTTATTGTCGCCGTTTGAATCACCTGCAATCGCTAAAAAATTCCATTTAGCGTTCTTCAAACGTTCGTTATAAGCGCCTATTTCTATATATTCTTTTTGTCCTTTACAGCCATAATAATTCACCTCGGAAAGGGCAGTGCCGTAAAATGCATGATGAGCTATGCTTATAACGCTAACCGGTATTGTTATGCTTGTAAGACTCTTACAATTACCAAATGCACCCTCGCTTATACTCATAACACTGTCCGGTATTGTCACGCTTGTAAGGCTGTAGCATCTCTCAAATACAGAATCGCCTATATTTGTAACACCGCTCGGTATTGTTACGCTTGTAAGACTGCTACAATCTGAAAACGACTCAGAGCCAATGCTTACAACACTGTCAGGTATTGTTATGTTTGTAAGGCTGCGGCATCTATCAAATACAGAATCGCCTATTCTTGTAACACCGCTCGGTATTGTTACGCTTGTAAGGCTAGCGCATCTGGCAAGTGCTCTGTTCCCTATACCTGTAACACTGTCAGGTATTGTTATACTTGTAATATTGCCGCAAATGTAAAATGCATTGTTCCCTATATTTGTAACCCCGTCAGCCATTGTTATACTTGTAAGTCTGCGGCAATCATAAAATGCATAATCAGCAATAGTTTTTGTGCCCGGTTTCACGCTGTAATTACCGCTTGTATCCGATTTTACTTTTATAAGATGATTATTTATATAGAGCGCGCCGTCCGTCCAATTATCATTATTATTATAATATCCTGTACTATCAAATGCACTCTTGCCTATACTCGTAACACTGTCAGGTATTATTATACTTGCAAGATTGTTGCAATTTTTAAATGCATAATCGGCAATTGTTTTTGTGCCCGGTTTCACGCTGTAATTACCGCTTGTATTTGATACTTCTATAAGATGATTATCTATATAGAGCGCGCCGTCCGTCCAATTATTATTATTATCATAATATTCTGTTCCATAAAACGCAAAATCGCCTATACTTATAACGCTGCCCTGTATTGTTATACTCGTAAGACCGCAACCGGAAAACGCATAATTGCCTATACTTGTAACGCTGCCCGGTATTGTTATGCTTGTAAGATTGCTGCAGCAAAAAAATGCATCTCTACCTATACTTGTAACAGTGTCAGGTATTGTTACGCTTGTAAGGCTTCTGTAGCAAAAAAATGCACTCTCGCCTATACTTGTAACACCGTTCGGCACCACAAGCTCCGTTACCAATTCCCCATTCAAGTAAAGATTACATCCGGCGTTATATAGAGGATTTGAATCCATACCGTGAAAATCAATACCGCACCATTTTCCTATATCCGTTATATAGACCGCCGTAAGACTGCTGCGCCCTGAAAACGCCTCACTGCCAATGCTTTCAACACTGCCCGGTATTGTTATGCTTGTAAGATTGCTGCACTCTGAAAACGCATAATTGCCTATACTTATAACACTGTCCGGTATTGTTACGCTTGTAAGATTGCTGCACTCTGAAAACGCATAATCGCCTATACTTGTAACTCCATATTCAATAATTACTTTTGTTATTTCTTTCCCCCACGGTGCTCGTGAATCATAAGAGTCGCCACCATTTTCAAAATAATCAAGCATTTCCCCGTTACCGTAAATTCTAAGCACTGTGCCATTAATCCACCAGCTACAGTCACCCGTTCTCCCTCCATCAGCGCTTGCGGTTAGATTAAACAGCCCCAAAGGGCATACCGAAATAATCAATAACGACGCTAAAAATGACGACAGTATTTTTTTGGATTTTTGCATTTTTTACCTCTCCCTTTTCAACTACAGATTCCGAAAGCATACTTTATGATAATTTTTCCCATTTAAGAATATCACAAAATATATCAACAAACAATACCTATGTGAAAAATATTTGAATTTTTAGTTTCTCATCATAAAAATATTCTGTAAATCAGACATAGGATATTAGAAGGCTACCCGTCTGTCACTGCGTGACATCTCTCCGCACTGTGAAAGCATCGCATAACAATTATATTTAAATCAGCCCCTTGCTGTCGGCTGCAACCGATAGCGGCGGGCTTTAATATTATAATTCCGAATTCCGAATTTTTTTTACTCTTCTTTATAAATTCTACCGTTTAAAAACGCTACGGTGCGCTCCACAGCGTCGCGGCTGTTTCCCCAATCGGTCTCGCCGTCGCGGCTGCGGTAATCGTACATTGTGCAGTATTTTGATAAATCTTCATAAAGCGATTTTGAATATTCGCCGGTTATACGGTTAAGGTTTTCGGAAAATTCGGAATAATATGATTTCATATTGCGCTTTGAAGCGCCGCCGAGCAGCCGCTCGTAATGCGGCAGGCAAAACATACTCTGCGAATTGAACATATCGCGGAAATCCTTTTGCGTTTCGTAGCAGCGGTAAACCGTTTCAATCATTCGGGAAAGTCCCCACTCTATTTTTGAGCAGATAAAGCAAGAGTCGGTTATGTTTTTGGCGTTCCCTGTTTTTTTGCTGTCGGTATTAAAAAGCTTTTTCTTAAAAATTTCGCCGTTTATCTCGTTAATGTGGGTCTGCAGCATAAGCGCCAATTGCAGCCGCCCCCTGCGCGACATCATATTGTTATAGTGGTGCTCGCAAAATCCTGTTTTGTTGGTCTCGATTCTTACATCGGGCTCCATCATGGCGTCGCCTAAAATATAATCGGTCATTCGTTCCTCAATGGTATCGCGCATACGGCATATGGGGCAGCCGTCGTTATGCTCGAAAACCTCGCTTACCGGTATGGTGCAAATATCGTCTCTCATAATTTTTTCTCCTGTTTTTTATTGATATTATTGTCGAAAAAGAGTATAATCTATTTCGGTGATTATATGTTTACTGTAAAGTATAAAAACAACAACGCTTACATAACCGTGCCCGACGGTATTGACCTGCCGCACACACTTGATTGCGGTCAGGCTTTTCGCTGGGAAGAAAAAGAAAACGGCGTATGGCACGGCGTAGCCTACGGGAAATACTTAGAGCTATGCAAAGAAGCAGACGGCACACTGGTGCTTTTCAACACGACCGACCGCGACTTTGAAATCATATGGCGAAAGTATTTTGACCTTGACAGGGATTACGGCGCGGTAAATAAAAAAATAGGTAAAAACGAGATACTGAAAAGCGCGGCGGAATATTCTTTCGGCATAAGAATTTTAAACCAAGAGCCGTGGGAAACGCTTTGCTCCTTTATAATATCCCAAAACAACAACATAAAGCGCATTAAGGGAATTATAAGCCGCCTGTGTGATAATTTCGGCGAAGATAAAGGCGGCTACCGCGCTTTCCCCACCGCCGAAAGAATAGCGGCGTGTTCGCTTGAAGATTTGGCGGTGCTGCGCAGCGGGTTCAGGGCGAAATATATTCTTGACGCGGCACAGAAAATATCGTCAGGTGAAATTGACCTTGAAAAGCTTAAAACGGTATCGACCGACGAAGCTCGCGACGAGCTTATGAAAATAAAGGGCGTAGGGCCTAAGGTTGCCGATTGCGCGCTGCTTTTCTCGCTCTGCCATATTGACGCATTCCCCAAAGACGTGTGGATAAAACGCGCTATGCAGGTGCTTTTCGGGGGTGAACTGCCGGATGATGCCAAGCCATACGCGGGCATTGCGCAGCAGTATATATTCTTTTACGCCCGCGAGACTAAATTATCGGTTTAATAGTTTTCGGTAAAGCTGTGTAACGTGCCCGAATCGCGGTCGCGCCAGCCGGGTATGGTAGCCATATTTACGTTATGTATACTGCGGAAAATGTTATCGTCCACATTCGGGTTTACCTTTTTAATATCCTCTATAAGCGCCTTTATTTCCTTACGCTTTGAAAGCCCCTCGTTGTGGGCGCTGTTCTCTGTAAACTTGCAGGCGCATTGCAGAAACTTAAGCCCGTTGTAATTTGAAAAAGCGATAATATCCTTTTCCTTTACCTTATAAAGCGGGCGTATAAGCTCCATACCCTCAAAATTAGTGCTGTGTAATTTCGGCGGCATTGTCTTTATTTCGGATGAATACATCATACTCATAAGCACCGTTTCAATAACGTCGTTAAAATGGTGACCGAGCGCTATTTTGTTGCAGCCGAGCTCTTTCGCCTTACTGTAAAGGCAGCCGCGCCGCATTCGGGCGCAAAGGTAGCAGGGCGAGCCGCCCGCACGCTCGGTGACAGAGAAAATATCGCTTTCAAAAATATATATCGGTATATCCATCAATTTTGCGTTGTGCTCTATAAGCGCGCGGTTTTCGGCATTGTAGCCGGGGTTCATTACAATATACTCTGCATCAAAGGGTATTTCGCTGTGGCGCTGCAACTGCTGTATACATTTTGCAAGCAGCATTGAGTCCTTTCCGCCCGAAATGCAAACGGCTATTTTATCGCCGGGGGCGATAAGCTCATATTCCTTTACCGCGCCTATAAAATTATTCCATATAGTCTTGCGGAATTTTTTAATTATGCTCCGCTCAATTTCGGTATGCTTTTCAAGTGTTTTTCCCATTTATAATTCCTCAATGAAAGTGTTTATACACGGCGTCCGCCGCCGTTTTAGTCATTCCGGGGGCTGCCGCCAATTCGTCCGCAGTTGCCACCTTTATCGCCTTAACCGTTTTAAAGTGCTTTAGCAGCGCTGCGGCGCGGGCCTTGCCTATTCCCTCAATTTCGGTAAGCTCGCTCGCCAGCATACTTTTACTTCTTCTCTGCTTATGGTAGCCTATTGCAAAGCGGTGAACTTCGTCCTGTATGCCCGTAATAAAGGTAAACGCCGCGCGGTTTGATTTAATGCTTATATCCCCGCCCTCGGCGGCTATGGCGCGGGTGCGGTGCTTTGAGTCCTTTACCATACCGAAAAGCGGAACGGTAATTCCGTGCTTTTCAAGCACGGGGCGCACGGCGGACATCTGCCCTAAGCCGCCGTCAAGCAATATTAAATCGGGCAATACCGCAAAGCCCTCGTCCTCGCCCTTTTCGTACTCGGTAAAGCGGCGGTCAAGCACCTCCGCCATAGAGCGGAAGTCATCCTGACCCAAAAAGCTCTTTATTTTAAAGCGCTTATACGCGGGCTTAAAGGGTCTGCCGTCCTTATATACTATCATTCCCGCAACGTTTTCGCTGCCCGCCGTGTTTGAAATATCGTAAGCCTCAATATACCTCGGCGCAGAGGGCAGCCCCAAAAGGCGCGCCAATTCATCAAGCACCGACATTTCGCGCCCTGTTCTTTCCGCCTTTTGCGAAAGGGTTTCAGCCGCGTTGTTAAGGCACATATCAAGCAGAGCCTTTTGCTCGCCGAGCTTCGGGTTTATAAAGCTTACATTATGCCCCGATTTTTCGGTAAGCCAGCGCTCGGTAGCGGAAAAGTCCGCCGAAGCATCTATTAACACGCGCGAGGGTATATCTTGCTTTTCAAGATAGTAGCGCTGCAAAAATTCTTCGTAAAGGTTTTCCCTGTCGGATATTCCGTCAAATAAAAACACCTGTTTATCGCAAAGGCGGTAGTTTCTGAAAATAAACACGCTTACCGCCGCAGTTTCGCCGAGCAGGGCGGACGCGATAACATCCTCGCTTTTATAGGTCGCGCGAACCACCTTTTGCTTTTCCCTTATTCGTTTCATAGCGTTTATTCGGTCGCGCAGCTTTGCCGCCGTTTCAAAATCCAGCCTTTCGGCGGCGGCAAGCATTTTTTCGTTTAATTCCGCCTCGGTTTCGCTGTCCGCTCCGCCGTGCTTTATAAAGTCCACTGCCGCGTTTACGTTTTCAAGGTAACTGCTAAGGCTCATTTTCCCGCGGCAGGGCGCGTCGCATATGCCGATATGGTAATTAAGGCAGGGCTTTGAGGGTTTATCAAAGCTCCTATTACAATCGGGCAATTTGAAAATTTTTCGCGCCTCGTCCACCGTTTCTTTAACCACATAAAGCGACGAATAAGGCCCTATATACTCCCCTTTTTTATCGGTTGCGCGCGAAAAGGTAATCTTTTTCCATTTATCGTTTGTTATTTTAACGTAGGAGTAGCCCTTGTCATCCTTTAAAAGTATGTTGTATTTCGGCTGATTTTGCTTTATGAGCGAGTTTTCAAGAATAAGCGCCTCAAACTCGCTGTCGCACACTATATACTCAAAGTGATCGACATTGGAGACCATTTTCCGCACCTTTGCGGTGTGCCCCGAGCCGCCGCCGAAATACTGCGTAACGCGGTTTTTAAGCGCCTTTGCTTTACCGATGTATATAATTTCATCGTTCTTATTTTTCATTATATAAACGCCCGGCAGCAGCGGCAGCCGATTAGCGCGTTTTTTAAGCCGCGAAAGTCTTGAAATATCGTCACGGTCGTCCATTAAAAGCCTCCGTACCAAAAAAATAAGGGGAAATTTTGTTTATGAAAAGAAAATTACTTGCACTGTTTATTATACCCGTTATTCTTTGCGGGTGCAACACCTCAAATGTTAATAATAACGACTCCCACGCCGAAATAACCGTAAATTACCCGACCGACGACACAGTAAACGGCTACCGCCCCGGCGGCAGCGGCTCTATGCCCGACGAAATACCCGCAGACAGCACAGTGCCCGCAAAGCCCAAGCCCGACGAAACCGCACCCACGGCGTATATAGGAAATTCAAATTCCAAAAAATTCCATACGCCCGATTGCTCATATGCCAAAAAACTTAAAGACGAAAATAAGGTATCGTTTAAAACCCGCGAAGAGGCGGTGAATAAGGGCTATAAGCCATGCAGCAGGTGCAAACCGTAATTTTTTATAATAATTACAAATTATGCGCTCATGCCGCGCAGGCACCATATTTCTGTACGGACAGAAATATGGAAAAGAGCCGCTGGGAACCCTTCAGATTGGGTTCCCAGACCCTCCTGAACAGCCAAAGGGACAAACTTCCCAATGGATTCCCTTACTGCAACAAGCTAAGCAGATACAAAATTTTTAGATTAAAAAAGTATATCAGTAATTAAATAAAACAAAATATATATTTTATATCAATGCAATTTATCCGCTATCATATAAATAAGCTTTTCGGATTTTTCCCAACCTAAGCATGGGTCGGTTATGGATTTTCCGTAAATATGCTCGCCTATCTTCTGCGCGCCGTCCTCAATGTAGCTTTCTATCATAAGCCCCTTTACCATTGAGCGTATATCCTTATTGTGGTTGCAGCTATAAACTACGTCCTTTGCAATTCGTATCTGCTCTAAATACTGCTTGCCCGAGTTTGCGTGGTTGGTATCAACTATTGCGGCGGGGTTTACAAGGGATGTCTCGGCATACATCTCGTGCAGCTTTACAAGGTCTTCGTAGTGGTAATTGGAAACGTTTTTGCCCGCAAAATCAATATATCCGCGCAAAATGGAATGTGCGTAGGGGTTGCCCTCGCTTACAACCTCCCACCCGCGGTATATAAAGGTGTGGCTGTGCTGCGCGGCGGTTATTGAGTTCATCATAATGCTAAGGTCGCCGCTTGTGGGGTTTTTCATACCCACGGGTATATCAAGCCCGCTGGCTGTAAGCCTGTGCTGCTGGTTTTCAACCGAGCGCGCGCCTATTGCGACATAGGAAAGCAGGTCGGACAAATAACGGTGGTTATCGGGGTAGAGCATTTCGTCCGCGCAAGAAAAGCCGTAATCGTGCAGCGCCGCCATATGTAAATCTCTTATTGCAACAATGCCTTTAAGCATATCCGGCGTTTCATCGGGGTTGGGCTGATGCAGCATTCCCTTATAACCGTCGCCCGTGGTGCGCGGCTTGTTGGTGTAAATGCGCGGCACTATAAGTATTTTATCCTTTACATCGTCCTGCACCCTTTTCAGCCTTGAAATATAATCGAGCACAGGCTCGCGGCTGTCTGCCGAGCAGGGACCTATTACCAAAATAAATTTATCAGATTTCCCCGCAAAAATATTTTTAAGCTCCTCGTCGCGCGCGGCCTTTACCGCCGCGTCCTGCTCAGTTACGGGGTAGCGCGCCTTTATCTGCTGCGGTATGGGCAGTTTTCTTAAAAATTTCATATTCATAGTCTTTTTCCCCTTATAAATGCTTGTTAAAGCGTTTTCTGCGCTCGGTGGAAAGCCGCATCATTTCGCGTATTCCGTCTCGGTCGCCCGTTTCTATTTTTTCATAAAGTTCTTCAAAGCTCTGCTTAAAGCTGCGCATTTCGGCAAGCAGCATATCTCTGTTATCCAAAAACAGCTCGCTCCACATTTCGTCGTTTATCCGCGCTATGCGCGTCAGGTCGCGGAATGAGTCGCCCGTGTAATATTCAAGGTCGGGCGTGTTGTTGCAGCACATCAGCGTTACCGCTATACAGTGGGTAAGCTGGGAGAGAAACGCTATCATTTCATCGTGCTTTTCCACTGATAACTCCGCCACGCGGTGAAAGCCTAATTTCTCGCTCAAATCGCGGCAAAGCTCTATTGCGCCCGCAGTGTTTTTCTCTGTGGGTACTACTATGTAGTTAGCGCCCTTGAAAATGCCCGAATCGCTGTTTTCAACCCCGCACACCTCGCGCCCCGCCATGGGGTGCGCGGCTATAAACTCTACATCGGGGCGAAGCATTTCCTGAATTTTATAAACAATGCAGCCCTTAACGCCCGTAACGTCGGTTATAACCGCTCCCGATTTTAATAAATGCTGATTTTTTTCTATCCATTCGGTGAAAACATGGGGGTAAAGCGCAAATATAACTAAATCTGCGGCGGAAATAATGCTTTCATCAAGCTTTGTTGTGCCGTATTTTATTATACCTTTTTTAATTGCAAAATCAACCGACGATTGCTCTTTGGTTACGGCGTTTACGGTATATCCGCCCTTTGTAAGCGCCTCGGCGTAGCTACCGCCCAATAAACCTAAGCCTACTATTAAAATATTTGTATCTTTACTTAACTTCATTTTTCTTCAACCTTTATGCCGAGGGAAGCAAGCCTGCGGAAATAATCGGGAAAGCTTTTATTTACCGCCTCTGCCCCGTAAATGCTGCCGCCCGTTATGCTGCAAAGAAGGGAAAGCGCCATTACTATTCTGTGGTCGTTATGCCCCGAAAGCGGCAGCTCGGGTGTTTTAAGCACGCGCGGGTGCACCGTTATTTCGTTTTCCCATACCTCGGTATTGCACCCGAACTTGGCAAGCTCCTCTGCCATGGCAGCGCCCCTGTCGCTCTCTTTTATTTTAAGGCGGTGAGTGCCTGTAAGCCTTACACCGTTGTTTGCCGCCGCCACTGCCATTAAAACAGGCGCTAAATCGGGGCAATCTGAAATATCTATTTCGGGGCAGCCGCGCACCAATTTACCGAAAAGCTTTCTGTAAACCGCGTCGCCCTGGCAGGTGTCCTTTTTAAGCCCCGCCACCGCAACATTGCCGCCTACCGAGTTAAACGCCTCTAAAAACGCGGCGTTGGAGTAATCACCCTCAACGCGCAGCGTGCGAGGTTTATAGGTCTGATTACCTTTTATAAATACGGTGTGCTCGTCGGTTCGGCTGATTCTGATACCGAAATCGGCAAGCGCCTTTACCGTCATACCGAGGTACGAGCCGCTTTCAACCGCGCCCGTTATATCAATTATACTGTCTTTCTCAAGCAGCGGCAAGGCGAACATAAGCCCCGAGATAAACTGGCTTGAAACATCCCCGCGTACCGAATATTTACCCGCCGTCAGCTTGCCGCATACCGTAACGCTTTCTTTGTCCTCCGTAAACTCAATGCCCTGCGATAGGCACATATCCTTATAAACCGCAAGCGAGCGACTCATAAGCCTTTCAGTACCTTTAAGGGTGATTTTCTGCCCGAAAAGAAGACAAAGCGGAATTAAAAATCTTAACGTACTGCCCGATTCATTGCAGAAAAGCTCTGCGCTTTTAATGGCCTTATCGGGCGATATTCCGCCTATTTTAACCGTGCTGCCGTCAATTTCATATTCAGCGCCCAGGACGCTCAGGCAATTAAGAGTAGCCTTAATATCCTCTGAAAACGCAACGTTTTCTATAACGCTGCCGCCCGACAGTGCGCCGCAAATTAAATATCTGTGAGAAACGCTTTTTGAGGGCGGCGCTTCCACCCTGCCGTATGCCGTTCCTTTTTCAATGGTTGCTATCATTATTTATCGCCGTATTCCTTAATTAAGTAGTCAATTGCCTCGGTATATCCCGCCAAACCGTGCCCGCATATCGTTTTAACGCAGGCCTTTCTTATATAGCTTATCTGCCTGAAATCCTCGCGCGAGGCAACATCCGAAATATGCACCTCAACCGTCGGTATTGAAACCGCCTTTACCGCGTCTAACAGCGCAATGCTTGTGTGCGTGTATGCACCGGGGTTTATAACTATGCCGTCAAACTTGCCGTAGGATGCCTGAATTTCATCTACAAGCGCGCCCTCGTGATTAGACTGGAAAAGCTTTACCTCAATTCCCGCCTTTTCGGCGTGTTCTTTTACGTTATTACACAGCGTTTCAAAACTGTCGCTGCCGTAAATACCGGGTTCTCTTATGCCCAACATATTTATATTCGGTCCGTTAATTACAAGTATTTTCATTTAAAAAGACCTCTTCAATATTTTTAACATTTTGCTCTATTCGGCTCACCGCGTCAATTTTAATATCGGCGGCGGCACAATACAAGCCGTATCTTTCCTTATATCGCTTTTCGAGCAGTTCCCTGCTTGAAGAAAGCGGTCGGTCAGCCGTGGTAACCAATTTTTCAAGCGGGCGGTCTATAAATACCACCGTTCCGTTTTCCTTTAAAAGCCTTATGTTATCGGGGTTTAAAACCGCCCCGCCGCCCGTTGCGATAACCGAGGACTGACAAGCCGAAATTTCTTTTATAACTTCGCTTTCAAGCTTTCTGAAACTTTCTTCGCCCTGCTTTGCAAAATAATCGGCTATCGGCATATTTATGCGTTTTATAATTTCATCGTCGGTATCGGTAAAATTTTTTTGAAGTTCTTCGGCTAATACTTTACCGAGTGTAGTCTTGCCGCTGCCCGGCATACCTATAAGCACTATATTCTTTTTATCGGTTAAAATTTCACGATAGACCTCTTTGGTTTTATCTGCGGATATACTGCCGCCCGTGAATTTTTCCGCTGCAAATACCGCTTGGGCGACCAGCATATAAAGCCCGCCCGATGCGTTTATGCCCCTTTCGCGCGCCGATATAACAAGCTCGCTTGAAAGCGGATTATAAACCGCGTCGGTAACGCTTTTAACATTTTCAAATCGGCTTAAATCTATTGCCGAAACGCCTATATTCGGGTACATTCCGCAGGGGGTGGTGTTGATTATGGCGGTAGTATCACCGTGCATTTTGTAAGCCTCATCATAGGTTATCGCGCCGTCCGAGCCGGACCTTGAAACGCGGTATATTTCCTTTGCGCCTAAATCCTCGGCTACCGCCGCAGCGGTTTTTGAAGTGCCGCCCGAGCCTAAGATAAGCACCTTGCCGCCCTTTAGATCCGCTCCCTGACGGACTATCAGCGAGCGCAGCCCCGAAAAATCGGTATTATAGCCGTATAATTTGCCGTTTTTATTAACTATGGTGTTTACCGCGCCTA
>CAKSQS010000059.1 GCA_934486705.1 uncultured Eubacteriales bacterium
CTCAGGTAGACATTACAAGAAAATGGACCGGCAGACGCAGGGATTGGGGTGAGATTCATTCTCAGCTTGAAATATTCTTTGCCGACAGACTGCCGGAGTAACAGAAATTCACAGCCATGTAAAGGGTAAAATGAACGGCTGCCACGGCAGCCGCCCTTGACATATCCTGCTCTTTCTGCTATTATGCAAATACGGCGTGCAAGCCGATTTACGTCTCACACGCCATTCATCTTTTTGCTTTTTTATGCCGTACTTTGGACTTTACACATAATATGAAGAAGAACCTTCAAATCCTTTGTTTTTAAAAGTTTACTTATCTGATTTCTAATTTTTGCTCTTTTGTCCATATTCGTCTCTTTTGTCCTTTTTTCATTTTAATACCCCCTGATACATTTTAGCATAAAAAAAAGGTAGATACATAGTGGTTTTCTATGTATCTACCTTTATTTTACTATTGCACTTAGCCGGAGGTCCTGGCTAATCAGGATTTACTTTCTATTACTTGTGTTCACTCCTCTGTATACTCATGCGGTTTTTCTTTATAGTCTTTAACTTTATACTCACCAATGGTATCGTATTTACTTGCTCTGGTTTCGACAGGGATGTCGGTTGCATTATCTTCACCGAGGATAGCATCAAAGAAAATGCGTTCAAGGTATTCGTATTTAGAATAAATGCCCTGTGAAGCCCAAACGAGAGCGTTACGAACATAGGCAGAGTAGGTTTTGAAAAGTTCGTGTTCAACCTCAAATCTCAATGATTTTGCGAGCAGTACAGCAAATACTATAACCGTTCTTGTATTACCCTCACGGAATGGGTGTGTCTGCCAAATACTTGCTATAATACGAACAAGCCTGAAAACTATATCTTTGTCATTATTGCCGATTCTTTTGAGCTTAGCGATTTCTTTCATAGTAACAGTAAGTTGTTTTTTTATTTCTTTCGGGTAAGCATAACGAACGGTATCGCCGCCTAAAACATCTTCGTATTTCACCATTTGAATAGTGCGGAATTCTCCCGCCCAATCAAATATTTGACCGAAGATATTGCGGTGAATATCCTGTAAGGTTTCGATATTAAATTTATCATATTTATAATCATAAATTGCCGTCATCGCAAGCCCTGTAATGTCAGCCTCCGCTTTGCGCAGCAGCTCGGCATCTTTTATACCGGCTAAGTTCTTAAGGACATTTACATTATCATATAAATAAGGGTCGCGCATCTGTTAAGCCTCCGTTACAAAACCGTATCTTCTGAGCGTTTGTTCAAACACCGACAAAAATGATATATTGCCGTTTTTCCAATTTGCGAGATCGTTTTTTACCCTATCGCTTACCGGAACTCCTTCAATTGAAGTCATAGCTTCTGAAAAAGAAATTCGTTTTTCTTTTTCTTCGGATGAAATATTGTCCATACCGTTTGTAAGTTTCAACATTTTTAATTTGCGAAGTATAGCTTTGTCTAATAGCTCTGCGGCGGTTTCAATATCCGCAATTCTTTTTGAAATTTCAGGTAATTCTGCCTCATGTTTTTTTCTTAAAGAAAGTTGATTTTTTATATCTTGGTATTCTTCTGCCTTGATATATTTGCTCGCAACGGTATCACCGTTACGGTTTTGCAAATATAAATATAGCTTACCACCAATCGTTTTTTTAGAAATATATCCCTTTGGTAGGTTACTAAGTTGTTGTTCAATTTCAAGTTTTAAGGCAAGCAATTCTTTGTATTCGTTAATAATATCAGTCATAATATTACCTCCAGACTAGTAATATTATATCACAAATTAACCTACAAATCAATGATATTTTAAAATTATGTAGGTTAATAATCCGTTATATTATTAAACCGTATTTCAAGCGATATAAGTTGTCCTGCCGTAGTTATTCCTTTCTTTGTTTACTGCGGTATAAATTTTGACTTAAATCTCAAAGCCCTCGGTTATACCGTTAAGCCTTGAAGTATCTTTTTTCACATAGTAAAGCTCAGTTATCTGCGGGGTACCGTGTCCTAACAGGTCAGCCACCTGTCTCTGTGAGAGCGCCTTAATCGTCCCGTCCGATTGTTTTCGTCCGTTCGCTAAGTTTGTGGCGAATGTGTGCCGCAGGCTGTGCAAGCCTTTTTGTTCAATTCCTGCTGCCTTTATTATGCGATAAAATCTTTTTCGCAAATTGACAGGCTTCGTACAGCCGCCGTTACCGTCTGCCACAAGGGGCGCATTTTCGCCGAAATAGGATTATCTGCGAGAACATTATCAGGGACTAAAGTGCTATTTACAGGTGTTTTTTTCGTTTTGTTTGTATTCCGTTGCTGTCATTCCGGTTGTTTTTTTAAAATAACGGCAAAAATAGCTTTCATCACCAAAACCTGAAAGCTCGGCGATTTTAGGAACAGAATAATAATCCGATACAATAAGCTCTTTTGCCCGAGAAAGCTTGAGATCGTTTATATATTTTATCGGAGTTGTATTTTTGCATTTTAAAAAAATATTCCTCAAATAGGTAGTGCTTATACCGCATAAATTTGCGAGATACTCCACATTAATATTTTCTGATGTATAATTTCTGTGAATGTATTCTATTGCCGGTTCTATGATTTTTTCTGTGGCTTTCGGAACATACTTTTTTTCGTATTCACCGAGCATAAAGCAGATTATTGAATACAGATTTGCTTTGCATTGCATTTCATATCCCGATGACTTCAGACGAAATGCCTTTTCGGCAGACTTAAATTTATCTGCAACCAAATCACTTATATTGAAAACAAACGGCTCAAAAGAAACGGTATCTGCAATTTTGAAATTTATAGCATAGCAATCCCCGGGACTTTGTGCTTCAACTACATAATTGGAGCGTTCCGGCATAAAGATAATATCACCCTTTCCTGTATAAAGTACATTCTTCCCTTCAAAAATATATTTTTTGCTTCCGGACAAATGCAGCGCCAATCCGTGAGAGGCTCTGTCTTTGTGAATTGCATCTCCCTCTCCCTTGGGAACATAGCACGCAAGAACTATTTTCTCTATATTAAAATTATATTCAAAAAATTTTTTCATATAAATCAAGCCTCCGTAAATATTATAATATTTTGTTTTGAAACAGTCAATGTATTTTGAAATGTTTATTGACAAAACAAGCGATTGATGTTATGTTTTGTGTGGAAAAATCAAATGATATATTAGAAGGAATATATTATGTTCGATCAGGACAGAAAATTTATAGAAAATAAATATCACAAAACAGACGAGCCTTTTAATCCGTATATACGAATGGCATATCACGGGTACGACTACGACAAAAGCACAGGTCTTGAGGATGAAGAAATAAAGGAAGATCTTGTAAGACTTTATGAGAAAATAAAAAGCTTGCCGCACCCTGTTGCAAAAGCGTATGCAGTGAAATTTGTCCTTGAAAACACAAAAATCGATGTAAATGAACACGATTTCTTTGTAGGATTTTGGAGTGTAAACAGGCTTGCAAACTGTGTTACGCTTGATAAGTGGAACAGTGAGGTTTTCGGGAATATTCTTCCGGAATTAAAAGAAAAAATGTATGATATGAACGAATCCGGAGCAGCCGCGATATGGTCTGACTTTGACCATGTTATTCCGGATTGGGGCTCAATTCTCGGCTTGGGCTTTTCCGGACTTATAAAGCGTACCGAAGAATACAAAGAGTTGCACAGAAAAAACAATACTCTTACGCCGGAATCAGAAGCGTTTTTTGACGGAATTATAATTGAATACAAGGCGATAATAGATTTAATAGACAGACTTTATAAATATGCACAGACTAAAACCCATACAAAAGCGTCAAAAATTGCCGAATGCCTTTGTCATATCCGTGACGGTGCACCGCGGAATATGTATGAGGCAATGCAGGTGATCTATATTTACTTTATGATTTCGGAATGCTTTGATTCATATCAGGTGCGCTCACTCGGCAACGGTCTTGACAACACGCTGTATTCATTTTATCAAAACGACTTAAAAAACCGGCAATATACAAAAGAAGATATAAGGGAACTTTTAAGGTATTTTCTTATTCAATGGTCGGCAATCGGCAATTACTGGGGACAGCCGTTTTATATGGGCGGTACAAATATTGACGGAAGTACAAAATACAACGAATTGTCCTATATAATACTTGACGTCTATGACGAGATGGGAATATACAATCCTAAAATTCAGATAAAGGTGAATGAAAATACATCCGACGAGTTGCTTTTCAAGGTTTTTGATATGATACGCCGCGGAAAAAACTGTTTTGCCTTATGCTGCGAACCCGGCATAATGAAAGCAGTAATGACATACGGCGCAACATATGACGAGGCGCTTAATATGGACATACGCGGCTGTTATGAAACGGGTGTAAGAGCGAACGAGGTATCAACAGCAACGGGGTACGTTAATGCCTTAAAATCGGTGGAGTATGTATTCAGCAACGGGTTTGATTCAAGATTAAATAAACAACTTGGACTTAAGACAGGAGGACTTGCAGACTTAAAAACATTCGAGGACTTTTACAATGCGGTTTTAAAGCAGTGGGAAAATCTTATCGAAATGACAATTGACGTATCAAAGCAGTACGAGGAATACCTAAGTTTTATTAACCCGTCAAATATGTATTCCGCAACGATTGAAGGAGCGTTAAAAAAAGGAAGGGACGCATATCAAAGCGGGGTTAAATTTAACAATTCAGCCGTTTTAAACTGCGGATTTGCAAGCCTTGTAGATGCAGTTATGGCGGTAAAGGAATTTGTGTATGACAAAAAAACCGTAACACTCGAAACGTTTGTCGAGGCGCTTGATAAAAACTGGGACAGTTTTGAAGATTTGCATACAAGTATAACTAAAAGTAGGCATAAATACGGAAACGATGATGACGAAACAGATAGGTACACCGAGGCAATGTCCGCATATTTTGCTTCTAAGGTAAATAACCGTCCGAATGCGCGAGGCGGCGTTTACAAAGCAATTATGCACACCGCAATGCAGTTTGTTTGGGCGGGTGCAAAAACAGGCGCAACACCGGACGGAAGATATGCGGGTGACGAAATTTCCAAAAATGATTCCCCGTCCGTTGGCATGGACCGGGAGGGTGTAACCGCACTGATAAAGTCAGCGCTTAAAGCGCGTCCTTATACCTATTGTGAAAGCTTTTGTCTTGACGTTATGCTTCACCCCTCAGCAGTCAGCGGCAATGAAGGACTTGAGGTTATGAAGTCGCTCCTGTTTATGTATATGAAAAACGGAGGACAAACAATGCAGATCAATGTTTTCAATACACAAACTCTGAAAGACGCTCAGAAGCGCCCCGAAAAGTACCAAAATCTACAGGTTCGTGTGTGCGGATGGAATGTGTTGTGGAATAACCTCAGCCAAAAGGAACAGAACGCATACATTACAAGAGCAGCAAATATAATGTGATCATAAATAGGTTAGACAAACGCTGCATAATAGGCGATGGATCGATAACGGGCAGAATGTTTGACTGAATTTAACAGTCATAACATCAAGGAAAACAAACAAGGAGAGTGGATAATGAGCTCAAACATAGTTCAAATAAAGCGTTTTGCCGTCCATGACGGTGACGGAATACGCACAACCGTGTTTTTCAAGGGATGTCCGCTGAAATGCGTATGGTGTCATAACCCTGAAACACTTTCGCCAAAGCGTCAGATTGCTTTTTACAGTCATAAGTGCGTTATGTGCGGAAAATGCGCAGAGGTTTGCGGTTTCCATTCTTTTTCGGAAAACATACATAGAATAGACAAAACAAAATGCACTATGTGCGGAAAATGTGCCTTCGTCTGCCCTCAAAGCGCGCTTGAAATATTCGGTACTGAAATGAGCACGGATGAAATTTGTGCGGTTTTATTTAAAGATAAAGATTTTTACAGTGAAAGCGACGGCGGAATTACATTATCGGGCGGTGAGTGTCTTCTCCAAAGCGAAGCGTGCCGAGAAATCTTAAAAACGATGAAACAAAACGGAATAAATACCGCTGTCGATACCTGCGGATTTGTTCCGAAATCGGCGATAGACAGGGTTATGCCGTACACCGATACATTTCTGTATGATATAAAGGCGATAGATGATGAAGTACATATCAAATGTACCGGTCAGTCAAACAAAATTATTCTTGATAACCTCATATATCTGGATAACTGCAGAGCAAAAATCGAAATACGTATTCCGTATATTCCAAACTATAACGATAATCAAATTAATAAAATCGGGAAATTCCTGTCAAAAATTAAAAATGTTATCGGTGCTTGCGTCTTGCCGTATCACAATTATGCAAAATCAAAATATGCTGCACTCGGCATGGAGGATACTCTTCCGCAAAATCTGCCTTCGGATGAAGAAATTTTAAAGGCAAAGGATATTTTGAAAAATTATGGAATATCGATAAAATAATTTAGACAATACGAAAATAATTTTCCTGCCTTTCTTTGTTTTATGCGGCGCAATTTTTGAGATTGCAGATTAAAGAGTATTAAAAGTATGCAATATAAAATGAGACTTTCGGTATGAAAGTCTCCTCAGTCTGTCAATAAACCTAAAAATTTGATTTTGCGGCGTTCACGCCGCATTTAAGTTTTTCCGCTGACATGCGCAGCGGAAAAACATCTTGTGAGCGAAAAATAGCTTAAAAAGTTATTTTTCAAGAGCACTGGGGTGGTATTGGCGGAGCATAACAACCGACTGCCGCCTGTGGCGGATAAAAGGAGGGCGTTATGGCGCAGCGGTCAAAGAAAATTCGCGCTCCAAGCGAATATTTTCTTTGGGTACCGCAAGAGTAGGGAGCGCAGTCCGAAAATCTTTGATTTTCGAGCGAGCGGCATTCCCGTAGCGAATTTTTCGCCGCGCTCAATTATCCAAGCTGTCATAACTAAACTTAAAATCAGTTATTTTAGGAGTGTTCCAAGTGGCGAAATCAAGCTCTTCGGACGGTATCGTCAGCGTATAAGCGGTGGCAGTTCCCTTTACAACGAGCTGTTCCATATCAAAATGCTTACCGAAAAGCTTTGTATCGCCGTCAACGGTTGTAATATCAACGCCCGTCAGCCCTATATCCTTATCAGTGCCGTTAGATACATAAAGCGTGATTTGAAGATTATTATTTATGTCAGTATACATTTCCGTCACCTTGCACATCACGGCGTTTTCATAGAAAATCATCGTGTTGTTAAGGTCAAACGGAATAAAGAACTTCGCCCACGCATAGCCCTGCTCCTTGGCTTCAAGACCGTTATAGGTAAATCCTGCGTTATCATAGTCTGATTGCAGCCTTGAACGTACATCATCGTTCCATTCTATCTTCCAGCCGTCGCTCCCACGGGTCATTATTGTGGAAAGATATACCGATTTCTCCTTTTCCGACGGATAATTCTTCGGAATCTGATAATACAGCGCCGTAAACCACACGCTGTCGCCGTCTTCCGCCGCTATGGCAATAAGGCTGTTTTTATATTTCTTAAAATTATCGTATGAGGTGTTGTAGTATTGATCTATTGCCGAGCTATCTGTATTGCGGAAAAGCTTTTCAAAGCTCTTTTTGTCCTTTCCACCATACTCAATAAGCTTATCGGTCAGGGTCTGCGCGGCTTCCCTGATTTCTGTATCGCCGCTTACAATAACATCCTTATTATCTTGTTTTGAGTCTGTACCGTCTGCTGCGGAAGATGTATCGGGCACCGAGGTATTATCCCTGTCGGCCTGCTCGGTCTGCGAAGTGTCTTTTTTCGGATTGCTGCCGTCAATCGCGCCGTAAAGAGTCGGTATGCCGAGATTTGCAAGTATGCAGACTATAAGCCCGCAGGCAATAAGTCCGCTTGTAAAGGCGGCAAGCCCTTTGCCGTTTCTTTCGGGATTTTTGCCCCTTGTCACGGCGTTTTTAATGCCGAGCAGCATGGAATTTTCACCCGATACTGCCGAGACAAACAACAGAAACGCAAGTGATAATACAAACGCATACGGCAAAAACAGCACTGCAACGATTGCGGCAATAAAGAACCACAGAGCGGGCGGCTTTAAGCACACCATATTGCCGAGTGCGGTTTTAAGGCGCTTACCTATTCCCCCGCGTTTGATTTCGGTTATCAGGTTGCTTACCACCGTAATCAAAAAATAAAAAGACAGAGCGGCAAAAATCTGATTTGCCGTGTTATTGCGGGAAAACAGGGTGCTTGCGAAAAATGCGGTTATAACCGCCGAGGCAAGCGACATTACAAGCTTTATAATCAAAGACGGAACGAACCTTTTGCCCTCGTAGGAGCGTAACATTCCGTAAAGCGCATTTGTAAGGATTTCTTTTAGCTTTTTCATACTGCTCACCTCACAATACTGCTTTCAGCACAGCTACAATTACCGCCGCGCATATATTGACAAGCAAGGCTATGCCGACACCGCGCAGCACTCTTTTTGCCGAGAGCTTATCCTGCTGTTCCTTTTCACCCTCTGGCAATTCAAAGCCCTTATCCCCTGTCAGCATTTTTGCAATGTGCTTTTTGTTTTCCTCGGTCTTTGCGAAAGAGTGAATGTATACGCGCTCTTTTCCCTCAGCTTTGTCAAACAGGCTGCCGAAAAACGCATAACCCTCTTCGGCGTTTGTAACCGTAACGCTGCGCTTGCACTTTTCATCACGGTACTGCACGCTTAAAACTCCGCTTTCAAGCGCAGAGGAAAGCGCCGCCTTAATATACTGCTTTGCAATTTCGTAAGAAACAGGTCCTGCCGCAGTCAATTCCCCGTGCTTGGCGTTCATCATCAGCCATGCGCCGTCAAACGGAATAAAGTAAACATCAGAGCTGCCGCTTTCTTCTTTAAGCTCTGCGCGCAGACACTTTTCGGGCGCAAACAGCGCTTTAATAAAAGCGCCTATCGGCTTTGCAGGCTTTAATTCGCCGTCCGTTATACCCTGTTCTTTAAGTATTTCGTCAGTCTCGCTTAAAATATCGGCGGGTAAGCCCTTTATAAGCTCCTCGGTATCGGGAGCAATCTCGTTCATCGGCGATATATCGTTATATTCAAGACCGATAAGCTCACCTAACCGCTTTATCATAAGATAATTAAGTGTAAATTTCATTTTGCTCCCCCCTTACTTGTATAAAACCGCTCAATAAGCTTTCTGTAATTTTCAAGACCTCTTTCGGCGCTCGCATTGCCCTTTATAAGCGCGTCCTCCGCCGTATCGCCGAAGCCCATAAGAAACTCTCCCAGCCCCATTCCTTCTTCGCCGAATACGGCGTTGTACAGGTCGCCGTTGTTCTCGGCAAGCAGAATATCCTCGGCGTCCACAAGGTTCTTGATATTATCGCCGTAATCACCGTTCATCATTTTGTCGGCAAGCTCGCCGCAGCTCATCGCCTTGCTGCCGAACACGGTATCCATAACGCCCTCGGCGCGGGTATCGGACGACGCGGTGTGCGCAAGGTCAAGAAAATAATCAAACAGGTTTTCGGCGTTGTTGCCCGCGTTTACGATATCCGCCGCCGCGCTGCCCTTGAATATCTCCGCCGTTGCAATATCCCATATTGCAAGGTTGGGATCTGCCTTTGTCCCAACGCCTACAAGCTGCCCCGCACCGTATGAGCCGACACCGCGCACGAGCGCCTCCCGCCAATTTCCGGTTTCGCCGTATACATCCGCAGCTTTCTGCAAGGCCTTTGAAACGCCCACACCTGCATCGAAAAGCTCACCGTATTTTCCGAATCTATCGAAAAATTGCAGGCTTGATAATTTATCAAGATTTTCAAGTATATTTCTGTTCCTGTCTGCAGCTTTCAGCATTTTATTATAATCGACAGTGATAAGTCCCCAACATATTTTAAACTTTACCGACTCCGGCTCGTATTTACCGCCCGAAAAGCCGAGGGTTGATAAAAAGAACAAAAGCAGTAAAAACGCCGTGCCGCCCATACCGAGCAGCTGTTTCAACCAGCCTATGGGATTCTTTATAAGATCTTCAAATCTCACGCCGCCGTATTCGCCGAGCCTGCCGTGTGTGGAATCGTCCACATCCTTATCCGCCGAAGAAAAGCCACCCTTATAGTCGCCGCTGCTTTTTAATTTCCAGTGCGAAGTGTAATTTTTTACTTCGCCGCTCATAGCGGCAACCGTATCGCCGTAGGGCTTGAAGTAAGGCTTGCCGTTATCGTCAAGCGCGGGGGTCAGCGCGTCATTTTTGTTTATTAAGGTATCAAGCAGTTTATATGTGGTACTGCCTTTTTTGGCATATAAAGTGAGACCCGATATTTTATCATTATCGGAAAGGTCGCTTAAATACTGAAAATCCTCCCAGCTCTGATCCGTTATACCGATATCATAGTTACCAAGCACAGTATCATACCAACCAAACGCCGTGAAATCAATAAAGGTCATATTGTCGGGCAGTTTAATATCGCACAGTGATATACAGCCCTCAAAGGCACCCATGGCTATCCAGTCAAGTTTAGGCATTTCGGGTATGCTTTTCAGCGAAACATCATTCTGAAACGCGTATTTTTCTATATACTCAAGGTTTTTACAGCCCGAAATTTCTTCAAGATTAACAGAGCTTAAACGCCTTATACATGTAACATTATCGTCGATATACACCTTTTTGAGGTTGTGATCCTCAATATCAATGCCAATCACCTTTACCTTGCCGTACAACGGTATAGTTACCGTTTCGGGAACGGCAATTTCGGTTTTTTGACCCACATAGGAAACATAGCCGCAAATTTCGCCCGTCTTATATTCCGCCATCAAATCGGTCACAACCCATTCACCGAGCATTGAATAATCATAGCTGTACCAGTGGGACGAATAATTCACTCTCGGTCCTGCAAGCTGCCCCTCCTGCTGCCGTTTCATATAGTAGATACGGGTCATATCTCTGACGGTATCCCACGCCGGGTCATCAGCACTCGCAGGCTTGTTTATCATTTCAGATATTCCGGTATAGAAAAATTGATAAAACGCAAAAGCGCCCGGCATATCCCAATGTGCAAGGGGATCTTTTTCATCAGGTTTCTTTCCGGAAACAGTCGTCAGCGCCTTTCCGGAAGTTCCGATTAGACACCCGTTTTCGTCAACCTGAAACAAATCCGGCTGTTCGGTAACAGTTGAAGTGCCGACAGCATAGTTCCTTTGCGGTGCATTATCCGAATCGTCCTTCGGTGGATAGTAGTAACCGTATGCCGCCATACCTGCAACCGTGTTGTTTGCTACAAACTCCATATAATCTTTAAGGCTCTTTCCTGTGGACAAGCCGTCGTCGTATACTTCGCCCTCACCCTCCCATTTAGCGCCTTCTTTCCATATGGAGTAGCAGGTAGGGCAATAATATGTATATACATAACGTAGCTTGTTCCCGACCTTTTCAATAATACCGGGGACGGTATAACGCCCGTCGTCCTCAACCTCCGCATAGTATTCAATCATTTTGTCACCGTGACCTGAGCAACGATAATTAAGCCCCGGCACTTGGGCGGCGTTGCCGTCGCAAAGCCCGTAATAATCCTCGGTCAGTACGGTATGCCCACTTTTTCTTGCCGACGCGGTAAGCGGCACAAGTGACATAACCGTAGCTGCCGCAATTATAACAGACAGTAAACCCGCAAACCGTTTTTTAAACTTTTTATACTGCATAAGCCTCTCCTCTCACTTGACGCAATTTCAAAAAGACATAAATATACACAGTAATTTTAGCATATACAGCATTACGGTTATATTAAAATTTCCCAATTGGCAATTGCCAATTGGGAAAACGTAAATACTTTTAAAAAACCTGCCCCTTTCGGGGCAGGCGAATAATCAGTTTTTAATTATGCTGTTGTAAACCTCGTCGAATTGCTCCTTGCTGCCAAGAGAGGCAACCGTGTTGCTGCTTATCTGCTCTCTGGCGTCATTCAGCGAGGAAATAAGCGCGTCAACCTCGCCTACAAACTCATCCGTAGTTCTTACAATGTTCTTTTTAAGCTCGTCAAGCGAGGCGTGCGCCTCTGCGAGAGTTGAAAGATTTTTTTCAACCTGCGCCGCGGCAAGCCCCGCGTTTTTCTCGGAGTTTGCCATTATAGCCCTTGCGTTCGCCTGCGCCACAAGGTAAAGCTTGCCTATATTTTCGGAAAGCCTGCCTATCTCCTCGTATTTTTCGTTAAATTCTTCAAGCTTTTTTGAAATCGTTTCTTTTTCCTCATTAAGCTTGCGGTAATTATCGTTTGAAAGCTCAAGCTCGGCAGATAGCTTTTCCACCTGCTCCGATAAATCCTTTTCACGCTCCACAAAGCTTTTCTGCGATTTTTCTATGTAGCCCATAACGTCCTCGCAATTAAAACCAAACAAGCTTTTTCTGAATCCTGCCGACATTAAAATTCCTCCCGAACCGCCAAAAACGGTTTATACTATTATACTTTATTCTATTAAAAATTACAAGTTCCTGACAGAGCTTGCCGCCGTGTGACAAAGATATGCGTTTATACCCTCTGCCTTAAGCGCTTTTATTGCCGTTTCGGCTTTTTCCGCATCTGAAAATACCGCAAATCTTGCAGGTCCGCTGCCCGAAAGCGAAACTCCGTCCGCGCCGTAATTATACAGCTTTTCCGTTATCTCGGTGCCGTCCCACAGCACCGAAAACGAGTTGCCGAGCGAATTTATAAGCTCTGTATAGCTGCCGTTATTTATTGCTCTTACGGTTTTTTCAATATCCGGTTTTATATAATCGGAATTATCAAGCCTTTTAAACATTTCGGCGGTTGAGGGCTTTTTGCCCGCCAAAATAATAATTGCCGAGTACCTGAGCGCGTTTGGCAGCGGGGTTAAAATTTCCCCTATTCCCCTTGCGCGCTGTGTGCCGCCGTCAATTAAAAAAGGAACGTCCGCCCCGAGGGACACCGCCATTTCCCTAAGCCTTGACTTTGAAAAGCCGGTTTCAAAAAGCCTGTCCAGCCCCACAAGCACGCCCGCCGCGTCGGCGCTGCCGCCGCCGAGCCCGGCAGACGCGGGAATTGCCTTTTTAATTCTTATTTCGGCTGACGGCTCTATTCCCGCCGCGCCGAAAAAACAGTGCGCCGCTTTAAAGGCGATATTGTTCTCGCCGCTGAATTTATCGCTTTCAAATGAAAAAGACGGGCTTTTCTTTATAAAAATATCGTCGCTTATATCAACCGTCTGCATTACGGTGTCTAAATTATGGTAGCCGTCGGGTCTTTTTCCTAAAACCGCAAGCGAAAGATTTATTTTAGCGTTTACCGCAAATTTTATACTCTCCATATTTTACATTCCTCTTTATTGCCATACGCCCATTGTAAAACGGGTCAAAAAGCGGCTGACAGACGGTATGCGCAGCAGCGCATAAAAAAGCATTGCGCCCGAAACATTTAAGATAACATCGTCAATATCGCTTGAGCCCGTGAGCAGCAGCAGCTGTAAAAGCTCTATAAGTAACACGGAAATAAGCGCAACCGCGAAAACCGTGTACCATTTATTGATTTTTTTAAACAGACATACCGTAAAAAACGGCAGCGGCATAAATGCGACAAAATTTCCGAAAACGTTTTCAAAAACGCTCCAAAACGGCAGCGTCCCGCTTTTAAGGGCGTTTAAAAAAAGCTTAAGCGTTTCAAACGGTATTAAATTGGTGCTTTCATTTATATATCTGTTAAATTCTGCGGTATTCCACTGCAATACGCCGAAAATATCCCGACCCAAAGCGTCGTCAATAAGTGTGAAATCTACTATAAGAATTACATAAAACAAAAAAAGCGCGCATATGCGGTTTTTCATTATTTTGTATTTAACTCCGGTTTCCTCGGTTTTAAAAGCTGAAAACCATGCGGAAAAATACCCCGTAACAAATGCGACCGTTCCCGCCGCTATTTTAACCCCGTGCGCAAAGGCAATAAGCCCCGTAGCATTGCAAAGCATAATAAAAAGCGCGGCAAAGCATATAAAATAAAGCACCGACGTTATAATATTCAAAAAGCGCCGGTTCACATTATCACTCCGAAATAATTACTGTATATTATTTTACAGTTATATGCTCTCTGTGTCAAGTCTAATTATTCAGATTTCTGTGATGATAACCGTAGGTATCGGGTTTCAGCGGCTCAATAGAGTAGCCCATACGCATCATACCCTCAATAATTTCGGGCAGCGCCTGCACGGTGGATGCCTTATCGTTTGAATCATGCATTAAAATACACGCCGAGTTTTTATCGGCGGCGCTTGTCAAAACCTTATTTCTTATACAGGTATAGCTCGGCGTGGGACACTCCGCGTCGCCCGAGCTTATGTTCCAATCAAAATACGAGTATCCCCTGCCGCCCACCGTTTTTACAAGCCGCGTCATAACCCCGCGGCAGTAATTTTTACTTACGGTATTACTGCTGCCGCCCGGGAAGCGCAAAAGCGTGGGGCGCACCCCTATAAGCTCATAAATCTTATCCGAAAGTTTGGTTATATCCTTAAAAAACATATCCTCGCCCGAATATATTACCGAATAATCGTGCGAGGCGGTGTGCAAGCCTATTGTATGCCCCGCCGCGTAAATTTTTTTCACATATTCTATATTTTCGCTTTCAATCACGAAAAAGGTTGCCTTAACGCGGTATTTATCCAGTATATCGAGAATTTCAAGAGTTTTGTCCGACGGTCCGTCGTCAAAGGTCAGGTAACACACCCGCCTGCCGTCGGGCTGACGTGCCTGCGGCGTTGTCCCGCCGGACGGCTCTTCCCATATATCCGCGTCGGCGTCGGTCCTGCGTTTTTCTTCCTCATAGCGGGTAAGTATATTGCCCGCCGCGCTTTTTTGTATTTCAAGCTCCCGCCGCGTTTCATTAAGAGCCGCGTTGGTTCGCTCAGCCGCTTTTTCCTGATTTTTAAGCGACAAAGCCAAAACCGAGAGTACCAAAAAAATAAAAATTGCAATAACCGTTTTAAACCGATTTTCAGCCCTCATCTAAAACATCAGCCCTTCCCATACAATATAGTAGGAAAGGGCTGATAATATTACTGTTCGGCGGGTACGTCGCGGTCGGCAAAGAACAGAACTATGTCAAACTTATTGTCCTTAACCGTTATATACATTGAAACAAACTTATATTTATCGCTTAAAACGCCGCTTTGGTATTCGCTTTTTTCTTTCAAAGCCTCAAACGCTTCCTTAGCGTCGGTATATCCGTTAAGCTTTATGTCGGTATACTCCGGCTTTAACAGTTCAAGCTCCGCATTATAATTTTCCGTATCGCCTTTTGCCGAGTATTCGGCGATTTTCGCAAGCGCGCCTTCGGTTACAAGCTGCAATTTTTCAATGCTTTTCTCTGCTCTTGCGCTGTTTATAAGCTCAAGCAATTCGGCAGACAGCTCGGCGGGAGTTGCAAGCGCCGCCTTTTCAAGCGTTCTTGTTTCCTTTTTACCGCAAACCGCGCAGATCCTCTCTTCTGTGCCCTCGGTGCTTGCGGTCGGCATAACGGTTACCGTCCACTCTTTCCATTTATGACCGGTTTTTTCTTTGTCCTTTTCGGTATACCACCGCCCGCAGCTGCATTTGTAAATAATGTAACCGTCCTCGGTGCAAGTCGGCGGAACAACTTCATCCGTTTTTCTGTATGCGTGCAAATGCGGCTGACTGCTCACATTATTATTCGGCTTGCTGTTTACGGACGAAGTATCGCTGTTTACCTCGGAAGTATCGGGCTCGGTATGCGAATCGTCCGAGCTGACCGTGGGCTTGCTGCTCACGGTAGATGAAGAATCCGACGAGGTATTTGATTTATTCTTGCAGCCCGTTAAAACAAAGGCGGATATAAGCAAAAGAGCGATTACCGCCGGGATTTTTTTAAAAAGCATTCATTATCCCCCGAAAATCAATTCGTATTATATGGCAATATTATATTACAAAAAACCTTTTTTGTCAATATTGTAATAATATATCGCCGCGATTTTGCTATAAATCCCGAATAACCGTATCATTGCTATAAAACAACCCGAGCCCTTCACCTATACAGGTATGTTTTTATATTATAAGCCTTTTGCCTTTTCACTGCATTTGAAAAAGCCGTGGGGAATGAATTTCCCCTGCGCGGCGGGGTCAAAGCTTTTACCGCATAT
>CAKSQS010000060.1 GCA_934486705.1 uncultured Eubacteriales bacterium
GCTTTTTCTTCCCCGAGCAGCACCTTAACAAAATATTTCTGCGTTTTTTCACCGCATGAAAAAGCGTTTATGTAGGTGTGTAAAAACGGAAATTCATAAAGCTTATACGGGTCGCCGAAGGAAGTAAATATAAATTTCGGGTGTGAAAGTCCCAAGCCGTCCCAAAACGGCCCCATATGGTCGCTGCCGCAGCGCAGCGAGCCCGCATTGCTGTGTGAAACGTCAATAAAACTGTTTACCAGCACGCAATCGTAATTTTCCTCTATACCTTTAAGCTCCGTATGAATAAACGGTATGTTTTTTCGGTCAACCTTAAATCCGCGGTCTTCAAGCTCTTTTCTCAGCGGCTCGTCAATATTTGCATCGTTATTGTTCGAGGATGTGGATATAAGGTTCAAAAGCAATATTCTGTCCCCTCGGTTTAATTTCAGCGGTATAAGCTTATCAAAGTTGCGCTCAATTCTAAAGGATTTTGCAACCGCCTTATCTATATAATCCTGCGGGTCGCCGCTCAGGTTTATTTTTGCGTCGTCAGACTGTTCGTCATCCAGTAGACCTACGCTGTTTTTAAGCCTTAAAACGCGTTCGGCGGCGTCTCTCAATCGCTCTGTCGGTATAACTCCTTCTTCCGCAGCCTTTCTTATTGCCCTGTAATCTTCGGGCTTGGAAAAAAGCATTAAATCTCCGCCCGCATTTATAAAGCGTACGCCGAGCTCCTCGCGTTTGCAAACCGCAACCGCTCCCACCATATTCATGGCGTCGGAAATAATACACCCGTCAAAGCCGAGCTCTCCCTTTAAAAGATCGGTCATAAGATTTTTACTGAGCGAGCACGGAAGATACCCTGTTATCGGGTCAATTTCTTCTTCGCCCTGCCATGACGGCAGACTGATGTGCGCGCACATAACCGCTTTAGCGCCGTTTTTGAACATTTCCTTATATACGCGTCCGTAAGTTTCAAGCCATTCCTGCCTGCCCTTGCTGTTAACGGTTGTGCAGTAGTGCTGATTGCGGTCGTCCATACCGTCTCCGGGGAAGTGCTTGCAGCAGGCGACTACCTTGCTTTCGAAAGTAAGCCCGCGCACAAAAGCGCCCGCCATTTTTATAACGTGGTCGGCACTGTCCGACATTGCCCTTGTATTTACAAGCGGATTATTAAAATTGTAATTTATATCAACCACGGGTCCCAAAAGCACATGATTTCCCGTTTTTCTGAGCATTTGCGCGTAAACCCGTGCGTACTCTTCCATAAGCTCGGGGTCGTCAGTTGCGCCCCACGCCATTTTGGTGATTTGCTGGTCAAAGTTTTCAATCCAACCGTCGGTAAGCACCATTGTCGGAATCGGGGCGTACTCTCCCGCCCTTTTACAAAGGGTTCTGTTCATTTCAAGCTGATTCATACCCTTGCAAAGCGGGCTTACCGGTGCGGTGTATACCGAACCCAAATGCATTTCTTTAAATATTCCGTCATACTCGGATATTTCAAAATCGGGGCTTGCCAGATCAATGTTCAAAACCTGCCCGCAAAGCTCATCAAGGCTCATAGACTCAACGGCTTTTCTTATTTCTTTATTTGTTTTCATTGAAATTTTCTCCTTACACACATTAAAAACGCTGAAAATATTTGCAACAGCCTAAAGCAATTCCCCGAACGCCGCATAAAGCGCGTCACCCAAGGCTTTTCCGCCGTTACCGTCCGGGTGAGGTCCGTAAAGCGACATATGCCTTCTCGGTGATGGTTTTCCGATGATATCGGAAACGTCGAAAAAACCGTCCGCATTTTTTGATACGGTATTACGCAGAAAATCGTTCACGGCATACCATTTTTCCTTATCCTCCCCCACCATATCAAACGGCGGCACGGAAAGCAGTATGACCCTGCAGCCGACCGATTTTAAAAGATACACAATGCGCGCCGTATCATTGCAGATATTTGTAACAGAGCGGTGCATATTTATATCGTTAACTCCGAAACAAACAAAAACCGTATCACCCGTTTTTGCCTTTTTCAGCCAACTGCCGTCGGTTACGGCGTCATACGCATGCCCGCAGCCGAGCCCCAAATTCCAAAAGCTGAAATTTTTTCCCAGCCGCTCTGCAAGCCTTGCCGCCCAAAACTCATATTTATCGGGCGTTGTGCCGAGACCCTGAGTAATGGAATCGCCGAAAAATACAACTTTTTTGCTTTTGCCGACCCTTATACCCACAAAAATCGGCTGCGGAAATTCTTTATCCTCTTTAAAACCGTTTTCGTCCAGAGAAAATGCGGGTACAATTTTATCGGGTGTAAAAGGTATCTCGCTGCCGCTGAAGGTAATTTTGAAGCATAAATAATGATTTTTCGGAATTTCAAGCTCTGTTTCATCGCTCCAAAAAATTTCTCCCGGCAGCACATCCTTTTTCGTACTGCCCGAAAAGCTTAAAGGCACAAGTTTTTCCGACATATGCGGATCGCCGTAAGCGCCGCCGTCGCCCGCAAAAGCGGAAACAATCCGCCAACTGCCGCCAAGGCAATTTGCCCGACATTGAGTTCCGTCGCCGTATGTGCTGTCAACACAGTTTGAAAAACAAAATCTGTAAGCCGATTTTCCGTGCCTTTGAACCTTATAATAAATTGCCGAGGTTTTATTTTCAAAGCTGCCCTTTAAAATAAAGTTATTATTTGTTCCCGCTACGGTATTTGACGAATATTCTTCAAAAAGCTTAAATGCGTTATCACAAGTCATATTTATCAATTACTTTCCCTATAGCCTCGGCTGCCCAAATACCGATAAGCCTTGCGCCCGCCTCTTTGGGATGAACGCCGTCAAACGTCAGCTCTTCGTCACGGTATTCTATTGCCGCGGCTGTCATCATTCCGTCAAGCGGAACAAGTATATCCGCATATTCGCGCGAAAGCACCCTTATTGCATCTATATCGGGGTCAAGCTTTTCCCTGAACGGTTTTTCGGGATTATCAAGCAAAAACGGCTCCATAATAACAATACCTGCCTTTGTTTTGCTTTTAAGCGCTTCAAGCATGCGGCGGCAATTCTCCGAATACTCTTCGGTTGTTATATCAAGACCGTGCGCATAGCTGTGCCAAACGTCGTTAATGCCTATCATAAGGCATACAATATCCGGCTGAACGGCAATGCAATCCTTTTCCCATCTTTCAAGCAGATCTCCGCTTTTATTGCCCGAGACACCTAAATTAAGAAATTCAAGCTGTTTTTGCGGGAATACCTCTTTAAGCCTTTGTGCCGCAAATTTGGCATAACCTTTTCCCAAGTGATGCGGGTCGTTTCTGTCGCGTTCCTCATCGGTCACGCTGTCGCCCTGAAATAAAATTTTAACATTCTTCAAAAAAACATTCTCCCCTCGGTTTTATTCCTTTTCCGTTTTAACCTTTTTTCCGCGTTTTTTCTTTATAAGTATTATTGCAGCTACCGCGCCCGCAACTAAAAGCACTCCGCCGATAACTCCGAGAACGATTACCCACGTTTCTATATATTCGTAATACATATCGGGACTGCCTTTTCTTACTACCTTGCGCTTTTTTCTTATAATACTCTTTTTGGTCTCCGGAACGGTTTCGTCATCGTCGGTTTCCGACATATCTATCCGTTCGCCGCTGTCTGTGCCGTCGGTTGCGGCATATGCCGAGCGATACACCCCGAAATCATAAACAGTGACCGTTTTTCCGCCGCCTGCCGTAATATCCGAAACCTTTACATACCGTGCGTTTACCGGGTCAAAGCGCAGTATATCCACCATACCGTCGGAATCCGTAACCGCCGACGCTTCCTGCCACTCATCCCCGTCTTTTGATACCGAAACGGTATAATTCTTGCCGTAGCCCGAGTTATTCACCCATTTGACCTCCACGCGGTCGATTGTTTCCTCTTTTCCTAAGTCAACGGAGAAAAATGCTTCGTCAAGCTTGGTAACGGTCCACTGCGTATCCTTTTTACCGTCAACAATATTTTCAGGCTTTGTATCGGACGCCCTGAACGAATGTGTCGTTATTTTTTTATTCTCCGCCAAATTTTTTGAAAGCAAGCCGCCCAATGTAATAGAAATACTGTTCCAATCGGCAGCGGGCAGACGAATAACGGTTTTTGTATAACTGTCAACATAATATCCGCTTTCATCCGATTCAGGCATATGGTCAAGCTTTTCAAGCGCTTTGCCGTCCACCTTTACTTCGCTCGCGTTTATACCGTAAGCCAGTATAACCTTTTCCTTTGAAGCGCGGTCTGCCGAAACGGTAAACGTATTTCCGTCGGCTGATGAAGTATACACGGTCCTTGTATTTTTATCGCTCCAATACTCTTCCTGTCTCTTCCCGTTCGGAGCGGTTACAACAAGCGCTTCAACCGCCGAATCGGACTCTATTTTATCCGTAAGAGAAAGGGTTTTGCCCGAAACGGTAACGGGAATTACCGAGCCGCTCCTTATAAATACCGGCGTAAGGTCAAGGGGCGCGTCAACGTCATATTCACTGCCGCCTTTATACAGTCTGCCGGTCCACAAATCAAACCAATTTCCTTTAGGCAGCGTCACCTTTGTATGGTAAAGATAATCAGTAATCGGGCAGACAAGCAGATCATCGCAGAACATATACTCGCTTTCGCTGTTTAAAAGCTTGCTGTTGCCGGGGAACGAAAGCGCCATTGATTTAGAAACAGGCGAGCCTGTTTTGTTGGCTATTATCGCACTGCTGTAAATCTTATTAAGCAGGTTTTCACGCAGCCAATAGTGAGAAACAAAGGTGTTCGTCGCAATATCTCCCCAATGCCACGGGTCCTGTTCTCCCTGCCCGTGCAGGCGCATATACGGGCTGAATGTACCGAATTGCAGCCAGCGCGTATATATTTCGCTGTTTTCCGTTGCGCCGTAGCCGCCTATATCCGAGCCCCAGTTTGAAAATCCGCACGCAGTAAGCGTAAGCATTGCGTTTACCGCGCGTTTCATACCGTCAAACGTACCCTTTTGGTCGCCGCTGAAATTGCCTGCCCAAACCTGAGAGCCCTGGGTGGCATTACGTGCGAAAAGTACAAAGTCATCGCCGTATTTTTCCGAAAATACCTGATTGTTTACTTTAGAATAGTAGTAGCTTGAAAAATTATGAAACTCCGCGCCGGTCATACCGTTGTAAGCAAGCACGCTTTCCGGAATGTATTCACCGTAATCCACCATAAGCCCTTTCAAGCCCCAGTCAAGATACTTTTTCCATCTTTCGCGCTGAACCGCAAGCGCGTTCGGGTGCGAATAATCCATTGTTCCCGTGCTCGGCTGAACGGCATATGTCCAAGGATTCAGCGCGTCTCTGAAGCAGGGCAGCTCGTAATCCGAAAACAACGTGCTGAGACTCGGTATCCAGTAGCTCATATCGGCACGGCTTTGGAACGGAGTAGTCCATGCAAGCATTCTTGTATTTGTTGATAAAAGCTTATTATAGGACTGAATATTGTAGGAAAGTTCCCCCTCGCCGTAAAGCGCCGCTATATCGGTTATTCCGAGCTTTTTATAACCGGAAAGAGACTCGGTAAGCTTACCCAGAACATTTTCCGTACCGTCGGATTCCCATGTCTGTCCCGAAGCGCCCGCCCAATAACGGTACGCCCACTTAGGCGAAAGCAGCGGAGTTCCCGTAAGCGAGGTGTAGGACGCTATATTTTCAAGCGGAGAGCCGGTCCAAAAATACATATCGAATTTAGGACCGTTGAAATCAAGCGAATATTTGCGCTTATCGGTAACGCCTATATCCGCAACGGCGCTGTAAGCCGAATTGAAAAACAGCATATATCCTACAGAGCTGTGCAAAATCGGGATATTTTTATAGGATGTTCCGTCCTCGCTCCATGAGTCCTGATTCCACAGCACCGTTTTAATTCCGAGCTGATTAAAGGCTTCAAAACGCTCGCCCAAGCCGTACAGGCTCTCTCCCTCGCTTATTCCGCACTCAAGCTTAACCTTTTTAAGCACGTCGTTTTGGTAGCCGAACCAAATTTGATCCGCCGCAAAACGCGCAACCTGATTATTCATATTATTAAAAATATCAATCTTCCATTTTTCGGCGGAGGTATCAAGCAAAACCCGAGTTCCGTCCTGTGCCTTCATTGAAAGCTCTTTACTCGATGTCTCCTCGTATTCGATTTTATTGAGCTTTTCGGGAGTGAAAAAGCCTTCCGCCTCACCGTAAAGCCGAAAACCGCCGAATGACGGGAAAACCAGAGTCAGCTTTTGCTCACTTCCGTTAACCGAAACATACAGCACAAGAGATTCCTCGTTCTTTTCCACCCTCAAAATGCTTTCGGGGTAATACCATTTCACCTTAACGGTAGAAGGATATACCTGTGCCGAAGCGGAAAAGGGAATCAATACAATAAATAAAAGTGAGCAAAAAAGAGCTGCAAGCCTTTTCAATATATTTACCTTCATTATGCGTTCCTCCAATTAAATAAAACCGATCCGCGCCGTTTTCCAGCTTTCGGCGGGAATATCCGCAATTACTCTGCCGCATACATCGGACCGAATATATTTTTTATCCACAGCTTTCCCATCAACGGTTATACGAACCTTTCGGGCGTCTGCGTATAAAATAAGCTTACGGTATGCAGCCTGCCGCTCCCAATGCAATTCGCAGCCGTCTTCTTCGGATTTAAGGCAATATGCGTTTTTCACCGTGTTTTCCGAATAAACCGCACCCTCTGATGAAATATCGGGCGGAGTTATAAGCAACGCGGGCGTACAGCTGCCCGAATATACAGGCTCTGCAAGCTCTCCGCTTTCGCCGAGGCGTATCGGAATAACGCTGCCCGCCCTTATGTATACGGGTATCTCGTCAATTTCGGCTGAAACGGTTTCGGTAACGCCGCCCGACACCCTTTCGCCGCCGAATAGACAGTACCAGCTGCCGCTCGGGAAAACTATCTCCTTTTTATTCGCGCCCTCTTCAAGCACGGGGCAAACAAGCAGCCTTTCACAGAACATATACTGACCGTTGACATCCGGCATAATACCCTCTTCGGGAAATGCCGCCGCCATATTCATCACCGTGGGAATACCCTCTGTGTGCGCACGCACGGCTGACGAATAAATGCAGTCAAGTAAATTTTCGCGTATCCAATACATTTTGCAAAAGAC
Source organism: uncultured Eubacteriales bacterium (assembly GCA_934486705.1). Lineage (GTDB taxonomy): Bacteria > Bacillota > Clostridia > Oscillospirales > Acutalibacteraceae > UBA737. The sequence goes on from CAKSQS010000060.1 coordinate 7,132, forward strand.
CCGAATCGCCGTATCACCGTAGGTCCACGGGTCGCGGTCAAGCCCCGCGCCGTGGGCGCGCATAAGCGGGTTAAACGTGCCGAATTGAAGCCATCTTATATATACCTCGGGAGTAGGCGGACCGCCGTAGCCGCCTATATCCGTTCCCCAAACTGAAAAGCCGCATGATGTAAGGTTAAGCATACCGTTGATTGCCTGATTAAGTCCCTCAAAGCTTGAAACCTGATCGCCGCCGAAATTTCCTACCCACTTTTGGCAGCCTGCGCACCCGCTGCGCGAAAACAGTATGCAATCATCGCCCATTTCGCCGTACCATGCGTCATGATACGCCTTGTTATACCAGTATGAAACGCCGTTGTGCATTTCATCGCCCGTCATACCGTTGGATGAAAGACTTTTAACAGGCAGTATCTCGCCGTAATCGACCATACAGCCCTTAAGTCCCCAATCCCAAAGCTTTCTGAAAAAAGCGGAAACTACCTTTACCGCATTTGGGTGAGCAAAATCTATTACCTCGCGCCCCGCCTGCTTTGTGCGGTCGTCGGGATTCATAAAATACGGAATTTCCCGAAGCTCCTCCGTACCGAGCAGCTGAGCCATTTCACTTATAAACAGCGAGGGGTGATTCCAACCGATCATTCTGGTGCCCGTCTTTTTAAGAATTTCATAGGCGGGCTCGTTGTTCATCGGCTTACCCTCGCCGCCCAATGCGGCAATATCCGGCATACCCATTTCGGCATATTTACGCAGAGTTTCCTCTAATGCTTCAAGGTAATTTTCCGGGCCCGACTTTTCATCCCACACCTGGTAAGCGCCGCCCGCCCAATACCTCAGTGCCCATTTTGGCGGCAGTATCGGCTTGCCGGTAAGCTCGGTATACATACGTATATTTTCCGCCGGGGAGTCAAGGAAGAAATACGCGTCCCACTTAGGACCTTCAAATTCCAAAAGCATTTTATCGGGATCGGTTTTTCCTATATCCGCCTCGCAGTTGTAAAAAGAGTTAAAAAACATCATATATCCTGCGGTGCTGTGAAAAATCGGCATATTTTTATAAGCCGCAACGCCCTTGCTCCAGCAGTCGGCATTCCACAAAGAAAAATGCGTGCCCCTGTGGTTAAGTGTATTAAAGCGCTCCCCAAATCCGTATATGCCCTCATTCTCTGCAAGCGGACTGCTGTATGCCGCTTTGCACAGCCTTTCCCCGTCATATCCGAGCATTATCTGCGAGCCTTCAATCAAAAGCCTTTTTTGTAATGTCTCAACGGTAATTTCAATATGTAACGCGCTTTTGCCGTTATTTATGTAAACCGAAGTTCCGCTGCCGTCCGAAAGCCGTATTTTATCATCGGAATATGTCGCTGTAATCTCTTTCAGGTCATCAGGCTCAAAATACCCCGCGTTTTCACTGCAAAGCCTTACTCCGCCGCCTGCGGGAAAGCTTAAAAACAGCTTTATCTCACCCTTTTGACCCGTGCAGTAAAGAACCGCCCTTTTATCTTCAAGCTCCGCTTTTAAAAAATATTCCGCAGAATACCATTCGACCTCTTTTATCTCAACGCCGAACTGATTTGTTTTCATCGGTGTCACCCCTATATCATTCGCCGGCAATACCGGTTCTGTCGATACTTTCCACAAACTGCTTCTGTAAGCATATATACAAAATCAAAATAGGCAAAATTGAAAGCAGAGTTCCCGCAAGAGATGTTGCCTGATTAAGCCTTGAGACTGTATTTACGGCGTCATCCTTACCGAAAATCGCCTCGTATCTCGCCGTAAAATTGCTTAACTGAACGGGCAATGTGGGAATTGCGTCCGCAAAGTACATACTTGCCTGGGTAGTTTCATTCCAATACCATACCCCCGAAAAAAGCATTGACAGAACAATTGCCGAGCGCGACATCGGCATTGCAATGCTTGCATAAATTCTTAATGATGACGCTCCGTCAATTTCAGCCGCCTCATCATATGTGAGCGGGTAGCTTTTGAAAAACATAAAGAAAACCAAGATGAAAATGGCACTTTTTAAGCCCTGACCGAGCAATGCGGGCAAATACGACGGAAAAACCGTATTGATAATTCCGTAATCGTAAAACAGTGCATACCGCGGAACAAGCATTATCTGCGACGGCAAAATAAAGGTTGAAACTATAAGAGCTATCCACATTTTTTTGAGCGGAAACTCATATCTTGCAAGCCCAAACCCGACAACAGACGCAACAAGAGTTTGAAAGAGCATGGGCAGCACGGTCATTATAAGCGAATTTAAAAGACTTTTCCAAAAATCAAGCGCGGCAAATGCCTTTTTAAAATTACCGAAAAACAGCTCGGACGGAATCCAGCTGACCGAAGGATCAGCCAAATCCGCAGGCGACATAAAGCTGTTTACAAGCATATACAGTATGGGGTACACATAAATGAAGCCTATTCCTACCAATACAGAATAGTATACCGCAAGAGAAAGTGGACTTTTTCGTTCGTGTGAACCGATAAGCCATTTTTTAATGCTTGACTTTTTCAAAACCGACATTACCTGTTTGACCTCCCTCTTATGAACAGCGAAATAAGATACACGCCTAAAAGTATTGCTATTACGGCGAAAAAGTATATCCACGACATTGCTGCGGAAATACTGTAAAGCCCCGATGTTGAAAGAATACTGCCCGAAATTTTAATATTTACCGCATTATTTGCATAGTTTGCAATGTCAATTACCGTATAAACCGCGCAAAGCAGAATCATAGGGCTGACAAACGGCAGCGTTATTTTCCAAAATTTTTCCCATGCACCGGCGCCGTCTATTTCGGCGGCGCTGTAAATATCGGGGCTGACCTTTTGAAGTCCCGCAAGGAATATAAGTATCTGAACGCCCGAAAACCACAATATCAAAACAAGATTTTCAAGCACGAACATAACCGGCTTTTGGGCAAAAGCGGGCAACAGCTTTAAAAATTCAAACACGGTGGGAGATCTCTCCGAAAAATTCAGCGAATGCGCCGTTAAAAGCTCGCTTATGGCAGGTCCGCTCATTACTACCACCGGGAAGAAAAAAATCACTCTGAAAAAGGTTCTTAACGGAAATTTATTGTTCAGCAGCAAAGCTATTATTAAAGAAAATATAAGAATTACGGGGGTTGAAAATAAAATCATTGTAACCGTATTTCCGAGATCCATTCTGAATGTTGTATCAACATTCCATGCGGTATTATAATAATAATTTCCGCGCCAAAGCATTTCCATTCCCGCAGGGTCAAGCTTAATTTCATTTAAGCTGAGCCGCACCGAAAATATAAGCGGGTAGAGCGTAAAAAGCAGGAAACCCGCTATCCACGGAGCTATATATGCGTATCCCGTAATTGCGCTGCGCGTTTTCATATTCAACATTTTACCTTTAGACTTGTTTTTCACTGCTGTTTTCCCCCCGCGCAGAAGCTTTGACCCGCCACCGTAACCTTCCCGTCCGTGAAGGGCTGCGAGCCGTAATTTACGTATATTACGGTTCCGCCGCTGTAGGTTACGCGATATACGCCTACACCTATCGCCTTATGCTCGACTATGTACTGACCCTCTACCATGCTTAAAACTTCGTTCAGCCGGTTGTATATTTTTTCGATCTGCGGATACCAGTTTTCAAAATTAAGAGAAAAATAATCTTCAAGCGGTGTATCCGTCAGCGAATGGTTATCGGAAGCAGTTACCATAAAGGAAGGATAGCAACCGTATTCAGCCATTTTCAGAATGCTCTCTGTAGTATAAAATCCTTGGTTGGCATACGGCGCGTAATAATCCATACTGCCCTTTAAAACGATTTGTAAAAACGGCACCGTATCCGTCTCAAAAAGATACTGGCTGCATGATGTGGGAATATCAAAGTATTCATCGGTATATTTCCATAAATAACTGTTTACACGGCTTAATGCGACCGATTGTTCCATATCCTTTATCTGACCAGAAAACCCCTTTGCGGACTCATCCCTGGTCATTGCGGCGGAACGTGTAAAATCGGAATAAAGCCGACTTCCGAGCTGTTCAATGCTTAAAGAAAAATTGCTGTAATTCTTACGGTATTTTTCAACCGTCTTTACCGCTTTCGAGGGCTTTACAAGAAAGCTTTCGTTATACATTATGTTATCGTTCTGACGCACAAACTTTGCAACCGAGTTAGAGGCAGTAACTGTTCCCATTTCGTTTTCGTTTATTTGGTCCTTATTTGCCGTTATCGGATTTATTTGAAGATAAAATCTCCCGCCCTTTTGCTTTAAAAGCTCGTTCAAAGCTTGAAAATCCTTTCGGCTGCCGACATTTTTATTAAATGTCAGCGCCCCGTATTTAGAACCGTTTATTCCGCCGCGCTGCCAGCCTTCAAACGCCAGAGTGATATTCTTAATTCCGCTCTTTTCAAGCCGTGTTAAAAAGCCCTCCGCCTGTTTTGCGGTAGTAAAAACCTCCGTGCTCTTGAAAAAAAGATTTTTCTTTATTTCAGAGCCTACAACGTCCAACCGCAGCGGTATATCCGAATCCTTTCTTTCGGTATTAAGCTCACCGTTTTCCTTGAGTATCTCGCGGTACGCCGTCGCCATTCCGGAGTAATCGGCGTTATCCCCCGCAAACAGCACATATCTTACGGCAGGCGTTATTTTCTTGGGTTTTTCCTCGGTAGTAAAAATTCCCTTGCCGGCAGTGCCTGTGGACTCGGCGTAAAGCTGCCTGAAATCAAAACGCGCGGTGGTCCAGAAATAATCGGTTGTAAAACCCGCGGGCGACGCGATTATATTTGCGGAGTTGAATCCGTCCTCTATAATTCCCAAAAATGAATTTTTAGGGGATAAATACGCTATTCCGAAAATCGGCATTGTTATTTGTTCAGAATCAATCAGGTAATCGTTGGTTCTGCTCGCCTCTAAATCGCTTGCCTTGCTCAGGGTATCTATTCCCATATCAAGACCGTACACCTTATCGTCATACCCGCTTACATAATCGCCCTTGTTGCCGAACCTTATCAACGCCCCCGGGCCGTCGGGAATAAGCAAATAACCGTCATTTGCGTTTTCTCTCACACTTCCCAAAAACGGGAGAAAATAGAGCGATTTTATCTTACAATCGCCCGTTTCCGTAAGGCTGCCCTTATCAAGCTCTATTTTAAAGCCGTCTTCAAGCAATGTAAGTGTGAATGAAAATCCTATTTCTATATTCGGAAACCAAACCTTGCAGTTTACCGAATCGTTATTCCAGCTGTACTCCGTTTCGGCGGATCGGTCGGAAATACTTATGCGGCTTTCGGAAAGCGCCTCGTTAAAATAGTCTATGGTACAAACGGAATTTCCCATTGCGGACCATTTTGCATTCATACCCTCAGGCTTGTCGCTTTCAAGCGTTCCCCATATATGACCGTTTTTGAGATCCTCCACCCGTATTGCATGGGTTTTCTCTCTGAACCATATTTGCAAACGGTTATTCCGCAGCTTAAGCTCATAGCCCTCCGTTCCGAGCTTTTCGGCAGTCTTAGCCGAGGAAGCATACATAGTGTGACGGTTTGTTTCCGACTCTAACACTGTTGTATCGGGGAGAGTAAAGCGTGTGTCGCCGCTCTTACTCTCCTGTATACCCTTTACCGCAAATACCGATATAATGAGAGACGCCGCAACGCCGCAGGATATTATTTTTTTCGGTAGTTTCATAATAAATCACCATATCTTTCAAAGACGCAAAATGCACCGAATACTTCCCGTCTCACAAGCATTTACTTTCTGTAAGAATAATACTTTTTAAGAGAAATCAAATCCAAAATATCGGTTTTACCGTCATAATTTACATCGCTTTCGGGCTTAAGGTACTCCTGCCGCTGCATAAGAATGCCCTTACGGAGCAAAACCAAATCGTCCGCCATAACGCATCCATCGTAATTAAGGTCGCCTACAAGAGTATCAAAGTACGCCTTGTTTCCCAAATCCCTTACTCTGAAATCGGAAAATGAAAGGCCTGAACCGTTCACCGCAAATCCCACAAAGCCTTGCCTGTAATTTTTTCCTAAATAAAACTGAGTTTTAACGCATGCTCCGCCCGAATTTTTCGGAATTACGGTTACTGCGGCTTTATACCCCTCTATTCGCACTCTTATAATAAACTCGCCCGAATATAAGGCGGGAATTGCGCCGTTCCCGTCCGAAATTTCGGTTTTCCTGCCGCATAAGCCTATTTTACCGTTTTTATATACAGCTATGCCGAAGCCCGTTTCAAGGCAGCTATAAGGGTTGTTAACTCCGAATAGAATCGTCGGATAAACATTATCTGCTCCGCCGCTGTTTTTGCAGGTCACCTGCATTTCAAAGCTGCGGTATTTGTGCCCGTTATAAATTGCTGCGGCAACAGAAGCATCCGCTGCGGCAATTCCCGCCTGTGTCGCATTAAAAGCGCCGCTCATATCCGTTTCAGTCACAGAAAATATGTTTTCACCCTTATATGCGTTAAACAGCGCGGAGGTCTGCTCAATATCCGAAAGGTCGGAATACACATCGGAAACGGTTTCGCCGCCGAGATCGGTAATTTTAAAATTCCAGAAACGGCAGTTCTGACCCGTTGAAGCAAAGCCGACATATCCGCCCTTATAGTCGTTGCCCAAATCATATGAATAAGAAAATTCCTTTCCCCATTCATACAGCGGTATTACCGTAACCGTCGCCTTGTGACCCGTAACCCTGATTTTAAGCGTATACGGATACCACGCAGCCTCAAAATATCCGCTTTCGGCGTCTTTGTGTTTAATCGGGTCGGACTGAACAACATAATCTCCGTTTACAACGCCTTTAAGAAAGGTTCTTCCCTCGTTGTATACCCCGGTTGCATAGCCGCCCTGACGATCGCCTACCCAACACGTCGGGTTTTGCACGCCGAACACAAGCATTGGCCAGTAATAGCCCACATTGTTTTCCTTGCCGCTGCAATTTACCTGCATTTCAAAATTACGGTATTCTCTGTTTTTTAAAAGTGCGGTCGTTATATAATCGTCCTGCTGCCCGAAATAGTCGGAAATAACGGAGGTATCGAATATATGCGTGGCAATACCGTCAGCCAAAGTAAAGCGGCTGCCGAACGCAGTCTTATACAAACCGCTGTTTTTAGCGTCCGTACCGCAGTACACATTGAAAATTTCGTCGGCATTATCGGCGCTTGTAAAATTATAAGAAATGTCATTTAATACTTTACCGCCCAAATCGGTTACTGTCATTGAATAAATTCTGCTCACGCCCGTACCGAAAACAAAACCGATATATCCGCCTTTGTATTCCGCACCGAGAGTGCCTAAATCATATTGGTATGAATAAGGCTCAAGTCCGTCATCCTCAACGGTAACCGTAACCTTTTCGCCCTCAACACGCACTGTCAGATTGTACCAGGCGTCCCAAAGGCTGTAAAACTTTCCTTGCGCATTGTAATTTGCAGGATCGACACCTGAGACATCCGCACCGTACAAATAGCTGTTTCCCTCGTTATAAAGTCCTACCGTATATCCGCCGCCGCTTGTGTTTATCCAAGCGGTCGGGTCTTGTACCCCGAATATCACACGCGGTAAAACCGCCCAGTTTTTATCAACGTTTATCATGCGCACTTTCAGCTCAAAGTCACGCATTTTCTTTGCCTTATACAGTGCCGAAGACACTACCTCGTTTTGCGCCGACCATACATCGTCGCAGCTGCCGAGCTCGGTGATTTTATGTATAACGCCGCCCTCTGTGGTTTCAAAGCGATCATCGAAATCGACCTTTGAAAGACCGCTTGAAGATGCGTTTGAGCCGCCGTAAACATTTACCGAATTGCGTATATCGCTGCCGAATACGGTTACGCTTTCCGTTTTTTCCGTATAGGCGTCGTTATAATCGCTGACGCGCGAAAGGTTCGGGATATTATCCGACTCGGCATCCGAATATACGTTCAATTCGTACAGATAAAAAGCATTTTCCTGTGAAGAGGTGAAACTCTCAAAACGGATATAATGTGCGGATACGCCCGAAAGGTTCATATGCTCGATCATTCCTCCGCCGTTTGTTACCGAAGCCGCCGATTTCCATGAAGTACCGTCAGACGAGATTTTTACCGAATACGATTCAGGACCGATGCCTGCCCATTTAAGGAACAGGTCGCCTATTTTTTCTTCCTTTCCTAAATCAAGCGTTATAAAGCTCTGCATACCTGCGGTTATCCGCGCCGACGTATCGGCAAAGCCGTCTGTTGCAAGAGATATATCCGAAACGGAATTTGAGCTTATTGCAGCCGACGCCGCAAGGTCGCGGTTTTTAGCACCGTCCGCCGTAACCGTAATTTT
>CAKSQS010000061.1 GCA_934486705.1 uncultured Eubacteriales bacterium
TTGCGCGAGAGCATCCACCCGCAGGGGAAGAGAAAAGCAAGCCAGTTCCACGAAAGCTTGTTTTTAGCGTTAAGCACCGCGAATTTAGGAATATACCGCGGGGTATTCGCCGCCACAAAGCGCTTTGCCTCGTCTGCGGTTATACCGTCGCCTATGTCGTAATCCGCCGGTACTCCGCCCAAAAAGTCAAAGTTGACAAAGCTGCCGCCCGCCTTTGCTATGTTCGGCGCGCCGCATTTCGGGCAGGCGTTAAGCGCAAAATCATATTTTTCGTGGCACATTTGGCAGGTTATGAGCCCCTCGGCGTTTTCGCCGATAATCGGCTTTTCGGCGGCGTTTTGCTCGGCCTCGCGCGCCTTTACCTTATCGTACTGCCTATCCGTTCCGTGAAATTCTTCAAGCGCGCAGTGCCCTAACTGATTATAGCACTCCCTGTGGTGCGGCGCGCCGCACACGGGGCAATAAACTATATCGTCCTCGGGGAAAAGATATGCGTGACATCTTACGCAGCTTACACCCTCTGTATTAAGACTCATACAACGGCTCCTCTGTAATCTTCTATTTTGCCGAAAACGCTTTCAAAATACTCGTTACCGTAATTATGAAAGCTTCCGTTTTTTATCATTTCCTTAAGCTCTTTGCCGCTTATCCACTTAGCCTCGGCAACCTCCGATTGCTGCAGTGTCAGCTTTTCCGCGGGGGTATTGCTGGTGGTAAGCCACACGTCAAGCAGCGAATTGCGGCGCTTGATTCTTGTAAGCAGGCGCATATTGCCTTTATCGGCGGCAATACCTAACTCTTCAAGCAGCTCGCGGCGCGCGGCGGAAAGCGAATCCTCCCCCGCAATGGCAGCGCCGCCCGTTGCCGCCCATTCGCCGGGCATAAGCTTTTTATCGTCCGCGCGGCGCTGAATCAGGAACATACCGCTTTTTGATATTACCCAGATATGCACCACCAAGTGATACTCGCCCGGCGCTAAAACGGAGTGCCCGCGAAGCGCGGTCTTGCCCGTGGGAACGCCGTTTTCATCAAATACATCCCACAGCTCAACACTCATAACGTTTCTTTACCGTTTCCCCGCTTTTTTTATAAATGCTGTCCGGCTCTATAACGCCGCGCACAGATGAGAGCGGATAAATATTTGTGTTTTTTCCCACTACAGTTCCGGGGTTCAGCACCGTGCCGCAGCCCACCTCAACATAGTCGCCGAGTATCGCGCCGAATTTTTTAAGCCCCGTTTCAAGCCTTTCTTCACCCTTTTTAAGCACTACAAGGCTTTTATCGGACTTTACGTTTGAAGTAATTGAGCCCGCGCCCATGTGCGAGTGAAAGCCGAGTATGGAATCGCCCACGTAATTATAGTGCGGCACCTGCACCGTGCCTATAAGCACAGCATTTTTAAGCTCGGTGGAGTTGCCCACCACGCAATCGTTGCCCACAAGCGCGTTGCCCCTTATAAAAGCGCAGTGGCGAACCTCGGTTCTTTCGCCTATAATGCAAGGACCTGTAATGCTCGCGCTCGGCGCTACCTTTGCCGACCTTGCTATCCAAATATTTTCGCCGCGTTCCTCATAAATATCCTTATCGAGCGTAGGACCTATCTCCTTAATATAATCGCCTATTTTTTTAAGTGCCTCAAACGGATAAGTCACGCTGCCAAGCAGCTTTTCCGCCAAAGTGCCCTCTGCCGATAAAAGCTCCTTTACGGTTATACCGGTCATAACCTTCACACCCTTTTAACCTTTTTAAATTTATTATACACGCTAATTATATCAGCATTATGAATTTTTTTCAACATTTTATATCTTGGGTATTGTAAAAAAATAAAATCTGTGTTAAAATACAATGCGTAGACCTTGTTCACTCGGGTGTGCGAACGGGCGGGTCCTGTGCGACGGGGCGCTGCGAACCATGTCAGGCGGGGAACCGAGCAGCATTAAGCGGTATTCCCCGTGCGCCGCAGTAAATCGGTTCGTTCGTACACCCGGGTGAGTAAGGCTATATTTTTGTTAATCAATTCGGAATTCGGAACAAAAAACAGTTTGTACCATTTTATTAAGGAGGATGCGTATGTCTTATCAGGCGCTTTATCGGAAATACCGCCCGCAGTCCTTTTCGGACGTTGTAGGTCAGGAGCATATTACTGAAACGCTTAAAAACGAGCTTTCCGCAGGCAAAGCCACGCATGCGTATCTGTTTACGGGCACACGCGGCACGGGCAAGACCTCTACCGCCAAAATATTGGCAAAGGCGGTAAATTGCCTGAACCCCAAAAACGGCGACCCCTGCCTTGAGTGCGAAAGCTGCCTATCGGTTGCAAACGGGGAAAATACCGATATTGTGGAGATAGACGCGGCTTCAAACAACAGTGTTGACAGCATACGAGAGCTGCGCGACCAAGTAAGCTTTGCGCCTGCCTCTTCAAAATACCGCGTTTATATTATAGACGAGGTGCATATGCTTACCATAAGCGCCTTCAACGCGCTGCTTAAAACCCTTGAAGAGCCTCCCGAGCATGTTATTTTCATTCTTGCCACAACCGAGGTTCATAAACTGCCCGCAACCATTCTTTCACGCTGCCAGCGGTTTGATTTCAGAAGAATAGACCCCGAGCGAATTTGCGAAAGAATACAGTATATAGCGGAAAAAGAGGGCTTGACCGTAACAGACGGCGCAGCCTCTTTAATAGCCGCCGCGGCTGACGGCGGTATGCGCGACGCGCTTTCTATTTTAGACCTGTGCGCCTCGGGCAGTAAAAATATAAACGAAGAAACGGTGGAAAGCGTTTGCGGAATGGCGGGCGGCGATTACCTTTTGCAATTGGCCGACTGCATAAACCGCCGCGACGCAGAGGGTGCGCTTTTACTGACTGACAAGCTGTACAATACATCTGTTGATATGCAGCGGCTTTTATCCGAGCTTACCTCGCATTTCCGCGACCTTATGATAATTAAAACCGTAAAGAGCGATAATAAACCCATTGTCTGCTCCGAGGCACGGCTGAAAGCCCTAACCGAGCAGGCTGCCGCCTTTGATATAAAGGATATTATGCACGCGCTTTCCCTTTTGCAGGCGTCCGCCGCGGGTATGCAAAGCGGCAACCGCCGCTGCGAAATGGAAATGGCGCTGATAAAGCTTTGCACCCCCTCGCTTTCAAACGATCTGTCCTCGCTTGAAAGAAGAATAAACGCACTGGAAACGGGGGCGGCAAAAATAACCCCGCGCCCGCGCGCGGAAAGCCCTGCGCCCGCCGTAACACAAGAACCCGAGCAGGATATTCCTCTGCCCGAAGCCCCGCCCGACGAACCCGCCGCGCAGGCGGTAAGCTCGGGCGATATAGAGCAGGTGGAGAACGGCGAATGGGATGAAATTAGGCGAATACTCAAAACCTCCTGCCCGCTTATAGCAGGCGTGCTAAATGAGTCGAGAGCGTTCACAAGAGGACCGTTTCTTTTAATAGACGCGCCGAACGAAAACTTCCGCTCAATGGTAAATAACCCAATGTACCGCGACGCTATAAGAAAAGCCGCGCTTAATGTGCTCGGTAAGGCTTATAAATTAGGGCCTTACACCGCGCCGAAAGCGCAGACGGACGAAAAAGACCCGCTTGCGGAGCTTGCGGGCAAGCTTAAAAATTTTGAAATAAATTAAGGAGATATAAAAAATGAAAGTACGTTTACCCAATTCCGGCGGCGCCGGCAATATGAATCAGATGCTAAAGCAGGCACAGAAAATGCAGGCGGATATGGCAGAGCTGCAGGCTGACCTTGAGCAGCGCGAATATACCGCAACCTCGGGCGGCGGTATGATTGAAGTAACGGTTGACGGCAAGCACCGTATAAAAGCCCTTAAAATCAACCCCGACGCGGTTGAGCCCGAGGATACCGAAATGCTTGAGGACCTTATAACCGTTGCGGTGAACGAGGCTGTATCCAACGCGGAAAAGACCGCCGAGGACGAAATGGGCGCTATTACCGGCGGGCTTAATATGCCGGGGCTTTTCTGATAATGGCTAAAAACAGTATTGTGCCGCTTACCGAGCTTATAGCCCAGTTTGAGCGGCTGCCGGGCATTGGCAGAAAAACCGCGCAGCGCTTGGCTTACAGCATTTTAGAGCAGCCGCCCGAGCGCGCCGAAAAATTTGCCGAAGCACTTGTTAATGCGCGGCGGAAAATACATTTCTGCAAGGTTTGCCAGGCGCTTACGGATATGGATACCTGCGCCATTTGCGCCGATACCGAGCGCGACCACAGCGTGATATGCGTTGTTGCCGAGCCGAAGGACGTTATGGCTTTTGAGCGCACGCGGGAATATAACGGCACTTACCACGTTCTGCACGGGGTTATTTCCCCGCTTGACGGCATAGGGCCGGAGCAGCTGCGAATAAAGGAGCTTATGGCGCGCCTTTCCGACAGCGGCGTGACCGAAATAATTATGGCTACCAACCCCACGGTTGAGGGGGAGGCGACCGCCAGCTATTTATCCCGTATGATAAAGCCGCTCGGCATTAAGGTGACCCGCCTTGCCTACGGAATACCCGTGGGCGGCGACCTTGAATATGCCGATGAATACACCCTTGCCCGCGCGCTTGAGGGAAGAAACGAAATCTAAAAGGGGAAACCTTTATGACAAAAGAGCAAATTGCCCGCATAAACGAGCTTGCAAGAAAGCAAAAGGCGGAGGGGCTTACAGAGGAAGAAAAAGCCGAGCAACTAAAGCTTCGCGGCGAATATATAAACGCCTACAAGCAAAGCCTTATCGCCCAGCTTGAAAACACATATATATTAGAGCCGGACGGCACTAAAAGAAAGGTAAGGCGCAAGGACGATGCAGCTCCTCTTAACTGATACCGCAACCCTTGAATCAAACGGAGATCTGCCGCTTGATGTTTTCGATAAATTCGGCGAGGTTACAAAATTCGACAATATTACCCATGAAGAGCTGCTGACGGCGGCAGCGGATGCGGAAATAATTCTCTGCAATAAAACGGTTATTGACAGGGAAATTATGAACGCCGCGCCCAAACTTCGCTATATAGGGCTTTTCGCCACGGGATATAATAATATAGATATTGCCGCCGCAAAAGAAAAGGGAATTACCGTTTGCAATGCGGGCAGCTACTCTACAAACGCCGTGACCCAGCAGGTTATCGGCTATATTCTTATGCACTACACCAAAATTCCGCAGTACGACGCCTTTGTAAAGCAGGGCGGGTGGAAACGCTCGGGTGTTTTTTCTCCGCTTATTTTTTCGGGCGACGAGGTATACGGCAAGACCCTCGGAATAGTGGGCTACGGAAATATAGGCAAGGCAGTGGAAAAAGCCGCCGAGGGGCTTGGTATGAATGTTTTGGTGCACACAAGAACCGTGCGTGAAAACGGCAAAACGAAATTTGTCGGGCTTGATATGCTGCTTGAAAACAGCGATATAGTAACGCTGCACTGCCCCTTAAACCCGCAAAGCGAAAAAATGATGAACGCTGCAGCTTTTGCCAAAATGCGGGACGGTGCATTCTTTATAAACACCTCGCGTGGCGGCACGGTGGATGAAAACGCGCTTTTTGCCGCCCTTCAAAGCGGCAAGCTTTCGGGCGCGGCAATAGATGTGCTGACACGCGAGCCCATGCCGCCCGATTGCCCGCTTACAGACGCGCCGAATATAATTATCACCCCGCACACCGCGTGGGCGCCGCTGCCTACACGACTGCGGCTTTTGGATATTGTAAGCGGCAACATAACCGCTTATTTAAACGGCAGCCCCCAAAACAAAATAGTGTAAAGCATATCCCCCTCGGTTTCGTTTCATTCAAAAATACCCCGCTGTTTTGATTTACGTCAAAACAGCGGGGTATTTTATTTTTTATATGCCCTATTCAAGCTCAAATGCGCCTGTATACAGCTGATAATACTTGCCTTTTTCTTCAATAAGCTTTTTATGGCTGCCGCGTTCTATAATTCTGCCGTGGTCAAGCACCATAATAACGTCCGAGTTCTGAACGGTGGAAAGCCTGTGGGCTATAACAAACACCGTTCTGCCCTGCATAAGCCTATCCATACCCTTTTGAACTATCGCCTCGGTGCGGGTATCAATGCTTGAGGTTGCCTCGTCAAGTATCATAACGGGCGGGTCGGCAACCGCCGCGCGCGCAATTGATATTAACTGCCGCTGCCCCTGCGATAAACCGCTGCCGTCGCCCTTTAACACCGTGTTGTAGCCCTCGGGCAGCATTTCTATAAAGCCGTGCGCGTTGGCAAGCTTTGCCGCAGCAATGCACTCCTCGTCGGTCGCGTTAAGTCTGCCGTAACGAATGTTATCCATAACCGTACCCGTAAACAGGTTAACATCCTGCAAAACAACGCCCAAAGACCGGCGTAAATCGGCTTTTTTAATTTTGTTGATATTTATGCCGTCGTACCTTATCTTACCGTCCGCAATATCGTAAAAACGGTTTATAAGGTTGGTAATTGTGGTCTTGCCCGCGCCCGTAGCACCAACAAAGGCTATTTTCTGCCCCGGCTCTGCGTAAATATCAATGTTATGCAGTACTATCTTATCGGGAACATAGCCGAAATCAACGTCAAACAGCCGCACATCGCCCGTAAGGCGGGTGTATGTTACGGTGCCGTCGTGGTGGGGGTGACGCCATGCCCAAACGCCCGTGCGCTTTTCGCTCTCGGTTATATTGCCGTTTTCGTCGATATTCGCGTTTACAAGGGTAACGTAGCCTTCGTCCGTTTCGGGCTTTTCGTCCATAAGCTCAAATATACGCTCTGTGCCCGCCATAGCCATAACCACCGAGTTTATCTGCTGCGAAACCTGACTTATGCTCATGGTGAACTGCCGCGTCATATTAAGGAACGGCACTACCACCGCAACCGAAATTGCCTGCCCCGAAAGGGAGAGGTTGGGCGCGTTTGCAATAATCAAAATACCGCCGATAAAGGCAATAAGCACATACAGAATATTGCCGATATTGCCCATTATGGGCATCAGTATATTCGCAAATATATTTGCGCTTTCAGCGTCCTTGAAGAGCTGCTCGTTTATCTTATCGAAATCCTTTTTGCTTTCTTCCTCATGGCAAAAAACCTGAACGACCTTTTGCCCGTTCATCATTTCCTCAATATAGCCCTCTACCACGCCTATTGCCTTTTGCTGCTTTACGAAAAAGCGCGCGCTGTTGCCGCCTATTTTCTTGGTTACCACAGTCATGGCGAAAACACCGAGGAACACCACAAGGGTCATCCAAACGCTTAAATAAAGCATATAGAAAAGCAGCGCTATAATTGTTAAAAGCGAGGTGAAAAGCTGCGGCATACTTTGCGATATTAACTGGCGCAGGGTATCAATATCGTTGGTGTAGTAGCTCATTATATCGCCGTGGGTGTGCGTGTCAAAATACTTTATGGGCAAGCTTTGCATACTGCCGAACATATTTTGCCGCATTTTATTCAAAAAGCCCTGCGTGACTACCGCCATAAGCTGCGAGTAAATAAAGGTGGTAATAACGCCCAAGGCGTAAAAGCCTATCATAAGCCCTATTACCTGCATAAGTCTGCCCGAAACGGAATTAAAGCCTATATCCAGACCGTCCTTAATAACAAGCAAAAGCCGATTTAAAAAGAGGGATGAAACCGTTCCCGCAAGCGCGCTCAATAAAATGCACACCGCCACTATAACAAGATAGGTTTTGTAATATTTAAAAAGATATTTAAAAAGTCTTGAAAGCGTGCCCTTGGCATTTTTAGCCTTAGGTCCGCCCTTGAATCCTCTCGGTCCCGGCATTATTCTTCACCTGCCTTATTCTGCGAATAGTATACTTCTTTATAAATTTCATTGCTGTTAAGCAATTCTTCGTGCGTGCCCACGGCGTTTATTCTGCCGTCCTCCATAACAACTATGCGGTCGGCATCCTGCACTGATGAAATACGCTGCGCAATAATAATCTTTGTGGTATCGGGTATTTCGGTTGCAAGCGCGTTTCTTATAAGCGCGTCGGTCTTGGTATCAACCGCGCTTGTGGAGTCATCGAAAATAATTATCTTCGGTTTTTTAAGCAGTGCGCGCGCTATGCAAAGGCGCTGCTTTTGCCCGCCCGATACGTTTGTGCCGCCCTGCTCTATGTGGGTATCGTACCCGTCGGGCAGGGTGTTTATAAATTCATCCGCCTGCGCTAACTTACATACCCGCACCAGCTCCTCATCGGTCGCGTTCATATCGCCCCAGCGCAGGTTTTCCTTAATAGTGCCCGAGAAAAGCACGTTTTTCTGCAAAACCACCGAAACGGCGTTGCGCAGCGTTTCAATGTCGTAATCCTTAACATTGCTGCCGCCCACAAGCACCTCGCCCTCGGTTGCGTCGTAAAGGCGGGAAATAAGCTGAATTAAGGATGATTTACTGCTGCCCGTGCCGCCTATAATGCCTATGGTCTCGCCCGATTTTATGTGCAGGTCAATATCGGTAAGGGCATATTTTTCCGCTCCCGCGTGATATTTAAAGGAAACGCCGTTAAAATCAATGCTGCCGTCCGGTACGTCTGTTTTGGGGTTTTCGGGGTTTTCAATGGTGCTTTCTTCGTTTAAAACCTCGCAGATGCGCTGCATGGACGCGTTTGAAATCGTAATCATAACGAAAATCATTGAAAGCATCATAAGGCTTGATAATATCTGCATACCATAAGTGAATAGGCTTGAAAGGTCGCCCACTCCCATGGCGCTGCCGCCGCTGCTTATAATAAGCTTTGCGCCGAAATAGGATACTATTACCATTGCCGCATACATAGCAATCTGCATAGCGGGGCTGTTAAGGGCTACAAGCCTTTCCGCTTTTGTGAAATCGGCGCAAACCTCTTCGGATGCCTTACCGAACTTGTTTTTCTCATAATCCTCGCGCACAAAGGATTTTACAACCCGCATACCCTTAACGTTTTCCTGAATTGAGTTGTTAAGGTTATCGTATTTTTTAAATACGCTTTGGAAAAGCGGCATTGCCTTTCTTATTATAAGGAAAAGCGCAAAAGCCAAAAACGGCACAAGCGCTACGTATACGGTAGATAGCTGCGGGCACATTTTAAACGCCATTATCATTGCGAAAATGAACATCATAGGCGAGCGCACCGCTATGCGTATTATCATCATATACGCCATTTGCACGTTTGAAATATCGGTCGTAAGGCGGGTTACAAGGCTTGAGGTTGAAAATTTATCGATATTGGTAAACGAAAAGCCCTGAACCTTGTAAAACAGGTCGTGCCGCAAATTTTTCGCAAACCCGCACGAAGCCGTGGCGCAGGTCTTGCCCGCCATAGCCCCGAAAAACAGGGAAACGAACGCCAATAAAATAAGCATAAGGCCGTATTTTAATATAAGCGACATATCCGTGCCGTTTTGTATGTGGTTTATAAGCTTTGCAATATAAAAAGGAATAACGCACTCAACTATAACCTCAATAGAAACTAATATCGGGGTTAAAATCGAAGGCTTTTTGTATTCCCTTATACTGCCCATAAGTGTTTTTATCATACTGTCTCTCCTATTCTTCCATATTGTGTTTAAGCTTTTCGGTAATGCGGAAAAAAGCCTCAAGTTCTTCGTCGGTCAGCCCTTTTCGCAGCTTTTTCTCCCGCGCGTCAATATCATTGCATATTTCGGTGTGAATTTTTACCGCTTTATCCGTCAGCACAATTTTTTTAAGCCGCGCGTCGTTTTCTACGCTTTCGCGCTTAATGTAACCGTCCTTTTCCATAAGCTTTAACATATTGCTCGCGGTTGAACGCCTGATTGAAAATTTTTCTTCAAAATCCTTTTGGAAAATATCCTTATCGCGGTTTTCGTAAAAATAATTTATCGCCCAGCCGTGTATTCTACCGTTCGGTTTCGGGTTCATATTTGCAATATTTTTTTCAACATCCCGCCTTATAAGATTTGAAAGCGTGCGTATTTCAAAGCCTACGTCCTTTTCACCCTGCACATTATCACCTCGCAGATATTTGTTAGCTTGCTAACTATTATAACACAAAAGCCCCTTTTGTCAACAAAAAAATATTGAACTTTTTGTTAAATCGCAGACCTTTAATGCTGACCTGAGGCTTCCTTCTTTTTGACGCAAGTCAAAACAGAGGGGGTTGCTCCCCACGGTGTGGGGAGACGTCAACGCAGTTGACAGAGGAGACCGCCGCCGTCAGCGGTTGTCACGTTAGTGACTGATGGGTATTTTTCATTTTGTAACAACCCCTCCGTCAGCCATACGGCTGACACCTCCCCTTACACAGGGGAGGCAAATTGGCTCTCTTTTTTCGGCTTTGCCGCAGAAAAATCCGCCCTCCCGATAATCGGAAAGGCGGAGCTGATTTATTTTTCATTAAATAACTGCGCCGCAACAAGCAGACCTAACATAATATGATCGTGTTTTTCCTTGGCTATTGCCAATCTTTTTTGAATCTCCTCATCCGTCTTTCCCGAATTTTCGCACATTTTTTTGACCAAATCAAAATTTTCAATCAGAAAAACTATTGCCTTTTGATTTTCGGGCGACAGCTGTTTGACTTTTTCAAGCAGGATTTCAAATTGTTCTTCTTTTTTCATAGTACATTCCTCCCAATACGACAATTATATATCACTATGTTACCACCATCAAGATGCAAAATAAAGTTTGTAAATGGTAACAAGGTGTTATCTTGAAATTTGGTCATAATATACTATAATGGTAACGAGGTGATATTATGACAAATAAAATACAAATAAATTTAAGACTTGATGAAGAAACGCTGAAACAGTTGGATGAAAAGGCAAAGGAAGAAAACAGGGCAAGAAATAATTTAATTGAATATATAATAAAGGAATATCTAAAAAAAGATTGATTTTTTAGTTTGTAAAAATCCCTCAGTCAAAACCTGTGGTTTTGCCAGCGTCTCGGCTGCCGCCTCGGTCGGTGCTTCTGCTTCGCAGAGGTGTCCACCGGACACCCGCACCCTTTAGGCAAGGGAGCCTTTTGTGCAAATCTTAGCGGTATTTATCTAACATCTACCGTCTAATATCTAATGTCTAATGTTGACTTTCTTCCGTTTCTGCGGTAAAATATTTCGGGTGAAAAAATGAAAAGAATTGTAATTATAGGCGGCGGTGCTGCCGGGCTTATGGCGGCGTGCACAGCGAATTATATATATAGGAACGGCGGGGCTGAAATAACCGTTGTTGAAAAGAACGAGCGCCCCGCGCGCAAGCTGATGATAACCGGCAAGGGGCGCTGCAACGTTTGCAACAACTGCGATATTGACACGCTGATTGCGAATGTTCCCGAGAACGGAAGATTTTTATATTCCGCCTTTTCGGGCTTTGCCCCGCAGGATACCATGACATTTTTCGAGTCGCTCGGCGTTCCGCTTAAAACCGAGCGCGGCAACAGGGTTTTCCCTGTGTCCGATAAAGCGGCGGATATTGCGGACGCGCTTGTGAAAGCCGCAAAACGGGGCGGCACAAAAATAATTCACGGCACAGCAAAAAAAATTCTTACCGAAAACGGGGCGGTAAGCGGGGTAATGCTAGAAAACGGCGAAACACTGCCCACCGACGGCGTGATACTTGCGACGGGCGGTATGTCCTACCCGCTTACGGGCTCTACGGGCGACGGCTACAAAATGGCGAGGGCGCTCGGTCACACCGTTACCGAAATTAAGCCGTCGCTTGTGGCGCTTAACGCTCACGAGGGCTTTTGCGAAAGGCTTGCGGGGCTTTCACTTAAAAATGTTACACTCTCGGTTTTTGAGGAGGGCAAGAAAAAGCCCGTGTTTTCGGAGCTCGGCGAAATGCTTTTTACCCATTTCGGAATATCAGGGCCTTTAGTTTTAAGCGCTTCGGCGCATATGCGGTATATCGGCAAAAAGCAATACACCGCGGTTATAGATTTAAAGCCGGGGCTTACCCCCGAGCAGCTTGATAAGCGTATCTTGCGGGATTTTGACGAAGAAAAAAACCGCGATTTTATAAATTCACTTGATAAGTTGCTGCCGAAAAGCTTAATTCCGATAGTTGTAAAGCTTTCATGCATAGAACCCGACCGAAAGGTAAACAGTATAAGCAGAGAGCAGCGCGCCGCGCTTTGCGGGGTTTTAAAGGGACTGACTTTGCACATAACGGGAACTCGCCCGATAGACGAGGCGATAATTACCCGCGGCGGAATATCGGTTAAAGAAATAGACCCCAAAACAATGGGCTCAAAGCTTATAAAGGGGCTTTATTTCGCGGGCGAGATAATAGACGCGGACGCATACACAGGCGGCTTTAACCTGCAAATAGCCTTTTCAACAGGGTTTGCGGCGGGCAGTAATGTTTAGGAGACAGTGAAAATGGTAAATGTAGCAATTGACGGACCTGCGGGCGCGGGAAAAAGCACGATAGCAAGGCGTGCAGCCGAGAAATTAGGATATATATATGTAGATACGGGCGCGCTTTACCGCGCGGTGGGGCTTAAATTCAGCAAAACGGGAGCGGATGTATCGTCCGATAGGGATATTGAGAAGGTGTTGTCGGGCACGGCGGTGGATATTCGCTTTTCGGGCGGCGAGCAGCACGTTTTTTTGGACGGCGAGGACGTATCGGGTCTTATTCGCACGCCCGAAGTCTCAATGATGGCGTCGGCAGTTTCGGCAAAGCCCGCCGTAAGGGCGTTTTTGCTTGAAATGCAGCGGCAGTTGGCGCGTGAAAACAATGTTATTATGGATGGCAGAGACATAGGCACGGTGGTGCTGCCGAATGCCGACGTTAAAATTTTTCTTACCGCTTCTGTCAAGGTGCGCGCCGAAAGGCGTTTCCGCGAGCTTACGGAAAGGGGCGAAAGCGTAAGCTTTGAAGAGGTATACGCCGATATTGAAAAGCGGGACTATAACGATACGCACAGGGCGGCAGCCCCGCTGAAACGGGCGGAGGGCGCATACCTTGCAGATACGTCAGACTTAGCATTGGATGACTCTGTTGCGCTTGTGGTTAAAATAATTACGGAAGGGACTAAGAAGGCTTGAAAATAACTCTTGCAAAAACCGCGGGCTTTTGCTTTGGCGTAGACCGCGCGGTGCAAACGGTGTACGACCTGCTCGAAAAGGGCGAAAGGGTTTGCACGTTAGGCCCTATAATTCATAACGACCAAATGGTTAAAGAGCTTGAAAGCAAGGGGGTCAGAACCGTTTCGTCATATACCGAGGTTTTACCGGGCGAGACCCTTGTAATACGTTCGCACGGCGTGCCTGCGGCGGTTTTTGAAGAAACGGCTGCGGCGGGCATTAAAACGGTGGACGCCACCTGCCCGTTCGTTGCGAAAATTCATAAAATAGTCGCCGAAAAAAGCGCCGAGGGTTACATAACGGTAATAGCGGGGGACGCGTCTCACCAAGAGGTAATTGGTATAGTGGGGCACTGCACGGGCGAATATTATGTCGTTTCGGGCGCGGAGCAATTCAGGGAATTACTTGAAAAAGAGGAAAATTTCAGTGGAAAAAGGGTCATTTTAGTGGCTCAAACGACCTTCAACGCGGAAATTTGGAAAGAAATTCAGAAAATTTCAAAAAAAGTATGTACAAATGCAAAAATATTTGATACAATATGTAATGCGACTTCCATGCGCCAGCAGGAGACCCGAAAGCTGGCGGCTGAAAATGACGTGATGATCGTTATCGGAGGCAGGCATTCTTCAAACACGGCAAAGCTTTTTGACGTGTGCAAAGAGGAGTGCGGCAGGGCGTATCTTATTGAAACGGCGGCGGAGCTTACCGGCGCTATGTTTGATAAGTGCCGCTCGGCGGGAGTTGTTGCAGGCGCATCTACGCCTGCGGGTATTATAAAGGAGGTTATTAAAACCATGTCGGAAAATTTACAACCGGTAGAGGAACAGACGGAGGTAAAAGAATCTGTTCAAAAAAGCTTTGAGGAAATGACGGATGAGGAAGCATTTGAGGCTTCGCTCAGCAGCTTAACGGGCGACCAGAAGGTAGAAGGTACGGTTATTGCTGTCAACCCCGGCGAAATTTCGGTGGACATCGGCAGAGGTGTCACCGGATATGTTACAGCGGACGAGTATTCTTCAGATCCCGACGTAAAGCTTATGGACGAGGTAAAGGCGGGTGATAAGCTTAATCTTATCATTATGAAGATCAATGACCAGGAAGGAACCGCAATGCTTTCAAAGCGTCGTTACGATGCTATTGCCGGTTGGGATAATATAGTCGCAGCCAAGGATTCGGGCGAAATCGTTACGGGCTTTGTTAAGGACGTTATCAAGGGCGGCGTTGTGGCTTACTCCAACAACGTGCGCGTTTTCATCCCCGCTTCCCAGGCTACCGCGTCGCGCGGTGAATCCCTTGAGGATTTAAAGGGCAAGGAAGTTTCTTTCCGCATTATCGAGATCGGCAGAGGCCGCAGAGCGGTTGGCTCTATCCGCAGCGTGCTCAAAGAGCAGCGCAAGGCGGCAGAGGATAAGATTTGGGAGACCATAGCCGTGGGCGACCGTTTCACAGGCGTTGTTAAGTCTCTTACAAGCTACGGCGCGTTTGTCGATATAGGCGGAGTTGACGGAATGGTGCACATTTCCGAGCTTTCGTGGCAGAGAATTAAAAATCCGTCCGAGGTAGTGCTCGTGGGCGATACCGTAGAGGTTTACGTTAAAGCGCTCGACCCCGAAAAGAGAAAAATTTCTCTCGGCTACAAAAAGGCCGAGGACAACCCGTGGGTTATTTTTGAAAATAACTACAACGTAGGCGATACCGTTAAGGTTACAATAGTCAGCATGACTACATACGGCGCGTTCGCCCGCATTATTCCGGGAATTGACGGACTTATTCACATTTCCCAGATTGCCGATAAGCACATAGCAAAGCCGCAGGATGAGCTGACTGTAGGTCAGGAAGTTGACGCAAAGATTATTGCCGTTGACCCCGAGAAGAAGCGCGTAAGCCTTTCTATCCGTGCGCTTTTAGAGCCCGAAAAGGCTGAGGAGGAAGTTCCCGCCGTTTCCGAACCGGATGAAACGGTTTACGAAACTCCGGCTGAGACTCCCGCCGCAGAGGAAACTCCCGCCGCAGAGGAAACTCCCGCAGCAGAAGAAGCTCCGGCTGAAACCGAGGAATAATTTGTAAAGCAAAAGCAGGTTTTCGGAATATGGGAAGACCTGCTTTGTTTTTTAAAAAAATTTATGCAATAAACGCGGCGTTTGTGCATAAACTGTTACAGAAAAGCCTTTAACGACTAAAAATCAAAAAAATCAAAAAAACACTTGACAAACAGGCTTTGTTATGGTAAGATAATGTCTGTCGCCGGTGAGTGATATGCAAACCGGGCGGTACACATGACGGGAGCATAGCTCAGCTGGGAGAGCATCTGCCTTACAAGCAGAGGGTCACAGGTTCGAGCCCTGTTGTTCCCACCA